>CAJUEF010000060.1 GCA_910585035.1 uncultured Christensenellaceae bacterium | reverse complement strand
AAGAAAGTCAATTTCTTGAATTAGATCCTGGCGATATACTTGCCTATCGAAAAAGAGATTATCAAATTGATGTATTAGTATCCAATGGAAATGAAATACAGCGCAAATACCGAAATGCTGTTATCGATCATGTTTCAGTTGATGAAATTATGCTATTACTTGTAAAGGGGGAGCGTGTATGAAAGGATTACTTAAAAATAATTTTTATGCTGTACGTTCAAGCGCAAAGGTTTTTTCAGCTTTTATGTTTTTATTAGGGATTTTTGTTATTGTTGTTGTCAGCCAGCAGCTTTTGCTTTTTTATATGCTATTGGGAATAATCGGTTTTTCAATGAACGCAGTTGCGAGCATGGGAAAAGAGTACATCTCAAAGTGGGGAAAGTATAAACTTACTACGCCAGTAAAAAGAGCAGATATTGTAAAAAGCTATTTTATAAACCAGCTTATATGGTTAGCTGTTGGGATAATTTTTGCTGTAATAGGGATGGGCTTATCTTGGCTCCTACACGGCTGTCCATTTGGCCAAAGTATTGACGCTCTGCTGATGTTTTCAACGGGGATCAGTATCAGCCTTTTTGCGGGAGCAATTTTCTTCCCTCTTTTTTATTTGGGCGGTGAGGAAAGAACTGGCGTATTCTTAGTGATCAGCCTTTTATGTGCAATAGGCATTACTATGGCGATCAGCACATTTATTAACATTGCTTTGATTTCAGAGATGACTATATGGAAGATTATATTAAAAGCAGCTGTTATGCTTGCTTGTTCATTATTAGCCCTTGCCTTATCTTATCCTTTAACAGTTGCTATTTTTAGGAGGAAAGAATATTGATTTCGGTAAGCAGGAGAACAACTGTAAGAGAATGGATATTATGCCCCGTATGTGGAAACAAAACACGGCTAAAAATCCGGGCTGACACAGAATTGAAAAATTTTCCTCTGTTTTGCCCTAAGTGTAAGCAGGAAAGACTTATTAATGTCAAACAACTGAATATCTCTATAATTAAAGAGCCAGACGCATAGACGCAGAGCCGATAATCCGCAAGTGACAAATGCGGTTATCGGCTCTTTTTTGTAGGCTGCTGTGATGGGTTATATGATTGCCTATGTAACATCTACTATCACGGGAATAGCTTGTTCATCAAAAAAGAGGCAGTTGCAATCAATAACCGTCACACAAAAGATTAATTTTGGGATTCCCTGTTGTCTATTAACGAATTAGCTACGTCTATGATTACTTTGCGATCTCGCACATCGCAAGCATAATATAGACGAATAAGATGATCTAATTGCGGGTCGTCAATATCTTGTTCCGGGTAAAAAATGAAATTAGCTGACAGAGCCAACCCACGAAGCAGATCGTTCAGAACAGGTATTTTAGGAATACTGCCCTCATTTTCAATAGCGACAATATATCGTTCGCTGACACCTGAGCGCTCCGAAAGCTGTTCCCGTGTATATCCTCTGCTTTCACGGGCTGATTTCATACGTTCCCCCAATTTATTGGTAATGTTTACCGAGAAAACTTTACGTTTATTTTTTGCTACC
>CAJUEF010000059.1:346-1548 GCA_910585035.1 uncultured Christensenellaceae bacterium | reverse complement strand
TTTCAATCCCACCGTTATAACTTAATGCGTCCCTGGTTCTGTCCAGTTCTGTAAGATGATCGTATATTTCATTCTCCAATTCTATCAGTTTTTCGTTGTGGTAATGCTTCCAATTATATACCTCTCGCTGGTCAAAATCCGGACAGGCAAGATACGCTGTTTTACCTTTCATATTGGGAACTGATATGTTAAACTCTCCTTTCTCCGATTGAAAAGGCAATGTTTCGGCTCCATATACAAACACATTTACAGCGTTGCTGTTTTCTTCACTCTGTTTCCAGACCACGCGGCTGACCCGGCAGGAAGCAAAATTGACTGTACCACTTATTTCAAGACAATTTGTTTCTTCATTATATGAAAGATCATCTACACTCATTGCGTGAGTAGATATAGGAACGCCGATTACAAAGACTCTTACAAAAGCGGATAGTAAAAGAAATACCAGCAACCCTGTAGTGATTCCAACGGCAATTTTCAATTTTCTGGTATGTTGCCGCAATTTTTTAAATCCGTCAAGTGCAATTTGTTCTTTTGCTTCCATTCCATTATTCAATTCTTCTTTCATTTCCAGATAGGCTCTATTACATTTTTCGCATTCTTCTAAATGCCCTTTTACTACATTTTCCCCTGCTTCGCTTAAAACTCCGTCAATATATCCGGGAAGCAGATCCTTTATGATATCGCAGGAATAATTGCTATTCATGTGCCTTCAACTCCTTTTTGATTTTCTGCTTTGCTCGATAAAAAACCGTCCTACTCCAATTTTCACTCTTTCCTAAAATTGCTCCTATTTCACGAAAAGAAAGTTCGCCCGTAATTCGATATAAAATAACTTCCCGTTCCAACTCTGGCAAATGATGGATTGCCTGATAAAGCTCTATTTTATTTTCCTGATTCAGTACGCTGGTCTCTCCGTCCTCTGAAGAATCATCCGGTAAATAATCTGCCAATCCTACCATTTCAGCACGCTTCTTTTTTCGAAGCTCCTGATATAAAACATGTTTCGCTATCTGGCAAAGCCATACAGATAATTTACAAGAGCCGTTATAACGTGAAATGGAGCCTACCGCCCGTAAAAATGTTTCCTGCATTAGTTCTTGAGACCATTCTATATCCTGCGTATAGGAATATAAAAAACGGTAAACTAAATTCGCATACTCTTGATAAATCGAATCCATGTCTATATTTTTACAAGAATCCTG
>CAJUEF010000059.1:0-336 GCA_910585035.1 uncultured Christensenellaceae bacterium | reverse complement strand
TATAGCTTATCTCTTATATCACATAATAACGGTGTTTGTTACAACATAACGCAAGTTTTTTCAAAATTATTACTATTTTTCCACTGGTCTTTTTACTGTATTTATTCACCCGGTTATATTTGGCTATTGCTTTTTAAGCGTACAGTGTTTAAAATATCAATATAAAGACCCCTTCCCTGGTTTCGATTTGGATTTATCACCTAAATTTTACCATAGATAGGGGTCTTTTTCTATTCACCCAAATAAGTGAAAAGCACTATTCAATTAAAATACAGTAACCATGCGGATTTCAGCAGTTAATGCTGTTATTCTATGAATAATCCAGGCTAAATATAT
>CAJUEF010000058.1 GCA_910585035.1 uncultured Christensenellaceae bacterium | reverse complement strand
AGCCGCATACGTGGCATGTGAGCTATGGGACGATTAAGGAGGTGAGAGAGATGGACATTGAAGATGCGTTAAATGAAATTAACTTAAGGGTGTGCGATTTGGTCAATTCTATTAGAAAGTATCAAAACTATATTGACGACATTAAGGAGCCCACAGGGGAACATCTTATTTTTTCTACAATGATGGTGATAGCGGCGAATGCAGCTCATACGGTAAATGTACACATAAAAAAGGCGCGGAAAATAATAAAAAAACCGCCCGCAGCCACGGACGGCGTGTCCAAAAAGACACAAGGTAGAAAAGTCAATATAAGTGTAAATGAAAAAGGAGGAAAAGTCAAATGAAATTAAGCTAGATTTACTGTTTATGTGAATTAGGGTTGTCGGTACGCCCTACTAAATAATCAATGGATACATCAAAGTAGTCGGCAAGGGCTATAAGTTTTGAAGTTGGAGGGTCAATTTTTCCAGCCTCATAATCTTGATAATTTCTGATTGTCATTTCTAATATTATAGCCAAGTCTACTTGTCGTTGTTTTTTTAAACGTCTTAATTCTTTTAATCTCTGGTTAAATGTATCCATAAATTAATCAACTCCTAAAAAATACAAAAAAGATTGACACGAGATTAAAATTCGTATAGTATAAAAACATAATACGAGATTAAAGTTCGTGTTAAATCCAAAAAGGGGACGGTGATTTTGCGAGAAAATCTTATTAAGTTACGAAAAGCTAAAAGCTTTACACAAGCCCAAATGGCAAAAAAATTGGGCATAAGCACCAGACAATATCAAGCTCTCGAAGCTGGAACTTCTGATGGTAGCATAAAAGTCTGGTGCAGCCTAAAGGAATTGTTGGAAAAGTCTATTGATTATCTGCTGGAACAGAAAGAATAGATAAACCAACTAAAAAAGTATAACACAAATAGGAGTTGTTTAAAAGATGAAAAAAGCAGGAACACAGACAAAGGAAATAGATGTAAATGTAAGCTTAAAGGATTATTTAAAAATGATACCTACAATGGATATGTTGGAAGAAATAAAGAGCCGTAATGAAACTCATATGCTGGTATACGATGAAATAACAAAGGATGGTGCAGGCACATATATGAGATATATTACCAAAGGAGTAAAAGAAGAGGATGCTTAAAGCAATATTAAGGTGGCTATGGCTAATGCCTGAGCAGGAGAAAAGAGCAGGGGATATAACATTGTACGGCAATGATGGCGAACTAAAGGTATCAGTGAAAGGGAGGAAATAAAATTGTACATATGTGATGAATGCAGAAAGCTTGCGGAAGAATTGAAAGAATACGTTGAATGTTACCAATACGGAAACACTGTTGCAGAAGAAAGATATTTAAAAGATGAATGCGAATGCGGTGGAATGTTCGTAGAAGCTAATGAATGCCCTGAATGCGGCGAGTTTTATCCCCATTATGACGGCTTTGAAGATTGCTGCCCTAAGTGCGTAGAGACAGCAAGAGGAAAGATACGCTTATTTATGCAACGCCACAGCGAGGAAATGCAGAGCTGCATTGCAGAGCTAATTAATGACGGCGATTATTAGGGGGAAGTAAATGGAAGCAATAGCATTATGTAATACAAAAGACCTTAGCCATTCAGAGTGG
>CAJUEF010000057.1 GCA_910585035.1 uncultured Christensenellaceae bacterium | reverse complement strand
TGCTCGCGGGAATAAAAAATGAAATGTGAGAATAAATGAAGGTAAAATAAGGCTGCCTCGATGGATAAATGTTAATTCATTGAGACAGCCATATTTATGAATATTTGTTAATCTATTAAGTTACATTTTTATGATACATCTATATATAGTGCGTCTTTCTATAGTACAGCTTTTTATAGTGCATCTTTTTATACTGCAGCTTTTTATACTGCAGCTTTTTATAGTACATCTTTGAAGGAGCTGTTCTTTTATTCCATATCACTCCTTATTCCAGCCTTCTACCGTTTCTTTCAATTCCTGAAGGGTATCTCTAAACCGTTTGGAAACCATTGTGGGGTTCCCTTTAATCATCTGCCTTTTATAAAAATCTTTTATCGACCTGAGCTGTATCCTATTTTCTACATTTATCCGATATTTCATACGTAATTCCTGAATCTCTTCTTTGATTCCGTCAGGATATAAGGAAACCTCGTTTTGTATTTTCTCCTTTAAGCCGCCAAGCCGCTCCTCAATACCGTCAATCAACTCATCAATCCTCTGGCTGCGCTCCTGCCTTTTTATCTCACGTTCCTCATTGGACACTGCAATAATTACATCCAAACGTTTTTGCACCCGTTCCAGCTCTTCTCTTGCTGCTTCCATCTTAACAAGGATATCCCGCAAATCGATAGCTGTCTTGAAGGATAAGGTAAAGTCCGCCACAATGTATACCGTCAATACATAGGTCATCACTGTAAGGGCTCCGCCCGGGATGGCAAGCATAAGCTGTTCTACCGGTTTATGGACTACCCTTGTCATAAGGATAGTCAGCCCGCCCCACGCTAATGTGGAACTTAAACAAATTTGCCCCTGAAAATTAAATTTCTGGTTGGAATAGTCCCAATATCTTACTTTAAATAATGCTTCCATCACAACGCCTGTCACATATTCCAAAGCTGTGGCCCCAATACACCCGGCAATATAAGTAAGCAGTATATTGTGCTGGAATGGCATGGAAACCATCAACATCATGATAGCCCCGCTTCCGTACAAAGGTAAAAACGGTCCCCGCATAAATCCCCGGTTTACCAATTTCCTCTTTTTCAGAGAAACATAAGAAGACTCAAAGCACCAACCGAAAAGACAATAAAAATAAAAGAAAAACAGCCATTGTACCATAGTATACGAATACATAGAATCCTCCTTTGTATAAAGTCTGCCCCGCATCGCCGCTTGGCAAACAACACAAAAAAATTATACAAATAGCTTCCGCACAAGCAAAAGCAATGTGCAAAACCTGTAAAAGCCATCTATTTGTATATACCTGCCGAAACGCTCCATTTGCCTTTTTTCGTTTCGTGCCCTGCGCCGTAATAGATAAAACGGCCATGACCACGTACGGAAACTATGTCGCCGTTTTTCAGGATATAACTGTTGTTTTCGTTCAGCCTGCCGTTTACATACACTTTTTTCCCTTTAAACAGCTCTAAACTTTGGTTTCTGGATAACCGGAAAACTTTTGCAATCATCCCGTCCGCCCTTTCCGAGGCTACAGTAAAGCATACCCTTTCCGGCTCTTTTACCGGAAGCTCTTTGCTTGCATCCGCCAAAATGCATTTTACATTCGTATGCTTTACCTTTTCCAAACTTT
>CAJUEF010000056.1 GCA_910585035.1 uncultured Christensenellaceae bacterium | reverse complement strand
AGCCGCATACGTGGCATGTGAGCTATGGGACGATTAAGGAGGTGAGAGAGATGGATAAAACGGATGACTTAAGTAATTATGCTTCGGAGTTAATACAAAAGCACGTTGAAGACTTTTTGTGTGAAGTTGATGTCAAAGTTGAAGAACTGGGGCTTCCTGAGATATTAACACCATTAATAGTTTATAAAAATTTAATGTACCATACAAGAGATATTAAAGAATCAGTTTTGGAGATTAATCCAAGTTGGGACGTATATTTTGAACGAATAGAAAAGGATTTTAACAATGAAGCTGAGGAAGTGTAACTGCGGAGGAGAGCCAAAAGCATATGAGTTTGTAGTCCAGTGTAATGAATGTGGGACAAGCACCAGGTGTTATGCAAGACATGAGGAGGCTGTAAGGGCTTGGAATGAAAAAGAAGAGCTGATAAGGCGGTATCCCTTAAAGGGAGAATGCCAAATAGACAGGAATGATATTTATGCGGAGTAATAAAGGAGGTGAGAGAGATGGACATTGAAGATGCGTTAAATGAAATTAACTTAAGGGTGTGCGATTTGGTCAATTCTATTAGAAAGTATCAAAACTATATTGACGACATTAAGGAGCCCACAGGGGAACATCTTATTTTTTCTACAATGATGGTGATAGCGGCGAATGCAGCTCATACGGTAAATGTACACATAAAAAAGGCGCGGAAAATAATAAAAAAACCGCCCGCAGCCACGGACGGCGTGTCCAAAAAGACACAAGGTAGAAAAGTCAATATAAGTGTAAATGAAAAAGGAGGAAAAGTCAAATGAAATTAAGTGAAAACATTGTGTCTGTTGATTCTTTAAACAATTTTAAACTGTTAAAACCATTAACAAGATACATAAAAAAAGATAAAGGGTTTATTGCCGGTGGATGTTTTAAAAATATCTTTAATGGTACATCCATAAAAGACGTAGATATATTTTTTCAATCAATGCAAGATTTTTATGACACAGTTTCTGAATATGAACAAGATGAACTCTTTATAAAACTATATGAAAATGATAACTGTATTGGATTTAGAGAAAAAAGTACTGGCGTGATAGTTGAACTGATAAGAAAGACATTTTTAGAACCTGTCGATACCCTAGAGGAATTTGACTTTACCATAACTAAATTTGCATTACAAAAACATATTGAAGAAATTGACGGCGAGACAAATGTGACATATACGATTTCACATCATAAAGATTTTTTTGAACATCTATTTTTAAGAAGGCTTGTTGTTGATAAAGATGAAATATTTTTTCCTATTGGTACGTTTAATAGGATGATAAGATATGTGAATTATGGTTATATGCCGTGTCATGAAACCAAGAAAAAAATTGTTAAGGCGATAAATGATATTACATACTTAAATTATGATGACATAAGTAACAACTTTTATAAAGAAGGGTTTGATTGATATGTATATTTGCGATGAATGCGGAAAGATTGCGGAAGAGCTGCAAGAGTGTGTTGAATATCATGCATACGGAAGCACTGTTGCAGAAGAAAGATTTATAAAGGATGAATGCGAATGCGGCGGCATGTTCGTAGAAGCCAAGGAATGCCCCGAATGCGGCGAGCTTTATCCATATTACGATGGTTTTGAAGATTGCTGCCCTAAGTGTGTAGAGACAGCAAGAGGAAAGATACGCTTATTTATGCAAAGGCACAGCGAGGAAATGCAGAGCTGCATTGCGGAGCTAATTAATGACGGAGATTATTAGGAGGAGGTAAATGGAAGCAATAGCATTATGTAATACAAAAGACCTTAGCCATTCAGAGTGG
>CAJUEF010000055.1 GCA_910585035.1 uncultured Christensenellaceae bacterium | reverse complement strand
CTTTATAAAGAAAAACGGAGCAAAACGAACTTTGCTCCGACGAAGCCGCCTGCACTGGCTCCTCTATGGTTTTTATTATATGTTATAATAACATAACATTCAAGAAAAAACATCTATTTTGTCGTAAAATGCAACAAAAACCACGTTTATGCAAACGTGGTTTTTGTTTGTATCATCTAAAATATCTTACTTCGTAATTAGTTTTTCTCTTGCTACTTCTCTTTTTTTAAAAAGAGAAGTAGGAAAAAACTAATACTACATCTCTATCTTAGGCAGCTTAGCAAGGCTTTGTTCAATAAGCTTTTCGTCATAGGCAATATCTTCGGTTTGACCGTGAAGATATTTATCGTAAGCCAGCATATCAAAATAACCGTTTCCGCTGAGAGTGAAAAGAATGGTTTTCTCCTCCCCTGTTTCCTTGCATTTTTCCGCTTCCTTAATAGCGCCGCAAATAGCGTGACAGCTTTCAGGAGCAGGAACAATAATTTCATTCTTGGCAAAGAGCAGGCCCGCCTTAAACACGTCGGACTGCACAGCAGATGTAGCTTCAAAGCATCCATCGGCATAGAGCTGGCTAACCAGCGGCGCCATACCGTGATAACGCAGACCGCCGGCATGAATTCCGGGCGGCATAAAATCATGGCCGAGAGTGAACATTTTGCAAATAGGGGTCATCCCCGCCACGTCGCCGTAATCGTAAGCAAACTTGCCTTTGGTCATTGTAGGGCATGCGCTTGGCTCAACGGCTATAATGCGTGTGTTCTTTCCGCCTTTTAAATTCTCTCTTATAAACGGAAAGGCAGTTCCTGAAAAATTGCTTCCGCCGCCGCAGCAAGCAACCACAATATCAGGATAATCGTCAATCATTTCAAACTGTTTAATTGCTTCCTGACCTATAATGGTTTGGTGCATACAAACGTGATTCATCACGCTTCCAAGAGCATAATTTGTGTCTGCCCTGCCGGCTGCATCCTCAACGGCTTCGCTTATGGCAATGCCTAGACTTCCCATGTTATCAGGGTTTTCCTTTAAAATCTTTCTGCCTGCCTCAGTCAGCTCGCTTGGGCTTTCAATAAGGTTTGCGCCGTAAGCTTCCATAATCATGCGGCGGTATGCCTTTTGGCGAGCGCTGACTTTAACCATGTAAACCGTGCATTCAAGGCCGTAATAAGTAGCGGCAACGCTAAGAGCAGTGCCCCATTGCCCTGCGCCTGTTTCCGTTGTCAGTCTTTTAATACCGTCGCGCATATTAAAGTAAGCCTGAGGAATGGCGCTGTTAAGCTTATGACTGCCGCTTGGGTTGTTTCCTTCATACTTGTAATAAATCTTTGCAGGGGTGCCAAGGGCTTTTTCCAGCCTGTAAGCACGGCAAAGCGGAGAAGGACGCATCATGCGGTACATATCCATAATAGGCTCAGGGATATCTACATACCTGTCAGTGCAGGTTTCCTGTTCAATTATCGACTTTGGAAAAATTGCTTCTAAATCGCTTGCAGATACGACCTTGCCGGTTTTAGCGCTAAAATAAGGGCTCGGCTTTGTTTTCATATCCGCAACAATGTTGTACCATTGCTTTGGAAGGTCGCTTTCATTAAGATATACTTTGTTTGGGATTTGTTTCATAACTAATCTCTCCTATTCTTTTCTAGTCTAATCTATTCTATTTTTGATTATACTCCTTTAATTCACAATATGCAAGAGTTTTATTTTTGAAATAGAAAATTTATTACGCATATTGAAATGTCAATAGTAAATTGAGGTATTCTTTAAAAAAATACAAAAATTTGCAAAATAACCCTTTAAATGGTATAAATAGGACAAGGAGGAATTTATATAAAATTGGGGATTGGGGTAAATTTTTATGAAGGAGATAATGACCAACCGGAAACACAAGCATTTAAATGAAATTGAACGTGGGCAAATATCTATATTAAAGGCACAGGGAATGTCTGCATATAGAATAGCTAAAA
>CAJUEF010000054.1 GCA_910585035.1 uncultured Christensenellaceae bacterium | reverse complement strand
GCTCACTCTATTCTCCCCAGCTCTGCTGGGGGCTTAATGGACGTTCAGTTATCTTCCCTTCGAAGTTTTCTGAATTATTATTTAAAAAAGAGCTTCTTACAAAGAATGTAGCCATGCAGATTGATATGCCAAAGCTCCACGAAAAAGCAATTATACACATGGAGCCAGATGAGGTTGCCATTCTGCTTGATAATATAGAAAACTATGAAAATCAGCTTACCGGGCAGAAGAAAGCATCTTTTTAAAGACCAAGACACGAGATCTCGCAATCATAACCCTATTGCTCGGCACTGGAATCCGGGTTTCGGAATGTGTTGGCCTTGATTTTAATGATATTAATTTCCGTGAAAACAGCATCCGGGTTATCCGAAAAGGCGGGAAGGAATCAATTTTATACTTTGGTTCTGAAGTAGAATCCGCTTTAAAAAACTATATCAATGGTCCTCGTAAACAGAACGCCCTCCGCGCACAGCAGGGGCATGAGAACGCCCTCTTCTTTTCGATGCAGCAAAGACGAATCAGTGTCCACGCCGTTGAAAACCTTGTCGAAAAATATACCAAAGAGTTTGTGCCACAGAAAAAGATTACTCCGCATAAATTGCGCTCCACCTTTGGCACAAGCCTGTACCAAGAAACTGAAGACATCTACTTAGTTGCGGATGTTTTGGGACATTCTGATGTAGGAACTACGAAAAAACATTATGCTGCCATTGAAGATAGCCGACGCAGAATGGCTGCCTCAGTTATCAAGCTGAGAGAACCATAAAAATAAGGAGACTCTATGCTTTGTACTTTTTCTGTATATAGGTTAATAAATAATATCCATTTAGATACATATGCCATACTTCTTTTATTTGCATTTTTTATTATTAATGAAAAATAAAAAGAGACTACAAAACTAATTGAAGAAATTAATGATTAGAAAAATAAAAAATATTTTCTCTCTTAAACAATGTATATAGAATCCGTTTAGGAGTGAAATGAGCTTTAAAATTTCCGCTGGGCGGAAATTTTAAAGCTCATTTCACTCATTTAGACATCTTGCAAAACAAGTAAACTGCAAACAAATAACTTCCCACTCTTGTTGCTCCCCGTTAACAACAACAGAATAATGCAATTTCCTTGTATCATCTTCCCCTTCCATTCTTTCAACATTGCTAAAAAAAGCCTCTTGTATTCCCTTTTGAAAAAACAGATTCCTGCGAATAGCACCCTGCGGAGTTCCTAATATGAGCAATGCCGATATGCCTAAGCTGACCATAGCAGCGTAAAACAGGTTAACATATTGTTTTCTAAACAAATACCGTTTGCATTCTTGGCATTCAGCGCATGGCTTATATCCAAAGTAATCATCATAAAAGGGGACTCCTGTACTTAAATAAAAGCCCTTGCAAAACATCAGTTTTTTATGCGTCATTTCCCCGACATATTTTTCAAGCTCACACATATTTTTCATTTTACTATTCCCCATTACAATATTGCTCCTTATTAGTATTGTATAATCATTTTATAACATATTTCGCTCTTTTTATTAGGATTTCGCGCCGATTTTCTTTACATTACAAAAGCTCCCTTTCATATATCCAAAAGAGAGCTTTCAGTAGTATTTATATTGGACCATCCAATTTATTTCTTGATCCTCTTCAGTCCCGCCGGTTGCTTAGGCTGGTGATAAATATACATACATCTGCTGTTTGCGGCTGCCTGCGCCGATTTCCCTGCTACATTTTTCATCAATTTTGCCAATATGTTTTTGTCGGTTGCTTTCATCTGTGAAATACCTCCTTATCAATATGTTTAAAATAGTAAAATTATTTTTACTGCATTTCAGTATATATACTTTACCATTTTCTCTATGTTGCTCGTAATAAATACGGGTATCCTCGTCATTTTTGCCCCTCGCCGCCGTACATCACCACCGATACCCTGAACACGCCGTCCCGTCCGTCCGCATCCACCTGTCCGCGGTAAGCTT
>CAJUEF010000053.1 GCA_910585035.1 uncultured Christensenellaceae bacterium | reverse complement strand
TTAGCAATAATATTGTCATGCTGTTCAATAGTATTTGCAATTCATAATCTTAATAAAATGCATAATCTTAATAGTAGAAACAGCGAAAGCGTTCCCTCTATTGAGTGTGAATGTGGATATAAGCATAAAGGGGCGTTATACAGGGTAGAGGTCAATCAAGATAAATTAACGATAACAAATAAATTAACCAATAAGGTATTACATAGGTGTAATCCATATATAAATGTTAATTTTTCAGCAAAGAGATTTAAGTTGGATGAAAAAAATATGTTGCTGGAAACGTTTGATTAAATTTAAGACTTTTGAGCAATTCAAGGGTCTTTATTTATATAAAAAACTAATTTTAAAGGAGTAAAGATTATGGCACAGGAAAGATTATTTACTATTGATTGTACTATTTGCGACACATCAGAAGATAAAAAGCTTTTATATAAATTTTGTTCATATTTACCTTCTGATGTGTTTGATGATTTATATAATGATGTTGGTATGTGTTTTTGTGAAGTAGAAGCAGAAACGCCGGAACAAGCTTTAGACAAAGCTTTATATAATTTATCAGAATTAATTGAGGAAGATTTTCCTGATTTAGAGCTTGATAGCATCCGACGTTTTATTTTATATAACAGAGAAGAATTTAAGGTATATATATCAGACTACTTAATAGATGAGCATTTTTATATTCTTAGACTTACGGATTTTAAAGTATATAGTTTAAAGAGGTGGTAAAGGGTTGTAGGAGTTTATTTATATAAAAAATAGTATTATTTTGTGGATAGTGTGCATAATATGTGTATATAGAAATATTTTCGAGATAGATTACACTATATAAATAAAAATTTTTAGAAAATTTTACTGGAAAATATTGTAATTATTTACCAAATATGCTAATATGTACATATAAAGTATGGGAGTTGATAATAATGAAAAAATACATTGCGTTAGGATTAGTATTTACAATGATGTTAGGTGTTACAGCCTGTGGTGCTGATACTAATAATGTAGCGGGCAACATGGATATGCTGGCTCAGATGATAGAGACAGCAGACCAGTTTACGACTGAATCACAGATACAGCAGACAGAAGCGCAGAACAGTGATAATATAACTTCTGTAGAGAATGTAGACCAAAATCAGGGGGATGTAAATAATAATAGCAATGGCAATACTCCTGCAATAAATCAGGCTTCAAATAACCAGGCAAACCAGCAGCAGAATAAGGCTGCTTCCGGCAATGCTAATAATAACGCCCAAGCGAAAGTCAATAATTCCGCTGGAAATAACAACACGGCGAATAACAGCACACCGAAAACAAATAATCAAGCGCAGGCAAATAACAGCACACCAAAGCAAAATAATCAGGCGCAGAATAAGCCTGCAAGCAATAATGCCGACAAAAAGGATGAAACAACAAAAGCGACTACAAAGGCAACTACTACGGTTAAGAAAAAGAAAAGCTATTATGTTTGTAATGGTTGCGGGTATAAGACAACAGGTAGCAGTGATATAATGTATGCTCATGCTAAAAGCCAATATAAAAAAGGAATTAAAACTTGTGGAAGCTATCGTACATCTTGGGAATAAATTTTTTTAAAGTTATGTGTTGACAGATTATAACAGTTATGTAATGATATAGGTGAAAAGGGAGGATATAATGCCTTTTTAAGCATTTTGTTAATAATGGTGAAGACGAGAAATAGAAAATAATAATTAACCTCCCTTTTAAGAAAAGAGAAGCAGCAATGTTTCTCTTTTTTTGTTTATAAAAGATAAGGAGTGAAAATATGATATATGTTTTTGCAGCGTCGGTTATAGTAGGTTTTAGTATAGTTATTTTTAAATATTTTAAAGTAAAAGACAGAAAAGGAGCATTAAAACATTTAGACTTTGCAATTAACGTTATTGTAAGGCTTTTTTATTTAAGTTTTGGCTCTTTAATAATATTTATGCTGATATCTTTGTTTTCAATTCTAAAGATTATTAATGTAAATGTTACCGGAAATACCTATATTGGTTTGTTATGTACGGCGCTATGCCTAATTTCAGTATTTTCATTATGTGCAGCCTGCGGCGGGGCTCTAGCTTATGTGTATTCATATATAAATTTTTGTAAAAGAAACCTTTTAGAAGAGGGTAATATTATGAAGAAGCATAGATATGCTGATGAATGTTGTGATGTTTTTGACATTATAAGACCTTATGAATGCCATGTTAAAAATGAAGACATTATTGAAGAAAAAAATGAACAGGCAAAAAAAGCGTTGATTGATTTTTATTATGAATTTAAAAACAAAGAAAATAAAAGATTTTTTGTTA
>CAJUEF010000052.1:1669-2355 GCA_910585035.1 uncultured Christensenellaceae bacterium | reverse complement strand
GTAGCTCGTCGGGCTCATAACCCGAAGGTCGTAGGTTCAAATCCTGCCCCCGCAACCAATAAAATCAAGCCCTTATGGAATCCTAACCATAAGGGCTTTTCTCGTTTCCTAACCTATTCCTAACCAGAACATTAATTTCGCATGTGGGCGAAAATAGGGTTCACTACACCGCCAAGAAATCTGGAAGAGAAGGCTAAGGTTAATAGCCCCTGCTGAAGCAGCTTAGTTCATTAAGGGTAAGAAATTAATGATACATCTGCGTTGATATTATCGAAAAAATTATTGACTTTATTTCAAATAGCCGATAGAGTGCCGTCTAGAGACTGACGGTTCGTCAGGTGCGTTCTTTGAAAAATCCAGAGTAGATATCTCCTTGGGATGCATTCAGCCTTTAAATCCCCAAACAGGGCTATAAGCCTGTCAAAGGCTTCCCACTCTCTTACACATGGGAGAGTGGAGAGGACGCGCGCTTTGCGCGCTGGCGGCTATGGCAAAGTAGCGCAGAATGCGCAGATGCCAACTGTCCGGTTGCTAGCGTGTTTATATGCAAAGTAGTTAGGCCGTTCGTGGTAAATCCGTTTGTTGGATTGCCTTCAAAACGCTTTTGGTTGAGTGGCAAGAACGCAACTCGGCTGATTGCAACTTCCCCCTGTCATTACGGTAGGGGTAAAACTAAGGAGGCAATG
>CAJUEF010000052.1:0-1659 GCA_910585035.1 uncultured Christensenellaceae bacterium | reverse complement strand
AAAACTGGCAAAGGCACTTTGGTATGCTTTAAGGGTAAGACCAAAGTATGTAATACTCTCTGGAATCCGCGTGCCGGTTAAGTTACACTGGATTATAAGAGCTATTCTTTTTGAGGCATTCCGATTTCTTAAAGAATGGCTTAATGCAGAGTGATGTAGCCGGATGTAGACCAAAGCGTTATTTTTAACTTCTCATAAGGATTATATAATGTCTTGTATAGGCGACGTGCTTAAATTATACCGTACAAGATTTCATCTTTCTCAGGGAGATTTAGCTAAACTCCTCGATATTTCGGTAAATTTTTTATCTCAAGTTGAGAATGGCAAGAAAAAGATTAGTTTCACTAAACTTGGAGATATCGCAAACAAACTCGGATTTTCCCAGGAGTTACTGTTACTTGTTGCAAGCGAGCCACCTGAAGAACTAGATGAGAAGCAGAAAAAATATTTTAATTTAATGCAGGACTCATTACTGCAATACTTTTTAAAAAGATGAAGACAAAATTAAATATAAAATCCCTATCAAGATTATGCTATATTATAAATGTAAGCAAAAAGCAATTAATAAATATTATAACTTTTTTTGAGAAAAAATGCCACAGAAAGAATATCACCACAAAAAAAGGAAAACAAAGACAAGTCGTCGTTGTATCGAGAGAAATAAAATTGATACAAAGGAATATTTTAGCTATACTTTATAGTATATATGTGCATGATGCTGCACATGGCTGGCGTAAAGGAAGATCTATAAAATTAAATGCAGAAAAACATTGTGGTAATCCAGTAAAGCTCTGCCTTGATATAAAAAATTGCTTTCCTAATACACATTCATTAAGGATAAGAAAATTATTTGAAGAATTTCTCGGATGCAGCCCAGTAGTTTCTAAATATTTAACTAGACTTACCACATTTGATTATGCGTTGCCACAAGGCTTCGTTACTAGTGGTGCGATTATTAATATCCTTTTTAAAAATATGGATGTTGTCCTGTCTAGAATAGCAAGAAGAAACAATCTTGTTTATACTCGATACGGGGATGATATCACATTTTCAGGAAGATATATAAGCAAGAATGTCTACAAAAAAATTAAATATACAATAGAAAATTTTGGAATTATTCTAAATAAAGAGAAAGAGGAGTTTTCAGAGGGAAAATCAGATCCTTTAATTACTGGTATTAACTGTAGTGGTAAATACCCAAAAGTCCCACGTAGTTATAAGCGAAAGATTCGTGCTTTAAAACATAAAGCTACTATAACGAATAATCCTCTGCAAAAAGTTAGATTAGTGAGAGAGGCAAAACATAAGGAATTATTCATCCGTTATATTGAAAGAAGTTAAAATATTTTTAATTAATAAAGCATCTTAAACATAAAAATAATATTTTGTATATTTTATATTATATAAGTGTTCATATTTAATATAGAACTAAATAATTATAGCAATTTGGCTTTGGCAATAAATAAAGCAGCTTGGCAACTGTGCTTTTTCCGCTTGCCTGTGGGCCAATCAAGACATTCAGTCGTGCGATGGGAGCATGAAAATTCTTGATTGGCCCAAAATTCTTGATAGTCAGCGTTGACATTGTATCCTTTGCAGTTTGGCAAGGCTGATTTTGGCTTGCCTTGTATTGGTGTCTGTTACGGCGTGGAGTTACAA
>CAJUEF010000051.1 GCA_910585035.1 uncultured Christensenellaceae bacterium | reverse complement strand
GTAAATGGAAGCAATAGCATTATGTAATACAAAAGACCTTAGCCATTCAGAGTGGCTAAACAAACGAAAGCAGGGCATAGGCGGTTCTGATGTAGGCGCTATTATGGGATTTAATAAATATAAATCTGCTTTGGATGTTTATATTGATAAAACTACTGAAGAAGATAGCGAGCAAGACATAAGTGAGGCGGCGTATTGGGGTACAGCTCTTGAAGATGTGGTTGCAAAAGAATTTGAAAAGCGTTCCGGTAAGAAAATTCGTAAAAAGAACGCAATACTACAGCATCCTAAATATCCATATATGCTGGCTAATATAGACAGAGAAGTTATAGGAGAAAAAGCTATTTTGGAATGCAAAACAGCCAGTACATATTTAGCTGCGGACTGGAAAGATGATGAAATCCCGCCAAGTTATATTTTACAAGTACAGCATTATCTTGCAGTAACAGGGTATGACAAAGCCTATATAGCGGTGCTTATAGGGGGTCAAAAGTTTCTGTATAAAGAAATTGAGCGAGATGATGAACTTATTGATAACATTATTAAAGAGATTAAAGAGTTTTGGGAAAATTGCGTTTTAGCAAAAAAACCACCTCAAAGTGTGTCAGTAAGTAAAGATACAATAAATCGCTTATTTAAGATTGACAACGGCAAAAGTATTAACTTGGATTCAGTATACAATACTGATTTAGAGACGTTGCAGGGACTAAAAAATACAATTAAAAGGCTTGAAAAAGAAAAGGAAGCTATTGAAACCAAAATAAAATTTGCTCTTGGAGATAACCAAATTGGAAACACAAATTCATACATAGCATCCTGGAAAAATCAATCACGTAAGTCAGTTGATATGGACAAGCTTAAAAAAGAGTTTAGAGATGCTTATGAACAATGTTTAAAGACAAGCACAGTAAGGGTATTAAGAATTAAGGAGATATGATAATGGCAACAAACGCAAGTTTAAAAGCACAAATAGACCAAAGAGATAAAAAGCCAACATTTAGTACATATATTTGCAGCAATATGGCTAAAAAGAAAATTAATGAAATGATTGGAGAAAAAGAGGGACATCGGTTTATTGCCGGAATTGTATCGGCAGTTAGTGTAAATCCCAGTTTGCAGGCATGTTCACCCGATACAATTCTTTCAGGAGCTTTGCTTGGGGAGGCATTAAAACTGTCGCCAAGCCCACAGCTTGGACAATATTACCTTGTGCCGTTTAATGACAATAATAGGGGTCGTAAGGTTGCTCAATTTATACTTGGATATAAAGGGTATATTCAACTGGCAATACGCAGCGGATATTATAAAAAAATTAATGTGCTGGCAATAAAAGAGGGTGAATTGATACAATATGACCCATTAAATGAAGAAATTGAAGTAAATCTAATTGAAGATGAGAAAGAACGTGAGGAAGCAGAAACAATAGGCTATTACGCCATGTTTGAGTATAATAACGGATTTCGCAAGGCAATTTATTGGACTAAGGCAAAAATGGAAGCTCACGCATTGAATTACTCATCAGGTTATAAAGCCAAAAAGGGTTCTACCTTTTGGGAAAAAGACTTTGACGGCATGGCATATAAGACTATGCTTAGGCAGCTTATAAGCAAGTGGGGCATTATGAGTATAGATATGCAGGAAGCTATAACCAAAGATATGGGCATCATTGGGGATAACGGAAATACAGAATATATTGACACTAATGATTTGTTAAATGATGAAGACATAATTGAACAAGATAGCATAGATGAACAATCAGACCAAGACAGGGAGATTAACAATGAATAAGACAGGTCTTGATTTAGACAAAGAATTAAGAACAAATGTAAAGTTATTAGCTTCAGCACTGGAGAGCAATAAACAAAGAGGAAAGGAATATGCACAGGCGGAGCGTGATTATAGAGTAGCTCTCCGCCAGCTTATCCTGCTGGAAAGGGATAAGGGTACTCCCGTAACCATTATAAATGATATTTGCAGAGGAGATGAAGCTGTTGCACAGCTCCGTTTTAACAGAGATGTAGCCGAACAGCGATACAAATCCAGTCAGGAAGCTATAAACGTATATAAGACATTTATCAGGGTTGCAGAGAATGAAATACAAAGGGAAAGAGGCAGGTAATGAATAAAGCGATTTTAATAGGGAATTTAACCAAAGAGCCTGAGCTTAAAACAACGCAAAGCGGACTATCAGTATGCAGGTTTACAATAGCCGTAAACCGAAAATTTAAGGATGCGCAGGGTAATCAGGTAACGGATTTTATCCCTGTTATTACATGGCGAGGTATAGCCGAGAGCTGTGCTAAATATCTGGCAAAGGGCCGCAAGGTTGCTGTTGCCGGCGAAATACAGACAAGGAGCTATGACTCACAGGACGGGACTAAAAGATATGTTACTGAAATAGTGGCGTCAGACGTTGAGTT
>CAJUEF010000050.1 GCA_910585035.1 uncultured Christensenellaceae bacterium | reverse complement strand
ATACAATCAAAAAACGTCATACGTTTGTCCCCCTTATTGAGCAGTTACCACACACACTCATTGTTTCGTTTTACTACCATTAAGAATCGCATTACTTTCAAACTGCCGACAACTTGTCCAAAGCCGCCTCAAAAATCACTTTTAGCAAATCCATAGAACTTGAAGAACACTGACTATATGACCGCATTTCCTCTCCATCTGTACGAGGGAAATACTCGGGTATCTTGCTATAATCCTCATTTATTAAATCCATTATGAAATACGCTTCATCCATGCTCCACGGCAATTTATTATTCATCCTTGACGATATATAACTTGTTGAGCGGCTCATAAGCTCGCTTAGATATTCATATGTAATATCCTTTGACATCAAAGCTCGGTGCAGTTTATGGTTTTTCATTTCCTCGCCTCCTAACTTGCTTTGTTAATATCACACTGTATATAGTGCTTACTTTGTAAATAATTTCTATATTTAGTATAATTTACTTGATGTAAACTTTTGTTTGTGTTATAATAACACACAGATAATAAAAGAAAGGTGGTGTAAATTTTTTATAATCTTCAAAAGAAAGGTGGTGTAAATTTCCATGGCAAACAGTAAACAAACAAGTAAATCTGTAGCTTCCATAGCTTCTAAAATCCTTAAAGATGGACGTTACAGTGCAGCAGCAAAAAGTGCAGCTGCCAGTGCGTTAGCACAAACACGTAAAGGAAAATAATTTCCTATCTGATGAATGCCCTTCACCTCCCTATAGGTAGGGCGTTCTTTTTATAATTTAAGTTGCTTTAAGCAACTTATTAAGCAAAAAAATAAACACCAAAATCTTCATTTTCTATATTTAACATTTCTGCAATAGCTTTTGCTTCATCTAGATTTGTAGGTCTAGCATTATTAATTTTTTGATTTACAGCCGGTGTAGAAAG
Organism: uncultured Christensenellaceae bacterium; assembly: GCA_910585035.1. GTDB lineage: Bacteria > Bacillota > Clostridia > Christensenellales > MGBC116941 > MGBC116941. Next base: position 1,564 of record CAJUEF010000050.1, on the reverse strand, counting down.
TCGCAGTTTTTTGGCAACATCTTTTTGAGTGTATCCAAGTTCCACCATCCTCCCTTTAATTTTATTTGAATTTATCATAAATAGCACCTCTTTTCTTTGTTGCTTTACGCAACATTCTTTGCATTGTTATACTAACATTTTTTATATTATATGTCAATAGCATAACGCAACTTTTTTAAATTATTTTTATTTCATTATTGCGTTTTGCAACTGCTTGTTGTATAGTGTTAATTAAAGAGAGGTTAAAAATGGATAATATTATAATTGGAAATAGATTAAAAGAAGCAAGACTTGAAAAGAACGTTACTTTGGATATGGTCGCTAAAGCAGTAGGGTTTCATAAGTCCACGATACAAAGGTATGAAAGTGGTAAAATAGATAATGTAAAATTACCTATTGTGCAAACTATAGCAGAATATTTAGAAGTTAATCCTGCTTGGATTGTTGGAAAATCAGAAAATAAGTATGTTAAAAATTATTATTCAACCAACAATGCTCTACACTCTATCAAAATTTCTGATAAGCAAAAATCACTTTTAAATAAATATGAGAAACTTGACCCTCACGGTAAAAAAGCAGTTGATAACCTAATTGATAATGAATTAGAAAGAATGAACGACCAACAGCTTATTAATATCCCTGCTGTGGCAAGAAGACGGGATTATTCAGAGCCATTTGAATTAAACCTAACCAAAGAGCAAATTGAGAGAATACAGAACGCCCCATCCGTTACCAGTGACGACGACCTTTAATTAATAAAATTTTTACCTTATGCAGACAATACGCATGAGGTGATTTTATTGCAATATAGTGAAAGCTACGGAAAATATAAAAATAGTAGAAATGCAGCATGGCAAACTTTAATTGATTTTCAAATCAAAGAACTACCGTTAAAATTAACAGACATTGCAAAAAAAGCTAATATTACAATAAAGAAAAACAGTGAAATAAATATATTAAAGCCACAAACTTTGGCTATTAGCTTTTTACTAAATAATAAATGGGTCATTGTATATGATGATTCATTTGATAATATAGCCATGATTAGATTTAGTATAGCCCATGAAATGGGACATATATTCTTAGGACATGAATTAAAAGGCGGTTATCATCAAAGGACCTTTAATGTAGATAAACCGCAGGTAGAAACAGAAGCGGACATATTCGCCAGCAGGCTTTTAGCCCCTGCGTGCGTACTATGGGGCTTAAACCTACACACCCCCGAAGAAATAATGAAAGCATGCGATATATCCATTTCCGCCGCTAAAATCAGAGCCGAGCGAATGGAAGTTCTGTATAAGCGAAACAAGTTTTTAACCAGCCCCTTAGAACAAAAGGTTTATAACAATTTTAAGGATTTTATAGACAGTAATAATGTTTGAGAGTAAGTTTGAGAGTAGTGCAATTTTTAATGGTAGCAAAACTCAAAAAATATAACAGTGTTTAACTACCGAGGATTTCTCGGCAGCTGACATCGACAAAGTTGAAAGAACTAGCAATATAAAAAAGTACCACACACACTCTTTAATTTAAACATTTTAAGGAGTGATTTATAATATGAGAA
>CAJUEF010000049.1 GCA_910585035.1 uncultured Christensenellaceae bacterium | reverse complement strand
TATGAGAGAGTAACTGGAGTAAAGCAAAACGGAAAGACAGTAAAAAGCTATAGCTATGACAGCAAGGGAAGAATGACAAACGCCAAGGAGTATCTTGAGTTTGCGTCCAAGGCGGATAAAAGCGGAGAAGTAATAGACCAAAATGTAATATACGATAACTACACGGGAATGCCGACAAGCATAGAATACAAAAAGGGCAGCGGGGTTATAGAAAAATATGAGACCAAATATGACAAACTGGGCTATATAACATCGGAAAAGATAAGCAGCACCTATGACGGCAAGACAAAAGAGCTAAACAACACCTATGAATATGACGCAATAGGCAGGCTTTCAAAGGATACCCTTTCCGTTAAAAAGGACGGTAAAACAGAAACAAAGAGCACCACATATACCTATGACAGTGTGGGCAACAGGCTTAGCATGAATCAAGGCAGCGACAGCTATGTTTACAGCTATAACGACGCCAATTTGCTCACCGGCATAAGCAAAAACGGAGTTAAGGCGGAAGAATATGAATATGACGCCCTTGGAAACCAAAGCAAGAAAAAGACCTATAAGCAGGAAGGGGGCGCAGTAAAGCTGGACGAAACTGCGACCTATGAATATAACAAGGGCAACCAGCTAAAGAAGATAACCACCAAAAAAGAGGGGATTGCGGAACTTCATATACAGTCATACATGTATAACGGAGACGGAAAGCGAATAAGGTATAACGCAAACGGAGCGGACCCTAAAAAGGGCCATAAGTATTACTATGTGGGAGACAGCCTTTTGTATACAGCCAGCGCAGTGACGGGAGAGAAGCTGACGGAGAATGTGCTGGATAAGGAAGGGGGCATAATAGCAACTAGGGGAGAGAGCGCAGCCTTGCAGTATGACTTTTACCACTACGATATAAGGGGCAGCGTTACCAACATAGTTAAGTGGGATATTAATAGAGTTAAGGCAGTGCAGGAATATGAATACGATGTGTTTGGAAAGACGGAGCAGGTAAAGGGAGAGAGCGCAACAAAGAACGAGGTAAAGTTTACGGGAGCGCTTCATGAGAATAACAGCGGACTTTACTATATGAATGCAAGGCACTACGACCCAAATACAGGGCGGTTTTTGCAGCAGGACGTTTACAAGGGCGATGAAAGCTCACCGTGGACACAGAACAGATATACCTATTGCGGCAATAACCCGGTTAATATGATTGACCCTAGCGGACACTTTTTTATTTCAATAATAGTTGGCGGAATTGTATCTGCTGGTGTCAATGCTGGATTACAATATTTAACCAATGGCAGGAGATTTGATAAAATTAATTGGTGGAAAGTTGCTGCATCGGGTATTTCAGGACTAGTCGGAGGAGGTATTAGCAATTTAAAATGGGGAGTAAAAGCGTTTACTTTATTAGGAGCAGTTACGGGTGCAAGTAATGAGGCAATAGATGCGGTAAGTGAAAAGAGAAGTGTAAATTGGGGAAGAATGGCTCTTAATACAACTGTTGGAGCTGTAATAGGCACATTTACGGGAGGGATATCAAAAACAACATACAATTTAAAAGATACAACAATGAATGATGTTGCCAATGCAGTTATAGGTTCTAACGTGAGTGTTCAGACAAGTGTAGTTGATACTGTTATAGATAATTCAATTTATAATAGACAGGATAAAAAGAAAAAGAATACAAATATATTTAAAAAAGTGGGCAACACAGTAAAATCAAAAGTTGAAAAGACAGTAGCGCCTACTATAGGTGCAGCAGGTGCAGGAATGGCATTCCTTTTAGGGAGACAGGTTATTAACACCATTAAAGATACATTTAAAAGATTTTGGGGGTGGTAAAAATGGCTGTGGCTTACTGGAGCTTTAAAAGGTTTGAAAAAGCTTTATTAAAAGGTTATTATTGTATTATTAAATATCAAAATATATTATATTATGTGGATGGGATTTCTTTGATTAATTTGTATACATTAAAACATGACTTTTTCTTTAGAACATTATTTAATTTTACAGGCTCATATAAAATAGATGGGAAATATTTAAAAGATATATGGGAAGATGTGGAAATTGTAAGAGAAAGGTCAGTATGTGAAAGATGGTTATCAGAACAATTAACGGCAGCAAGGGAATATGAAAGAAAGGTAATAAAGGGAGGGAAAGACCCATATTACAATATTGATATAAAAGATGATATAAATGCTGAAAAAAGACCCGGAATGGCTATACAACATATGACATATGAGCAGTTGCTAGATAAAGCAAGTAGAAATCAGCAAGAAAAAATGTTTAAATATAAAGATAAGATATATTCTTTAAAGAAAAAGATGACTAAATATGAATGCAGAGAAGTTTATCCTGAAAAAAAGGTTGTTGGTGAGTTTGGAAAATATGAAGATTTATTTTCAAAAACACGCATAGAAAGTAAATCACTGGAGGAGATTTGGGATGACTGCGAGTATATTATTAGTAAAAGATTAATAGAGGCTGTTCCTAAAAGATATGGACCGCAAAAGGATATAGATGAATTAGATAGAATTATTTATGAAGCACAAAAACGGCTGATAAAGCAAGAAGAAATACCGTTTATGAGGATGTCAACAGATAAGTTTGTAAGTTTTTTTCAAGCAATTATATTATTAATGTGTTCATGTGCATTGTGCATTGGAATTGCATCTATTTTCCGTGCTGGATTTTTATCTATAGTGTTTGTAATGAGCAGCAGTATAGCAAGTTTAATATACAACTTATTTGGGTTTGGCATTGTATATTTTGCATATACAACAATGATAATAGAAATGC
>CAJUEF010000048.1 GCA_910585035.1 uncultured Christensenellaceae bacterium | reverse complement strand
AATATATTATTTCTCTAAATAATTTGAAAATGCACATTTACATATTAAAAGCTTTTATTATATAATAAAGAAAAGATGTAATAATAATTTTAGTGGAGTTAAATAACATGCCGGAACTATGCAGGTTTTACAATATAATTATTAAAATGATTTATTCTGATAACGGACAACACAATAAGCCGCATTTTCATGTTTACTATAACGAGTTTGAAGCGTCAGTTGGGATTGACGGCGAACTACTTGCAGGAAGTCTTCCAATAAAACAATTAAAGCTTGTACAGGCGTGGGCGGTAATCCACGAAGAAGAGCTTTATGCAGCATGGAATAATGCTGTGAGAAACATACCTTTTGGTAAGATTGAACCTTTAAAATAATAATGGAGTAAAAAAACATGTATATAAAAGATGGAATAGCTTATGCAGAAAAAAAAGAACCTGAAATAAAGGTTTGCGGGGTTCGCCCTCTTTCCAATTACAGGCTTTGGGTAAGATTTAACACGGGAGAAGCAAAAATATTTGATTTTACACCCCTGCTTTCTTTACCTGCTTTTTCAGCATTGCAAAATGAAACTGTGTTTAAACAAGTCTATATAGATTATGGCATAACCGTATGGTGCGATGGAGATATTGATATATCACCTGAAAAGCTATATAGTGAAGGAGTGAATGCACAGGGAGCAGTAAGCGCATAACTGTTATTTATAAAAAAATAAATCCCATTCTTTTGAACGGGATTTATTTTTTATATAACCATATATTATACCGTATATGATTTTCTTTGGCTCCACCTTTCTTTTTTCTAAAAGAAAGGTGGAAAAAGAAATTAAAACAAACAACCCTTATTTTCTGCTGCCCGGTTTAATTGCAGGAAGCTTTCCTTCTTTACAAAGAGGACACTTCTCTTGCTCAAAGCTTATAACCTCCGTGCGGTAAACAGGCTTAAAAGGTACACCAAAGTCAACAGTGCCGTTGCTTCTGTCAACCATAGAACCAACGCCAACAACGGTTGCGCCACTTGCCTTAACCAGCTCCATAACCTCCCGAACACTGCCGCCGGTTGTAACCACGTCCTCAGTAACCAGCACCTTTGCACCTTTTGGAATAACAAAGCCCCGGCGAAGGGTCATAACTCCTTCCTGACGCTCTGCAAATACGTTTTTAACACCAAGCTGGCGGGCAACTTCATAAGCCATAATAATGCCGCCAATAGCAGGGCCTACAACAAGGTCAATTTGTGTTCCTTCAAACATTTCCGCAACCTGACGGCTAAGCTTTTCACTGTACTGGGGATATTCAAACAGACGTGCACACTGCATATACTTATCGCTGTGCCTGCCGCTGGTGAGGAGGAAATGTCCCTCCAGCATTACGCCTGTATCTTTAAAAATCTTTTCTATCTCCTGTTTGTTTAACATTTGTTATACCTCCAAACTTCCTATTATTTCATTTATATCCACTATTCCATGGGAATTGAGATATTCCTCTATTTCCGTTACTATGTTCTGGCATGCGTAAGGCTCGCAAAGATTGGCCGTTCCAACCTGAACAGCTGCCGCACCGCACAGCATAAATTCAAGAGCGTCAATGCCGCTCATAATACCGCCCATACCAATAACAGGTATATCTACAACGCTACACGCCTGATATACCATTCTAAGGGCAACGGGCTTAATTGCCGGACCGCTGAGACCGCCGACAACATTCTTTAATATTGGTCTGCGCTTTTCCAGGCTCACCGCCATTCCTGTAAGGGTGTTTATAAGTGAAATACTGTCCGCCCCGCCTGCCTGTGCCGCTTTTGCCGCCTCTCTAATATCTGCAACATTTGGGGAAAGCTTCATCATTATCGGCTTTTTAATTGACGCTTTTTTAGCTGCCTTGGTTATCTGCTCAACCACTTTAGGATTGGAACCGAAAGGTATTCCCCCTTCGTGGACGTTGGGACAGGATATATTCACTTCGATAATGTCAACAGGGGTATCCTGCAAACGCTCAACAATCTCTATGTAATCATTTTCACAGCCGCCGGCAACATTGGCAATAACTGCTGTTCCCTTTCCTGTTATCCTTGGAAGTATATCGTTTATATAATGCTCAATACCGGGATTTTGCAGTCCCACACTGTTTAGCATACCGCTTGGAGTTTCAGCTATTCTTGGTGAAGGGTTACCCTCCCTTGGATGCAGAGTAAGACCTTTGCCGCTAATCCCTCCCATAACATCATTGGGATAGAACTGTTCCAGCTCCTCACCAAACCCATATGTGCCCGATGCGCCTATAACGGGATTTTTCATTTCCACTCCGCAAATATTCACCTTTAGGTTTGCCATTATAGCTCCACCTCCTCAGCAGGAAAGACCGGACCATCTACACACACCCGCTCATGACCATTGCTTTTAGTTTTGCAAACACAGGTAAGACACGCTCCATATCCACACCCCATACGTTCCTCCAAGGAGAGGAAAACAGGTATATCTGTATTTAGCCTCTGCAAGCCTTTCATCATAGGAATAGGGCCGCAGGCAAAAATTGCATCCGCTTTATTTGTCTTTAAAAATTCCTCCAGCATTTCCACGCTGTTGCCTTTAAAACCGTAGCTTCCGTCATCTGTAGATACAGCACAGGTATCGCATGCAGCTTCCATGTCTGAAGTCATATACATCATATTAGCTGACCCAAACCCAAGAAAAGCATGATATTCTCTTGCCTTATCAACAGCAGGAACGCTCATAAGAGGTGCACACCCAAGTCCGCCGCCAACAAGGGCGATAGAGCGGTATTCCCTTTTCATGGGAAAGCCCTTTCCCACAGGACCAAGAATGTTAATAACGTCATGAAGCTTTAACCTGCTAAGATGCTCTGTGCCCTTTCCCAGCACCTTATAAATAACCGTCACCGTGGCTTCGCTTACTGCATGTACGCTTATAGGACGGCGGAGTATAAGCTCGTTTCTTCCAGGCACCTCCATATGTATAAACTGTCCCGGCTGAAATTCCCTTAGAAACTCGCTTGGCGCCGACATGACCATTTTATATGTGCCGTCGCATATATTTTCGTTGCTGATTATATCAACCTCAAATGTATTCATTTAATTTCTTCCTTAATTATTTCTTCTTCTTTTTCTTTTAGAAAAAAGAAAA
>CAJUEF010000047.1 GCA_910585035.1 uncultured Christensenellaceae bacterium | reverse complement strand
GTACACTCCCTATATAAAGGCACCTTTGCAGGGTGTCTTTTTTGTTTACAGAAAGCGAGGTGGTAACAACGGGAAAAACTAAAAAATTTGAAAATGGAGAGCAGCTACTTGAACTATGGTTTGGGTTTTGTGATGAGATAGAAAAAAGCGGATATAAGGTTATCCCGTCAAAGACCGCCTTTTCTAAGTGGCTGTGTGGAAAGGGCAAAGGCTGTGACAGACGGACGATATACAACGCTCTAAATATATATTTTCCCAATATAAAAGAGGATTTTAATAATATCAGAGCCGACATAATGCTGCAAGGAGCAATGACAGGTAAATACCAGTCTGCAACTACAATATTTGGTTTAAAGAATTTCTGCGGATGGCAGGACAAGCCTTTAACAGATGAAGATATATCAGCAATAGAAAAGCTTGATAAATTAGTAGAGGGGATAACAGGTGAAGCTAAGCAATAAACAAAAAGAATTTTGGCTAGAGCCTTACCATAGGTGGAATATAAAGCATGGCGGTACAAGAACAGGCAAAACCTACCTGGACTATTTCAATATCCCAAGACGTATACGTGAGCGTATGGGTAAGGAAGGTCTTGTAGTTCTCCTTGGCAATACCAAGGGAACATTACAGCGAAACATAATAGAGCCTATGCAGCAGATATACGGAACTAAGGTTATATCCGATATACGTTCAGATAATACAGCAAGGATATTTGGTGAAAAGGTTTACTGTCTTGGTGCTGATAATGTAAAGCACGTAGACAGGATAAGAGGTAGCAGCATTAAATACTGTTACGGTGATGAGATTACCACATGGAATGAAGAAGTGTTCCAAATGCTTAAATCAAGGCTTGACAAGCCCTATTCCTGCTTTGACGCTACGTGTAATCCAAAGAGTAAAACACACTGGGTGTACAATTTCTTACAGAGCGATGCAGACATATTCTCACAAAGTTATAGCTTAAATGACAATCCATTTCTTGACGATACGGTACGCCGTGAAATGGAAAGAGAGCATACAGGCGTTTTTTATGACAGATACATTCTTGGACTGTGGGTTGCTGCGGAGGGTTCAATATATAAAGTATTCAGCGATAATGCAGAGAGTTACTACACTAATAAGCCTGATTATGATTTTATCCAAATAGGAGTTGACTTTGGCGGTAATAAGTCGGCCCACAGCTTTACGGCAACAGGTCTAAAATGGGATTACAGTAAGCTGACAGCCCTTGCAGCAAGAAGAATAAAAGCGACAGACACAACGCCTGAGAATTTATACAGAGAGTTTGGGGATTTTCTAAGCTTTGTAAACAGTAAATACGGCAAGGTATACTGTGTTTTTTGCGACCATAATGAACAAGTGCTGATTAGTGGGTTAAGACGGCATTTCCAGGGTATTACTTTTAGAAATTCAATAAAGCATGAAATTATAGACAGAATACGTCTTACCAATAGTCTTATGGCTAGCGGTAAGTTTTTTATTACAAAGGATTGCGAAACTCTGGACACAGCACTTAGGGATGCAGTTTATGACGATAAGTCAATAGACGATAAGCGTCTTGATGACGGAACAACGGACATAGACAGTTTAGACAGCTTTGAATATAGTTTTGAAAGCTATTTAAGACAATATACAAGGAGTTGATAAGGTGTTAAAAGATTTCTTACAGCGAATATTGGCTCTGTTTGGGAAAAAGCCCATAGAGGGAAAAAACATAAGCAGGTCAAGAGAATATGAGCAATCTTATGAAAATACGGACAAAGTAAATTTTGCCGCTGTTTTTGCAAATGCTCTTTCTAACAAGACAGTTAATGAAAGCACCGTTGATATTGTTGGCGCAGACGACAAGCCAAATAAGCGCAGTGAATTTATTAATACAGCTATTCATGAGGTATGGACGCAGGCAAATAAAATTACGTCACAGGCAATAGGAAAAGGGGGCAAGGTTATTGTGCCCTATATTTCAAATGGAAAGGCATATTTTGACATCATAGACCAGTCACGCTTATTTATAAGCGGCATTAAAGGCAACCGTATTTACAATGCTACAATACTTGCCGATGTGCAAAAGCAAAATGAAAGGCTTTATTTTAGATGGGCGGATTACACCTTAAAGGATGGTGTGCATACCATACGTAACAGAGCCACAGGAGAGAGCGGGAATAGTATTCCTTTAGAAAGCATTGAAGCATGGACAGGGATTGATGAAGAAATATTTATTGCCGGTGTCGACAGGCTGTTATTTGGCTTTTATAAAAATGTAACAGATAACCGCAAAGACAGAGACCATTACGGAGTACCTGTTACTTACGGCAGTGAAAGCATAATTAAACAGATTCACGACCATTTAAAGTTAATTGAAAGAGAATACAAATTAACCCGTCCAATGCTTGGACTTGATGCTGCTATGTGGAATAATCCAATGTATGGAAAGACTGTGCAGGATAAGGACACTCCGTTTATTCCCCTTGAAAATAACAGTAAAGATAATGAAAGTTTATGGCTGCTTTACGCACCGGCAATAAGGGATACTGCAATGTATAACCGGCTGGTGCAGCTCTATGAAATGCTGGAAAAGTCAGTTGGAACAAGCAAGGGTATACTTACCGAACCCATCACAAAGAATGCAACGGCAACAGAGATATTACAATCACAATATGATACCTTTTGTGTTGTTTCCTCTCTTCGTGAGAGGTGGAAGGATGTAATAGAGGATTTAGCTTATGCTTACGATGTTTTAGCCGAGCACTATAATATAACGCCCCTTGGTAGCCGCAATTCGTATAAAATAGTTTGGGACTGGGATATGCGGCTTACGGAAAACAGCTCGGAGACATTTAACCAGCTTTCAGAAATGCAGTCAAAGGGCATTGTTTCAAAAGCAGAGCTTAGGCAGTGGAAAAGAGGCGGTACATTAGATGAAAATCAGGAGATTATAGACAAAATAACTGAAAGTGAGCCGTCACTTAGTCAGATTGTAGGTATTGAGTGATGCTAAGCGAGGATACATTAAAGGCTTTAGCAGAGCCTATGGCTTACAGACTGGAACAGTTTAATACATATGTTTTAAAGGATATAGGAGAGCGGATAAAAGAAATAGGAGAAATAAAGCCCAGTGACATTGATAAACTGCGCAAGCTAAAGCGTTACGGCGCAGATACCGGCAGTATTATCACGGAACTGGAACGAATATCAAAGCTGAATGCAAGAGATATAGAACATATGCTTAATGAAACCGCTAAATATAATTATAATTCCCTTGCTGCTCTTGTAGAGTTTAAAGGCAAGCCTTTTGTGCCTTATGCAGAAAATATTTTATTCTTATGGAGAAAGCTGTTAAAAGAAATA
>CAJUEF010000046.1 GCA_910585035.1 uncultured Christensenellaceae bacterium | reverse complement strand
TTCTCATATTATAAATCACTCCTTAAAATGTTTAAATTAAAGAGTGTGTGTGGTAACTTTTTTATATTGCTAGTTCTTTTGAAAACTCATACATCCCAAATTGCTTTAAAAAAGCAATATCGTGTTTAGTCAATCCGTATTTGCTCCTAAACTCATAATGCCTTTTAAAGTCTTTTTGGCGATTTTCGGAGGCAATATTTGAAACGTTGCAGACCTTGCATACATCTTTAACAGAAGTTACCCCCATATTCGTCAAAACAGCCATAGGCATTAAAAGCTCTTTTGCAAAATAATTAGCTTCTGCTTCGTTCACTCTGTTTTGTTCCTCATGCGCTAAGAAAATGTGTCCAAGCTCGTGGGCAATCGTCCAACGGCGGCGTCCCATTATATGTTTTGAATTGTAAATGATAAAGTACACACCATTTATATAAATTGTTTTGCCGTCAAAATCGTTATAAGCAAATTTAAGAATTTTATATTTAACCGCCTCTTCGGAGGTTAATAACAAAATACCATGTACTTTTAAAATAGATTTTAAATTAACAGGCAAACTGCCAACATTGCATTTATCCAACAGATGTAAAACTAAATCTTTTATTTCTGAGCGTTTTTTACTTGACACTAATAGATTAGATGTCGTGGTCGTCAACATTAAATTCACCTAGCTTTCCCATTTTGTGTAAATTCTTTAGGCTTTCAGTAGTTTCTTCATTTATTTCAGTTTTATATTTTTGTTTAGTACCATATGTATCACGTGCAATCTCTTTAAACACAAAATCATTGTTAGCAGCTTCTTCATTTGGGATTTCTACAATATTATCAGGCTTTTTGGATTGTTCTTTTGTGCGTTTGTATTCTCTGTTGACAGTAAAACGTACAGTTTCGCGCCCATATTCATCTGTTTCACGGTATTTGTCTATAATGTCTTTTTCATCTATATCTATGTTTAGTCCTGTTACGCCGTATTTAGGGTCACTAATTTCATCACGCATTAAATAATCTATAGAAGTATTAAAATAGTCGGCTATCTTTTGTATGGTAGATAATTTTGCGTTAGAATACCCCTTTTTATAAAAGGAATCTATTGTTGTGTATGGCACACCACAGGCTAAAGACAAAGTGTGTTTATTTAATTTATGTTGTTCCATTAAATAGTTAAGTTTGTTTAAAAAATCCATTTTGCACCTCTTTAAATATACAATAACACGTTTTAAATGGTGGGTCAAGAAAAAATTACGACACATTGTAAAAAAGTGCTTGACATTTACGACATATTGTATATAATAAAAATATAAATACGATACGTCGTATAAAAAGGAGGTGCAAAAGTGTTTAACAACTTGGAAAAGCTTTTGAGAGAAAAAGGAATAACAAAAAGGTCATATGCAGAATTTCTCGGGGTAAGCGAAAAAACTATACAAAATAAAATAAAAGGAACTACAGATTTTACGTTTACCGAGGTTGAAAAAACAAATAGGATTTTATTCCCCGAGTATAATTGGAGTTATTTATTTGCTACAGAGAATGAACAGAAAGTAAGTTAGAAAGGAGGTGAAAGAAAATGAATTTAGAACCATTAACAGTGGAATTAAAAATAGAATTATGCGGAGCCGATAAAGTAATAAAACAATTGAGCCAAATAAACAAATTATTGATTAAAACACAAGAGTTATCTGGCTCAAAAGAAAATACTAAAATTTAAAGTTATTTATTAGATATTGATTTCCAGCTTCAGTATATAATTCTTCCCAAGAATTAAAGTCAGTATGCTGAGATATAAAAGAGTTAAATTCATCATAAGGAATTGTGCTTAGGTCCGTCAGTGAATTAAGCTCAAAACCTGCAGATGAAAAAAGTTCACCAATATTTTTAAATTTTGAGTGAGATTGCATAAATTCAGGAGTTATAAGGCTTTCAATTTGAACCTGCTCTGAAATTTCATCTGCTTTTTTTACAATGGTGTCGGTTGCTTTTTGCATAGATTTTTCAAAAGATGAGTTATCCATATTAATTTCTCCTTTCGTAATTATTAGGTTCTATAGTACCAATAATTACATTATAAGGTAAATTATTACAGAAATCAACAACAAAGCAAGTTAGCACATAAAACTAAAAGCTACTATAAATACCATAATTTAGTAAAAAAGTCAAATATTTTTTAAGTAGGCTAAGGAAAGTGGAGAGGTGAAGAGGATGATGGTTTATAAAGATAAAATATCAAAACCCAATAGCGCACAAAAAGCTAGGATAGAAAAAAGACAAGACGGATTACATTTTTTCTTAGATGAAGCTGAAATAAACGGCGTATGTGGTTTTAGCTATAAAACAAATCCAGATATAGGGTGTACGTCGTTAATGATAATGTTTAATGTTGATGAGTTTCTTTATTTGGCAGATGAAGTAAATAAGGAAGAAGAAAGTTAGGAGGTGTAAAAATGCTTTATGCAATATTAGGTTTGTGTCTTACAGCGGCAGTTTGCAACTGGATTAAATGGAAAATTACATGTCGTGCGCTTACATCACTTATGCAGGAAAAAGGCTGCGTGCCAACAAACGAAGAAATAAAGGCACACAGCACAAAAGCAATTAAAAGTTTATTTAAGACCAAATTGTGATTTTATTATCTCAGCTATTACATTTGAGGAAATTTGAACTAACGCATCAAGAGATGTGCTGCCAACTTTCTTAGCAACAGCTTTAATTCCATTCCAAGTTGTGTCTTGACGAATGTTAGCTAAGAATTCATGTGCTATAGGAGATATATCTTTAATCCTAAAGTCGTACTGGCTGTTGTTAGCTTCATATCCAACAAAGAAACCATGAAAATCACATTGACGTATATGGTATAAAACCGTGTCAATATCATAATTGATTTCATTTGCTATTTTTTGAGCATTACATAAAGAAAACCTATTGTTGGTATGTTCCTCAAAATATAATAACAAGTCTCTTATACAATCGGGATTTAATTGCACAGCTATGCTCCTTTCATAATTACTAGGTACTGCCATACCAGTAATTACATTATAAGGGAAATAGTTACAAAAACCAACAAGATAAGGTAGGGGGTGAACAAATGAAAAACCATAAACTGCACCGAGCTTTGATGTCAAAAGATATTACATATGAATATCTAAGCGAGCTTATGAGCCGCTCAACAAGTTATATATCGTCAAGGATGAATAATAAATTGCCGTGGAGCATGGATGAAGCGTATTTCATAATGGATTTAATAAATGAGGATTACAGCAAAATACCCGAGTATTTCTCTCGTACCGACGGAAAGGAAATGCGGTCATATAGTCAGTGTTCTTCAAGTTCTATAGAATTGCTAAAAGTGATTTTTGAGGCAGCTTTAGAAAAGCTGTCGGCATAAAGAAGAGTGTGTGTGGTAACTGCTCAATAAGGAGGACAAACGTATGACATTTTTTGATTATGTAATGGCACTGGTGGCAATAGTGATAGCCGCATACGTGGCATGTGAGCTATGGGACGATTAAGGAGGTGAGAGAGATGGA
>CAJUEF010000045.1 GCA_910585035.1 uncultured Christensenellaceae bacterium | reverse complement strand
ATTTTAAGCTGGACTTTAACCATGAGGTTATATTCGATAAAAAAATATTACAGTGCGAGGGACTAACAGAAACATCCGTAAACTATGAAACTGCCAAAAATGCGGGAGCTGATGGAAATATTATACTAGGGCAGAGTAAGGAAAGCAGGGTAATAAGTATAAAAATAAAAATTGATAATGCTAATGGTGATATGCTGCAAAGGTATTTTGCCTCAAAGCGTGAACACACCTTATATATTGGAAAACGTAAAATAAACTGCGTTTGTGAACTGTCTAAAATTGCAAGAGAGCAGCGGGGTAATTTATATGAAATCCCCGTTTTAATCTTGCAGTTTTATTGTAGTGACCCGTATTTTTATGACGTTTACGATTTTGGTAAAAACTTAGCCGGCATACAGCCTATGTTTGGTTTTCCTTGGAGTTCCACCGCCACTCACGGTTTTTCCACAGGCTACCGCATATATAACAGTAGGACAGTATTCCAAAATAAAGGAGATGCAAATGTGGGCTTTAAGATAATTTTTAAGGCTATAAAGGGAATCGCAAAAAACATTAAATTCTCCCATTTGGGTACAGGTGAATACCTTGAAATATTAACAGACATGGAACAAGGGGACAAGCTGGAAATATCAACTATTGAGGGCAGCAAATATGTAAAGCTAAACAAGCAGGATATATTTAACTCCATAAACAGGCAAAGCACCTTTTTTAATATAAGCACAGGGGATAACTTACTTGAATATTCGGCTGAGGAAGGACAAACAAACCTTGACGTTATTCTTTATTACGTGCCTAAATATACTAACGGGCTGGTGATTAACAATTAAAGCGTTGAATGAAAACTTTACACCAATAGCAGAAGTGGATAAATATGAAAGTCTTATACTTCATCAGAAATACTTTTCATGCGGAAACTTTGAACTCTATGTTTCTAATGTAATACCAAATATGCGGTATTGCTATATGGATGAATTTGCCGGCGGTAATGTGGGAATAGTGGAAAAGACTGTTATAGAAGATAACCGTGTTATATATACAGGCAGGCTTTTAAAGCAGCTCCTTGCCAACAAGGTTATATCATATACAAAAGCTTTCTATAAAAAAACGCCGGAGCAAATAGTTAAAGACTTGGTAAGTGAATTTGCAGGGCAAAGAATAATCGTTGAGGAAAACAAGGGGCTTGGCAGCCCCGTTACAATACAGGTAACAGGGGATAACCTTATGGAATTTTGCGATAGCTTACTGGAAACTCAGGATTTAGGGTGCGAGGTTATATATGACTATATAAATGATAAGATTATATTTCGTGTTTACCAAGGGGCAGACAACAGCTCTTTTGTTCCTATGTCCAAAAACTTTGAGAATATTACCAGCTTTAAATACACCCATGACAACAGTGATATTCGCAACTTTGCTTATGTTGCCGGAGAAGTGCAGGAGGGACAGCCAAGGACAATAGTAACCGTTGATTTAAGGGAAGACCCTAAGGATGAAAAACTGGAGCTTTGGGTGGACGCAAGAGATTTACAATCGGAAATACAAAATGATGATGGCGAAATCATTGAAATACCACAGGAGGAATATGAGGAAATGCTTGTACAGCGTGGCATTAAAAAGTTGCAGGAATATAAGGTTGCAGAGGAGTGCGACATTATTCCGGCTATTAATTTAACCATTGGCGAGCTCAGATACTTTGTAGATAAAAAAAGCGGAATAGAGAGTATTCAAAGGGTTGTGGAACTTATACAGGCAAAGGAAAACAACACAGTAAGACAAGACGCCGTTTGGGGACGGCAAAAGATAAGGAGGCGATAAAAAATGTATGAATATGGTTTTCCCTTTGATAATGCAGGTATAGATAATTTAGACAGAAACGCAAGCAGTGATGAATTTTCGGATTACTTGGAAATGATTACAGGTATGGAACATGGGGTATACCCTAATCCCTCTACAGGATTACAGGTTATAGCCGGTCAGGGCATGTCGATAGTAATAAAGTCAGGCGGATGTATAATTAAAGGCAAAATACGCCAGCTAAAAGAGGACACACAGGTTAGCTTATATATGGCTGAAAACCTGGACCGTATAGACAGAATAGTAATGAGACTTGACAGAGCAAGGAGACATATTGTTCCATATGTTATAAAGGGAACAGCAGCAACAAGTCCTGTTGCTCCTGCTGTAACACGGTCGGGAGATATTTATGATATTGCATTAGCTGACGTATATGTAACCAAGTTAAGTATGGAAATAACCCAGTCACAAATAACCGATTTAAGGTCTAATACAAGTTTATGTGGTTATATGCCTGTGTTTGGCAGCTTTGATACTACCAGCCTATTCAATCAGTATCAGGACGCCTTAAACAGATATTTAGACTTAGTGGGTGCAGCCATTGACGATACTATGGCAGGACACCTGCAAACTCAGATAGACGATATAAGAGCTAAAACTTTGGATAAAAACACTACAATAGTTTTTGATATTGGTACAATGTCCAAACAGTCAGTTTTATCTCAAATTGAGAATATGCCAAAAAACATTGGAGGAAACAGGCTTGTCATTAGATTTGAGGGTAGTTCAGGAGCGGGAGGATGGACTACCGATACACCTATAGAATTTTACGACTTTAATAACGGCGAATTAAACATATATGTTAATGATACAGCACGAAAACATATAAAATTAAACAATATTAGTGCAAAGGCTATAGTAACATTCAGCAAAGAGATTCAGCCGACTTTCAGCAGCTTTATTACTGTAAACAATTGCGGTAATATCAAACTTACAGGCAGGATAGGGCGTGATATTGGTGGTGTGGGTAATATTGTATCTTATGACAGTAACGTCACTTTGGAAGATGTGGAAACAGGCAATGTAACTAATTCTGCTAATACTGTTATTCTAAAGGGGGTGCGCTCTAAGATATATCTTAATGCAGAGTATCAGGATTATTCTGTTATGTATCCTGGAGAAACAGTGGAGACCCAAGCTGATTATTGCTTTGACCTGGATGAAACGACTGTACATATTGCATATCCAATACAAGATGGATTATTTACAAAGGAATATAAGGATTGTAAAGGAAGTCTGGTATTATATCCCGAAAGCGCAGGGTCAATTAAATCGGGGAAGGCAGATTTAAGACTGGTAAATGATACGAATATAGGCTATATAACCCGTCAATCCTATTATTCTATATGCGGTAACTTATGCACTGTAATGTTTGACTTTACCTTTAGCGGGACCGTTCCTACTTCGCCAATAACGCTGGTTCTAAGTAACCTCCCTGCGCCGCCTGCGTTTAATACAACAATGTGCAACGGTGTTTTAAACGCTCTTAACCTTAAACAGGTTGGGTCTGTGCCATCGCCTCAAACATTGGTATTAATGCAAAACGGGCTGAGGTTTGATATTTATGGAAACAGCGGTACTTCCCGCAGCGTACAGGCGGCAAATACAACTTGGCTGCAAAACAGCACTAGAATATCGGGAACGTTTCAATATTTAATATAATGAGATACTACAAAGCAAATAAGCGCTGTCAAATGACGGTGCTTTTTTAATACAAAATTAAGGAGGAAGAAAGTGGCAAGAGGAATTGAGAAGCTACATCCGAAGGTGCAGGAGTATGCAGTAAGGTTAGTGGAGGAGTGTAAAAAGCAGG
>CAJUEF010000044.1:594-4135 GCA_910585035.1 uncultured Christensenellaceae bacterium | reverse complement strand
CAGTACTTAGCGGGCAACTGCTTGGAAGCATAGGTAGCCGCCGGTTTTCTATTTTAAAAGCTCTTAATTTTAAGAGCTTTTATTTTTTTATAAAATAAATTAAAATTTTAAAGTTTAAAATTAGTTGCTTAAATCAAACGTTTATCAGCAAGCATATAAAACATAGCATAATTGCATTTTACCGCATATAATGGAGATATTGTTTTTTGTTAAAAAATGTTGTAGAGTAAAAATAAAGTTACATAAGTGTTTGCTGTAAATATCTTTTATGAAAGGCTTAATAATGAAGAAAAAAGTCTATATATTTTTGTCAGCGATAAGTTTTGTTTATTTTATTAGCATTGGCTTGCTAAATGGATTTTCCGTTTCAATGCTGGGTTTTTGGTTTTTTATTGCTGTGGTCTTTGCTCTTTTGGCATATCGGGATAAATTGCCGCAGATAAATAAAATGCCTCGTAAACTCGTCTTTTTTTTAAAAACATGCTCACTGTTTTTACTTGGATTATTTATAATTGTTGAGGGATTTATATTATATGGAATGCATACAAATGCCCAAAGCAATTTAGATTGTTTAATTGTTTTAGGCACTAAAGTAAATGGCAATAGTCCGTCTCTGGCTTTAGAGCAAAGGCTTATTAGCGCTTATAATTATCTTAAAGAAAACCCGGATACTCTAGTTATAGTTTCCGGAGGGCAAGGAAGTAATGAAATTATAAGTGAAGCGGAATGTATGAAGAATTGGCTTGTTAACAAAGGAATTAACAGTTCTCAGATTATTATGGAGGATAAATCAACTAGTACCGTTGAAAATCTTAAATACAGTTTTAAATATATAAGAGAAATAAATAAAAAGGAAATAAGCGTGGCAGTGGTTACTAATAATTTTCATTTGTTTCGCTCAATGTCTATTGCTAAAAAAGAAAGGGAACGAGGGGGAAATAAAGAAACAGACTATAAAATTTACGGCATATCAGCTGATTGCAATTTTATTTTAATGCCCCATTATATGGTGAGAGAGTTTTTTTCGTTGACGGTTAACTGGATAAAAGGAAATTTAAGCTTTTCAGAAAATTAAATGCACTTAAAATATAAAACATCTTATTTCATATCTGGGTTTTATAAAATTATAGCTTTGAAGAAGCATTTCTGTTTCAATTATTATTGCATCGGTGTTTTTTATTTTTGGAAATATTTGTTCGGGATGCTCAATGTCATCGCCGTTGCATTCCATACAAAGGTATTTTCCTTTTGGAAATACAAGAGTTCTTGTGAAATCCATACTTGAATCAATATTTGTTTCCAGAGCCATATATATATATTGATTGGACAAACCATTTTTCCACATTTGCACTATACCCACTTCATTGCTTAAAGTTGGTATACCAATATCATTAAGCTCAAAGAAAAGTTTTTTTAAATCTAAATTAAAACTATCAATTCCTTTTCCGTTGTAAGGAGATACCCAGCATACCCTTTCTTCTAAATTAAAAAGCTTTGGTATGTGTTTTTCTAATTGTACAGAGCGTTTCATTTCTTTTTGGACCTGGTCAAGAACGTCAAGATGCTGATGTATTTGGCTGATTTTTTCTGTTGCAAGCAATTTACCGTGACTGAAAAGTTTATCGTAGTAAATTGTTTGTTTGTCATCAGAGACAAAATTATGAAATTCTTTTAAAGGAATTCCAAGTTCAACACATAGTTGTATACAGTCAACCAAATATACCTGATTAAAAGAATAATACCTGTATCCATTTTCAGGATTAACATATGCAGGGGGAAGAACGCCAATACTGTCATAATAGCGAAGGGATTTTATATGAACGCCACTTAGACGGGATAGTTCTCCAATTGATAAAAGTTTTTTATTTTTCATAAAATAATTCTTGACTCTCCCATTATAGGATGCTTTATTATAGTATACGTTAACTGTTAAAGAAATGCAATTGCCAATCAATTATTTATAGGGAGGTTTAAGAAAATGGACGAAAGAAAGAAGAATATTATTAAATTTGTTTTGCCTGCCACTATGAGCAGTATTTGTTTTTTCTTGTTTACTATTATTGACGGAATATTTGTTGGCCATGGCGTTGGAACAAACGGATTGGGTGCAGTTAATTTGGCGATGCCTTTTGTTATGCTGGTTGGCGCAATGAATATGCTCACAACAGTAGGAGGAGTTACAATTGTTGCTATACGCCTTGGCAGAGGCGATATTGATGGTGCAAATAAAGATTTTATGAATGCGGTGGTTGCAAATGTGTTTATATCGGCAGTTCTTAGCCTTATTGGGATAATCTTTGCTGACTCTATTTGCACTATTATGGGCGCGCAGGGCGAGTTCCATCAGCTTACTAAAGATTATATGTTTTGGTATTGTCTGTTTTTAGTACCGGCAGGGCTGGGAATGCAGCTTCAGCAATTTTGCACTAACGATGGTTCACCAAATATTTCTGCGGCAGCAGTTATTATAGGAACGGTTTGTAACATATTTGGTGACTGGCTGCTTATCTTCCCTGTTGGATGGGGACTAAAGGGCGCTGCTATTGCAACAGGAGTTTCACAAACTATTTCCATGCTCATTGTTTTGGTGCATTTTCTGCATAAAAAAGGAAAGCTGCATTTCTTTAAGCCGGAAATGGATGCAGCTCTTTTGCGCAAGATATTTGTTAGGGGATTACCTGAAGGAATTTCGCAGCTTTCAGGACCTGTGGCAATTTTATGCACAAATCTTATGTTAGTATGGATGATAGGGGATATTGGTGTAAACGCTTTTTCTCTTATATCCTATGTAGCATCTTTTTCCCTGGCGGTATTTTATGGAACAGGGCAAGGTTTGCAGCCTCTTTTTGGGCAGAGCTATGGCGCTAAAAATGCTGATGACTTAAAGTATTATTTCAAGATGGGAATAATTATGAACTTTACCGGCAGTGTTATAATTACTATATTGCTAATGTTTATAGGCGGTCCTATATGCCATCTTTTTGGGGCAGATCAAGCAACGCTTGAATTTACTCTTGCAAAAATGCCGTTATACGCATGGGGATTTATTGTAATGTCCATTAACGTGCTTATATCTGCATATCTTTATTCAACAAAACGCACAAAGCAGGCAGTAATAATAAACATACTTAGGGGACTTGTAATAAACACTGCGGTAATATTGCTTTTGCCGAGAATTTTTGGAGCAAATGCAATTTGGTTTACTTTTGGAATTTACGAGCTGATAATTATGGTTATTGCTATATTTTTGCTTAAAGATTCGGAAAAGAACGGAATTATTTTTAAGTAGCAGATATTTTATTGAAATGGAAAACTAAAAAATTAATTTGATAATAAAAATCCTATTTTTTAAAATGGGATTTTTTATTATTTTCAATTAGTATGTTAAAATTAAGTTATTTTATAAATGAAAAAGTTTTTATATAAATATGAAAGCAAAAAACTTAAAGACAAATAAAAATTTGAAAACCTTAAATTTATGAGTTATTATTCCATCACCTTTCCAAAACGAAAAAAGTAATCTTCACCTATCATATCATCT
>CAJUEF010000044.1:0-584 GCA_910585035.1 uncultured Christensenellaceae bacterium | reverse complement strand
CATCTGGAGTTTTTGGGCCTTTATGTCTAGGATTAAAAAATTCAACTTTGTGAAATCCTAAACGATTGATATAAAAATGAACATTTCTTTTTTCAAAATATGGTGTAAATGTTGCCCATGCTTTTGTTTTTGGATATAATCTTTTAACTTAATTCCATATTTTTTGACCAATTCCTTTGCCTTGGATACCATATTTAACATATAAAAAATCAAGATGATTATGCTGTGTGGTTTCATCTATAACTATGATAACACCTCCTGACATTTTTCCATCAACTACTGCTTTGTAAGCTACTGTACCTTTTTTAGATAAAGATTCCTCAATATCCTTTTCTGATAATATTTCAATATTTAAATTATTAAACTCTTGCATTGCACCTTTTTGAAATGCTTCTTGCATATCCTTTTTATAATTAACCACATCTTCCTTTTCAATAGGTATAAGTTTAAAATCCATTTTGTAATCCTCCTTACAAATCTGAATTTGCAGATGTATTTCTTGAACTTTCCCTATTTTTCAAGGCTTTTCGAGCCTCATACAGTGAATTGCTATGTATTTTCCCTTGTTTTTGCCCTTATGGGCA
>CAJUEF010000043.1:2757-4641 GCA_910585035.1 uncultured Christensenellaceae bacterium | reverse complement strand
AATATGACGCAATAGGCAGGCTTTCAAAGGATATTCTTTCTGTTAAAAAGGACGGCAAGACACTAGCAAACTATACTAAACCATTGCTTGCCGTTACTATCAAAACATCGTCTGCAGAGGCTTGGAAGATTCTTGATATTTAGGGAAATATGGTTTATATTATGTTAGAAAGATATTGACCTTAAAACTATTTCCAATGGAGTGGAGTTGCTATTCGATTTATTGAAAACAAAAAGCTTGCCGCATGAATAGGAATTATTACGACAATTATCACACTGGTGGGGATGACACTTCTTTGGCTGGTAGTATCTACCAATGTTGCCTCAATGGTCAAAAGAGATATTACTAACCAAATGACCGACGCGGTAGAATCCAGAGCCGCTATTATCAATGAGTATGTGCTTTCCGCAGAGGAATATATGACTGCTTTCGCACTGAGCCGTGAGGCCCGTGATTTGCTTTTAAATCCGGGGGATCCGCAGCTTCTGGAGCAGGCCCAGAAGTATACAGAGAATTTTGCCACTGTAAAAGGCGTGTTCGAGGGTTTATACATTGCTACCCCGGACACTCATGTCCTAACCCATACCTCTAAGGGTGCAATTGGTATGACCACCCGGTCGGGGGATTCGCTGAGGAGTTTTCAAAATACGATTCTGGCCAAATAGGAGCTGACAAACCTGGGTATAATGAAATCTCCCGGCACCGGCAGCATGATCCTGTCTATGTACTACCCTATCTTTGATGGTCAAAAGTGTATTGGCTATGTAGGAGCAGGGGTATACGCCAGCAATCTCATGGACTCGCTGCTGGACTTAAATATTAAGGGGCTGCCTGACAGCGAATATGTGTTTTTGAATGTGGACACGGGAGTTTATCTATACCACGAGGACGATGCACTGCTAAATACTCAGACAACTGACGCCGGTTACTTGGAAATCATTCAGCGTATCCAGGCAGACGGCGGCACAGAGGCCAATACATATTCTTACAGGGATGAGAACGGTGTTAATCAGTTAGTGGTCTACAAGTATCTAAAGGACAGAGGATGGGTCTTTATGGTTCGTGATAATGCCACGGAGGTCTATTGAACTTATAAGCCATTCTATTTAGGGCGCCAAGACCGGAACGGAATCCACAGATATGGCAGTTTCCGCTATGCAGGACATCTATAACTGCATACAGTCTATTAAAACATTAATGGATGAGATTGCCGCTGCAAGTGTACAACAGTCTGAAATGATTTCACTGGTGGAATCCGGAATTAAGGAAATATCCGCAGTGGTTCAGGACAATTCTGACGCTGCAGAAAGAAGTGCGGCTATTTCCAAAGAGTTATCCCAACAGTCACGGACTTTGAGTCATCTCATTAGTCGCTTCCATATTCAGTAAACCACGTTTTACCCTTGGTTCCAAAAGGCGCTTCCATCTTGGTTTTAAAGGGTAGAAAACCAGTAATTTTGAAAAACGGTATGCACGAGGATATTTTCTTGTGTATACCGTTTTTTAATCCTATTACGTGAATTTTATCAGCTTGCTGAAAGATATGGGGTTATTGACATAGGAGGATATATCTGCCTTGGATCATAATTCAAGGGGATTCTCGATGAGAAAAGTTTTTTGAGAATAGCAGAATATTATTATGAAAATTAAGATATTAAAAAGCACCTTTAAAAAGGTGCTTTTTAGATTTAAAAAAACTTTTAAGTTTCAGTAAACTTTAAAGGTGTAACTATACTGAGTTATTGTTATCTACTGCTTTTCATATTTGTAATCTTATGGCTTTAGAACAAAGCTTGAAACAGAGGAAAACGGACTGTAAGCAGAGCCATTTTTTGCTCTCACCTTATAGTAGTAGCGTGTGCCAAAGGTTATACTGCTGTTACC
>CAJUEF010000043.1:0-2657 GCA_910585035.1 uncultured Christensenellaceae bacterium | reverse complement strand
AAGTACCATTTTCACTGGTTGAACGCCACACTTCATATTGAGAAGCGCCGGGAACAGGATTCCACTTAACGCCAATTCTAGTCGCGTCATATTTGTATGTGGACAAGTTTGCAGGCTGTGAGAGATTGAGAACAAAGCTTGAAACAGAGGAGAATGGGCTGTAGGCAGTTCCGCTTTTTGCTCTCACCTTATAGTAGTAGCGTGTGCCAAAGGTTATACTGCTGTTACCTAAGGTTGTGCCTGTTAAAGTGACAATTTTTGTATAAGTACCATTTTCACTGGTTGAACGCCACACTTCATATTGAGAAGCGCCGGGAACGGCATTCCACTTAACGCCAATTCTGGTTGCATCATATTTGTATGTGGATACACCTGTCGGTGCGTTAAGAACACCAGATGCTGTTTCGAAAACAGCCTGTATGTTTACAGCTGCATCAGACATTGTAAAAGTGGCGGAAGCAGATGAGCTATTATTGATTAATACGCCTCCTGACAATACTTTCCAGCCTGTAAAGCGCCATCCGCTGTTTGCGTTTGCTGTAATGCTTACTGTATCACCTTTTTGAGCGGAGGTTACTGAAGAAGTTACTTTTCCGCCTGTATTTGGGGAGGCGCTTACGGTTATGCTATGCTTGACAGGCACGGTGGACTGTTGCGTGATTTCACTATAAGTTATAGCAATGCTCTTAGAAGCAGAAGCGCTGTCGGTTACTGTGATAGTTGCAGTGCCGCCCTTTGAAGCTGTTGTAGGGGTTCCTGAAATGACACCTGTGTTATTGTTTATATTAATACCCGCAGGTAAATTTTGCGCAGAATAAATATAAGGGGGAATGCCTCCACTAACGGCATCAGAAACTTTAATATCTTTTATAGCTGTGCCTACTGTTGAAGCAGGAATATTGAAATTATCACTGTCTGTAAATGTGAGCTCAGATGTTGGCTGCTTGGCTTTGGCTGCCCATCCGCCTCTGCCATCGTGTTCAAGAATAAAGTTGCTGCCAGGATATGGAAGGAGAGTAAAAGTGGCGTTATCAGAACCCATGGTTGCATTTACATATGTAAAGTTTTCTGTTGGCGCCAAAGACGAATTATCCGTGTTATATGCACTGCCTCCTATGCCCACTTTAGTGTTACCACTGGCATTGCCATAAATTAAGAGCTGTTGCGTTTTGGACAAAATTACTGTTCCGTTACTTGAAAAGTCTTTTACTTCTGTGAATACGTTTGCAGCAAGCTGGATAAGACCTAGCTTTGCTCCCGAGGATATATTAATATTTGTATTTTCCAGGTTGCTTGAAGAGCTTGGCTCTAATTTGCCTGATTTAACATTAAGAGAGCCGATATTTTTAAAGGTAATGCTACTTATAAGGTTTTCTGATCCACTAAATATTACTTCAGAGTTGCTATCGGAGGAAGAAGTTGAGCCGTTTATTCGTTTTACTGTATTACCTGAAATATTAATTGTAACTTTGCCGCTGACTGTTGAAGCTGCAGGAAATGATTCAATAGGCAAAGGAGGCATTTGAACATAATCCGGATCAAAAGTGATACCAGGACTTGGAGTTTCGATAGCTCCGCTGGCATAAATGCCTTCTTCAATCGAATATGTATTTCCAGAAATAACGTCAGTTTTGCTCATACCTATGCTGCTTGAACCGGTGACGTTTACAGAAATTGTTGCAGGAATGGAATACACCTTTTGTTTTCCGTTTGTGGAGATATGGCCTGCATAAATATTTCCCAAATAAACATTTGAACCATTAATTATTACTTTTCCGTGGGGACCGGAGCTTGGAAGAGTAAGATAGCCTATTTGATTGTTGTCTGCAATCATACCGCCGCAAAACAAATGAGCTTGCTGTGCGCTGGTAGAAGTGCGTACACTGTTTAATGTGAGGGTGTAGCCGTTGGCAGCAATAACGTTTCTTACCGTGTTTGGGAACATAAACTCAATATTATTGAAAGTAACGTCTGCACCTAAAATAATTCCAGAGCGACGACAATTAATAGTTCCATTTTGAAAGGTAATAGCTTTGTCTATAATCCATGGTTCTGTATTGCTATTGTGAGCATTAATCATAAATGATTGGCCCTTAAGGTCAAAGACATCGCCGTTTTTTGCGTTTATGACTGCATTGTACAAAGAATCTTTATCACTTGGATTCAGATTATCAATAGTTTGGGCATTGGCAGTAGACACCGCACTGAAAAGTGCCAGTGAAAAAAATGCGGCTGCGAGTAAAAATAAAATTTTTTTAAATTTCATATCAGTTCCCCTTTGAAATATTAATACTATTTAAGAATAAATTAAAAAATGACAAATTAAATAGTATTAAAATTATATAATATGATGTGATAAATGTAAATAATGACTTCAAATATATAAATAACAAAGATGGCATAATTCATTAATATTATTAAGTACTTGTATAATTCTGTTTAAACTATGTTCGAGGGATTAATTTTAACGGCTATATTTATTATTTAAGCCTAAGGCATTTTTAATGATTTTTCAGTAAAACTTAATACTATATTCATTTCATTTGGATAAGCCGGTTTTTGTGTTTGAAAGTGCACATAAATTTAAAAAATAAAATTTTTCAAAATTTTTTGTTAAAAGGTATTGACAAGAGGAGGAGTAAGTGATAAGATGAATA
>CAJUEF010000042.1:3415-4807 GCA_910585035.1 uncultured Christensenellaceae bacterium | reverse complement strand
TTTTCTCTATCTTGTTCAAATTTTAAGCGTTCATCTTTTCCTAAGATAATCATAAATCCTATACAGTTTTCTCTTGCATATAAAGCACATAGAGTTTTACCACCTCGACGGTATTTATATTCATATGTCCATGCTTTACCACCTTTATTCCACAAACAATCCATATCATATTTTTCATCAATTAAAGCACGTAATTTATTCCATATCTCATATAAAGAGTTTCCAACTAAACTTGTCATTTGTTCTTCGCTAGGTATTGTATCAAGCATAATAGCCTCCACTATAATTTCTTGGTTATATATTTAAATTATAATATATTTACCTGCTATCCACAATGCATATTTATATGCTCATTTTCAGTGGATACACAATTTAGAAAAGGGAGTAAGTTTATAAAGCAAATGTATAATAAGGTTTTCTCTTGCTACTTCTCTTTTTTCTAAAAGAGAAGTAGGGAAAATCTTTATTTAAAAATTTTTAATTTTTTTAAATGCTGTAAATGAATTCCTATATGACCTATTCCAAGAATTATTACAGAAATCAGCATAAATATGTTTTTACCGTATATGCCAAGGAATAGAAATGCAAGCACAGGAAGTGTAGCTCCTGCTACGGGAATACCTAAAAAACTGCTGTAAAAATCCTTTAAAGTTTTTTTACTTGTAAAATAGCGCAGCCACCAGTATTCATACAGAAGCATTAATATAAATGACAGTGTGAGAAAAATTGTCCATAAACCTTTAGACTTTAAATTAAAGTCATTAAAAATAAGAGCAAAAACTGTCACTAGTGTTTCACCTAATTTTTCAAATACAATAAGTATTTTGTTTTCTTCCTTGGAAGAATAGCCTTCAGGAATATTTTTAGTCCAAAGAATGTTGGGGATAATAAGCATTAGAAGCCAAATAAGCCCTATATATGAAAACCCAAAGCTGGTATGTATCATGGTTTAACCTTTTTTATTGGGTGTCTTATTACAGTTTTTATATTTTCAACCTTGCATTTGCGAGGGTCGCTGAGATAAATTTCATGGTGCATTCTTTCGTTGCTAATATCAATGGCATAGCCTTGATTATTGGCAAAATCCTCCATAGCTGCAATGGTTGCCGGTTCATTATCGTAAGAACCAATATGCATGCACTGAACGCATAAGCCCTCGTTATATGTAAAAAATTCAACTTTTGAAAAGTCAGTTTTCTTTTTTGCTGTTGCTTCTTTTATAGCCCAGTTAAAGTCATCTTTTTTAACAAAATCAGGCAGGCGTATAAGAGAAATAAAGTTAAAATCATCTTTACGGCAGTAATCAATTACATTAGTGTTATCCTGCCACCAAAAGCCTTCAAGGGGCGGAACGACATAGGGAAAATAACCGTCAATTTTATAATCGCCTTT
>CAJUEF010000042.1:247-3359 GCA_910585035.1 uncultured Christensenellaceae bacterium | reverse complement strand
AAAGCAATTGCATAAAGCAGACCTATGGAGCTTTTATATTCACCCTCTTCATTATTGGGATTTCCATGACCTTTAACAGCAATGTAATTCATTTTAGGAATATCTATAATAACCGGCTTTTTAGGAGGAAGATAAAATTCTTTATATTCTTTTTTATAATCAAATGACATAAAATATCTCTTCTTTCAAATGAATTTTATATTTATAATTATATAGCAAATAAAACCACATGGCAATTGGCAAATATTATGTGAGTTAAATTAAATTAAAATATTTAAGAAAAAATAAGTTTCTTTCGATTAAAATTATATGTAATAACTATGAAAATAAAGAGGTACTGTAAATGGTTACTTCATCAAAATCGACCTGTTACAACAAGTCCTATATATATGAGCCTTTAAACACAGAATGTGTAGACACAGTGGATAATAAAGAAGTGAAGGACAAGGAAGCTGAGCAGAATTCTAATGATTGTAAAGAATTACATAAAACTTATAATAGTAAGTTTTGTGATATTTTAGATTTAGAAGCATATTTAAGCAGTTATAAAAGCTTTAAAAATGGAACTGTTTTTGTTTCGGGATTGTATTTGCAAAAATGTATTAATGATGAATTGGAGCTTTCAGGACTTGAAGGTATGCTAAGATATGCTGATCAGGTTTTAAAGCGCAAAGAAGAGGGAACAGGTCCTCAGTTTTTTAAAATGTTTATTGATGGCGATGGAAATGTTTCAACCTTTTCTATGAAGATAACTATTAATGTTAACACAGCAAGACGAATGGCTCAACTTGCTGCAGCGAGGACATCAGGAGACATGAAAAGGGTTATTTCTATTTTAAAATCAGAACTTGCACAGGTTAAAGCCGGAGAAAGAATTAATGCGTGTGATAAAAGTGTTGTAAATCAGGTAAAGCGTATGCTTAGATCTGCAAATATAGGTCTTAGAAAGATGCAGACAAAGGAAAAAAAGGAGCAGATAGCAAAGAAAAGAATAACAGGTAAAATGGATAAAAGTAATGAGAGGGAAACAGGAAGCATTTTTGTGTAAATATAATAAACGGTTTTAATTTAAGTTATTATATTTCACGTTAGTTGGACAATAATTATAATATATGTCCTGTTTTTTTGAATAATATAGTAAAGTTTTACAGAAAGTATGATAATATGAAAATAAGTTTATGTGTATATTATAATTTTAATAATAATATTTATAAAGAATTGAATGTGGGAAAACAGCGAGAGGTAAAAATAATGGATAAATCTGCTGTAATATATGGGCACACATTAAGAGAGGAAATTGCAGTGATTAAATTAGGGATAAATAATATACAAGAGGATAAATCGTTTTACATTTTTGAAGAACTTGAAATATATTTAAGAAATAAATATTATAGTTTTACCAGCACGAAAGTATTTATTTCAGAAAAATACCTTCAAAAGTGTATGTATGATAAAATTGAGCTTTCAGGCTTAGAAGGAATGCTTAGATATGCTGATAGACAGCTTGAAAAAGTGGAAAATGAGGAAGAAAGCATACTTTCATTTCAAATGTATATAGATGGTGATGGAAATGCTGAATTTACATTTGGTAGACCAACTATGATAGTTAATTTTGAAAAGAGAACAGCACAAATAAATGCAGCCAATACATTAGAAGATATGAAAAAAGTAATTGCTTTTTTAGAAAAGGATTTTGCCAAAGTATCTGAATGGGAAAAGCAAGGCATATGTGAAAAGGATGTGGTGGCAAAAACAAAGGACATGTTAAAAGAAGTTAAAGAAAAATTGATAAATTTGCAGGCGGAAAAAGAATATAATAAAAAGGGAAAAATTAATAGATTAAAGTCTATATAACCACATTGCGAATATTTGTGATATAGATTTGTTTTTGAAATTTTAGGCATATTAAATATAATATTTTTACTTTTTTCTAATAAAAGCTGTTATTTATAACTCGGTTTATCAAGTATATTTTATTATATTATAATTAAAAAAATCCCATTCAAAAGAATGGGATTTTTTGTTTACTTTATATAAAATACGTTTTCTTTAATACATGCCAGGCATTCCGCCGCCCTGAGGCATCATAGGAGGTTCTTCGGTAGGAATATCTGTAACAATGCTTTCTGTTGTAAGCAGCATTGCAGCGATGCTGACAGCATTTTGAAGAGCGCTTCTGGAAACTTTTGTAGGGTCTGTGATACCTTTTTCAACCATGTTTCCATATTCCATTTTAGCTGCGTCAAAACCAAAATATTTTTCGTTGGAGTTAACTATTTTATCAACTATAACAGAGCCTTCAAGTCCTGCGTTTGTAGCAATTTGGCGGATTGGTTCTTCAAGAGCTCTAAGAACAATGGATACGCCTGTTTTAACATCGCCCTCGGTTTTATTCATAACGTCGCTTACATTACCGGAAACGGATACAAGAGCTGTTCCACCGCCCGGAACAAAGCCTTCCTGAACTGCTGCTCTTGTTGATGCAAGAGCATCTTCAATTCTCAGTTTAGCGTCTTTCATTTCTGTTTCTGTTGCAGCACCAACCATGATTACGGCAACTCCTCCGGAAAGCTTTGCAAGACGTTCCTGAAGCTTTTCTCTGTCATATTCGGAAGTGGTTTCATCAATTTGTGTTTTAATGGATGAAATGCGGTTTTTAATTTCTTCAGGTACACCTGCACCCTCAATAATAGTGGTATTTTCCTTGTCAACCTTAACTTGCTTTGCTGTGCCAAGCTGGTTTATATTTACATCTTTAAGATCCATGCCAAGCTCTTCGGAAATAACCTGACCGCCTGTTAAAATTGCAATATCCTTAAGCATTTCTTTGCGTCTGTCACCAAAGCCTGGAGCTTTAACAGCAACGCAGTTAAAGGTGCCGCGAAGTTTGTTTACAACGAGGGTTGCAAGAGCTTCACCCTCAATATCCTCAGAGATAATAAGAAGCTTTTTGTTAGCCTCAACAACCTGTTCAAGAAGAGGAAGAATTTCCTGAATGTTGGAAATCTTCTTATCTGTAATAAGTATTACAGGATTATCAAGAACGGCTTCCATCTTTTCCGTATCGGTTACCATATAAGCTGAAGAATATCCTCTGTCAAACTGCATACCT
>CAJUEF010000042.1:0-237 GCA_910585035.1 uncultured Christensenellaceae bacterium | reverse complement strand
CAACAACTACCAGCTCGGTTTTCATGGTTTTGGATTCCTCAACAGTAATTACACCGTCGTTACCGACTTTTTCCATAGCATCGGAAATAAGAGCGCCAATGGTTTCATCACCAGCTGAAATGGAAGCAACCTGGGCAATGGACTGTTTGCCGGATACAGGCTGGCTAAGATTGTGAAGACCTTCAACCGCTGCATCACAGGCTTTAAGCATGCCTTTTATTATTTCCATTGGATTAG
>CAJUEF010000041.1 GCA_910585035.1 uncultured Christensenellaceae bacterium | reverse complement strand
TACCACACACACTCTTTAATTTAAACATTTTAAGGAGTGATTTATAATATGAGAATAAATGAAGCCGCATGGTTAGAGAAATATAACCGCTGGCAAATTAAAGTTCAAAAGGACGGTGTTAGAAAAACATTTACATCTTCTAAAGAGGGTAAAAAAGGTAAAATTGAATGTGAAAAGAAAGCCGATAAATGGTTAAAACAGAATGTTGCAAATTATAATGCAAGGTTTTGGACTACTTACCAAAAATATCTTGCAGAAACCAAATTATTAACAAGCACTTCTAATTATAAAAATCTCGATTCTTTGGGGCGCGTATGGTTAAAGCCACAACTTGAACATAGGCGCTTGAATGGTATAACGTGTCAAATGTGGCAAGATTGTATTAACTCAGCATATAAAGCAGGACGGAGTAAAAAGACACTAAAAAATATTAGAGGTGCTATATCAAACTTTAGAAAATACGCAAAAAAATGCGGATATGATTTATTACCTTGTGATGATTTAACAATACCCAAGAATGCTATTTCTAAAGAAAAGCACATTTTACAGCCAGAAGACTTAAAAAAATTATTTAGTAAAGAATATAATGATAATTTTTATATACATGCTTTTAGGTTTTTTGTTCTTACTGGTTTACGACGTGGAGAATTATGTGCGCTATCAAAAGAAAATATTAAGGATGGAATTATTCACATTACTCAATCACTAAATTATCTTGGTGAAATTACATCGGGTAAAAACAGTAATGCCAACCGTTATTTTGCAATAACCCCACTACAGCAACAATGTTTAGATGCACAATCAGAAATGTTAAAAGATTTGGGTATTATCTCCCCTTATGTATTTTGTGGGAAAAGTGGCAAAATGCTGGATAGCAATTACTTATTTAAAAAATGGAAACAATTCAGCGTTCCTATTGGCATTAATTGCACTTTGCATGAACTGAGACACACATTTATATCAATAAATCAGTCTACAGTTCCAGAAACACTTTTAAAACGGGTAGTTGGTCACAGTAAATCGATGGACACTTTTGGAATTTATGGACATGTTGTTGATGGCGATGTTGAAAAAGCTGCCAATATGATAGACCACACCTTTAATGTATTATTAAGCAACAAAAAATAACCCACTTTTTAACCCACTTTATTTATTAACTACATAAATTCAATATGTGCTACCGGCAAAGTTTTCTCATAAACAGTAGGTTTTTTAATATACGGATTTGCTTACAAACATGTATGTTGAAGTTCAAGTCCTCTTATCCGCACCACATCGGAGTATATTTTGCTTCAAATGCTCTTAACTTTTGTTAAGAGCATTTTTATGTCTTATAACTCCTCTTTCCCATAAAACATTAGGTTTTACGAGTTTATTTAAAGCACTTGTATTCCTTATTATTTCCGTGGAAAATATTTAGAGGTGTGTTATCAACATTGAATAATTAAAGAATAATGAAAATAATATAGCTGTTGTTTCCATTAAAGAGGAAGCAATAAAAAATTAACAGAAGTTTAGATTTAAGTATAAATAATATTTTGGGCGGAATTGGTCCGCCCAAAATTCATCCGCACCAAACAATTATTTCACTAGGTGTTGTTTGTGCCGGAATACTTCTTGTTGATGCACCATAGACCACTATTAGGTTTCTGCCTGCAGGATTTCCAAAAAAAAGTTGTCCGTTTTTAAGTATAATTTTGGTGTTATTAGATATGTTAAGCTTTAACTGTCCATCAGAACTTACCAGCTGTCTGTTAAAAAAGTCAACTTTAACATTTTGATTGTCATTTCGCTTTGCTATAATCAGCGCAGTATATTGAGGCGGATAAATTAAAATAGCCGGTGCATTGCCATCATAATATCCTGTTATATAGTCGCCAATTTTTATCATGTCTTGATTAACGAAATAAGTATCCGGTGTAACTAAAAACTTGACAACACTGCCCCTTTCGTCTGTCACTGATATTAGCTTATCACATCCCGCATTATTAACGGTTTGGTCCAAAAAATTATTAATTTCGATTACTGTGCCGCTGAATGAAAAGAATTTTATCATTTTTAATACCTCCTGTATTATTATATTTACAATACATAAAATCGGTATCAATAAAATGAATATATTTTTTTATTTTCATTTCATAAATTAATAACTAATTATTTATATAAGTACGTGTATTCCTGACCTGTATGCTGCTTATAAAGAGCGATATAGTAGTATGCTCCCTGTTTGTAAAGCTCCCCTGCTTTATACATTGCAGAACCTGCAGCGCTGCTTCCGGCCCCGGAGGAAGTTAATTCAAGATCATAAGCTTTTTTAATATCCTGCTCTATTGAAGCATATTCATTATCAGAATACCGGGACACCTTATTTTGCTTGCAAATATTTGCAGCATGCTCCATTTCGCTTTTCCAAGCATTATAAAACTGCTCGCTTGCTTTATTAATTTTAACAGTAGTATCAGCTGCATCCATAAGTGGAGACAAAGCTTTATCTATAGGATTATTTAGATCGGTTTTAATATTATTAAAAACTATATCATTATTTGAAACACTTTCATTGGAAAGCTGTTCTTCATTTTGTAATTTATTATTAGTACCTGTATTAATATTTTCATTATTGACTTTATCTTTACCATTACATCCTGTAACAATAAATATCAGTGCCAACACTGATGTAAATAAAAGTATTTTTTTCATGAAAAATCTCCTCCTTAAACTTACTTTTAGAATACACCAAAATGCAAAAAAAATCCATTTATATATTGTTATTTTATTACTATAAGTGTAAAATAATAAATATTAAGGATTTATTTAATGTAGTATGGAGGAGATATAATGGATAGAGTGTACGAAGGAAAAACAAAAGATGTATTTAAGCTTGAAAACGGCAATTATCTTTTAAAGTTTAAAGATGATGTTACCGGTGAAAACGGTGTTTTTGACCCAGGTGCCAACACAGTAGGTCTTAGCATAGAAGGCATTGGGAAACAAAATCTTAAAACTTCAATAATGTTTTTTGAGCTGCTTAAAACAAAAGGGGTTAAAACCCATTATGTTTCAGCCAACGTGGAAGATGCTACAATGGAGGTGCTGGCAGCAAAGCCTTTTGGAAAAGGTCTTGAGGTTATATGCAGAAGTCGTGCTGTTGGAAGCTTTTTAAGACGTTATGGCGCATACATTGAAGAAGGAGCTCCTCTTGATTACTATGTTGAAATGACACTTAAAGATGACGATAAAGGCGATCCACTTATTACTATGGAAGGCCTTGAGGCTCTTGGAATAATGTCTCAAAAACAATTTGACGAAACTAAAGCTCTTACACGCCAAATTACTAAAATTGTGGCAGATAAAATTGCAGAATACGGATTAGAACTTTATGATATTAAATTTGAATTTGGATATAACGCAAATGAAGTAATTTTAATTGATGAAATTGCATCCGGAAACATGCGTGTTTATAAGGATGGCAAAGTTGTTGATCCAATGGATTTAACAGCTATGCTTTTAAAATAAAAAACTGTTAAAAACTATTTAATATAAACTACCTAATAAAAAAAGCCCCATTCGGGGCTTTTTATTTTACTATTTATAATTTGGACAATCTTCAATCTTCTCGTAGAACCAACTGTTATTAGAGGTTTGTGGAGGTGGCATCTGTCTTACATAGTCATTGTAGAAGAATATTTCCAGCTCATTTATACGTCTGTCTAAAAGACCCTTTAGGCATTTGCCGTTGGATGCCAAATGATGTTGGGAATTAAACTCTTTTGCAAACTGAGTTTTATTTATATTGTTAAGGTCTTTATTCCCGGATGCCAAAACAATTCCTCTCATAGGATATTTGTATTCATACATTGCGAGTGTCCAAGATGCACCTTTATTATATGAAAAGCTTACAAGTGCGTCAAATTGATGTTGGTTAAATTTAAGTCCATTACTAACAAGAAAATCGTTAACATATTTTGAGTATGAACCATTATTTACCAAATCAAGCAGCATTGCATAACCTTCTGTTTTTGTGAGGTTGTTATAGAACTGGTCTCCTCCATAAATAACCTTGCCGTATCCAAGAGTTGGTGTTCCTCCTGCATCATCATAAACACCAGAGGAAAAACCTTCACTTTCTGCAATAAAGTTAATGCCTTTATCGCTGGTTCTTCTTCTCTCAGAAGTAGTTGTGGTGGTATTATTTGAGTTTGTCATATATATTGTTGTATTTCCGTTGGCACACGTTGTCCAGCTGCCATTTTTATAAGAATAAGCTCTAACATCATAAGTTCCTGCATTGCTTAAAGTAACACTGCCGGACCATACATATGTTCCACCTTCTGCTACTTTTTTAGCCGCGTTAATTGTTTTTCCATTTACTTCAAAACGAACATTTGTGCGCGTTTTATCCGTTATTGCATACATAGTCACAGATGAGCCCTTTGGAGCGCTGTTTGGAGACGAATATGCAAACCTTATCGGTTCAGAATTTGAAACTGTAATTTCACATATTGCAGCAGTTTTACCCTGGGAGTCTACCGCTCTTATTTGGGTGCTTCCGTTGCTCTTTGCATATACATATCCTTTGTTTGCATCTACCGTTGCAACATTTGTGTTATTTGAAACAAATGTAATAGCGGCTGATGATGGAGAAACACTTTCCTTTTTCAAATACATGGATTTGCCTTGAGGAATTGTTGCGCTTGAATTTGACAAGCTGACTTTTACAGATGAATTTATTTTTGAATTCACACTGAAATTAACAATTTTTTGTTCAACATTTCCTTTAGAATCTTCTGCCTCCATATAAATATTATATAAACCTGCTTTTTGTGGTGTCCATGTATACGAATTTGATGTTGACAGCGCCTTTAATATATACCAATCTCCCGTTGTAGTGTTATGAGCAACAAATTTATATCTTATTCCGGACATATTATAGCCTTTAACATTAAACTTCATTGTAGTGCTTGTACCTTCAACTATAGGCGAAGCGTTACTGAAAGAATAATCCGAGATAACCCATCCGGAATTACTTACAATAATTTCTGTGCTCATTGACTGTATACGCCCGCGGTTATCTGAAATATCAACAATAATTTCATAAACACCGCTTTTTTTAGGTGTGAACTTTGCAGTTGAAGCAGTTGAAGCAGCTTGTATAACTCCCCATTCTTCCCAGTCATCTTTACTGTATACAAATTTATATTTTAAGTTGTCTTTAAGCCCGTTTACACCGGATGATAAAGTAATTTGATTATTTAGCTTATAAATTGGTCTTTCTACAACAGTAACCCCGGAATGATACCATCTTTCCTGAACATTAATTTGTAAAGATTTTGTCTTTGTAACTCCATTGCTGGTAATGTCAATGTGTATATTGCATTTGCCGGCTTTAGGCGGTGCAAAGTTAGCATAGTTTGCAGTTGAAGCTGCCTGTATAACTCCCCATGTACCCCAGTTGTCATATTCATATACAAACTTATATTTTGCTCCGTAAACAGATCCGGAAGCAAGAGCATTGATTCTAACAACTTCTCCAAGCCTGTAAGGGGTGTTGCCGCTTACATTTCCGCCATTATGTGACCAGTTGGCACTAACGTTTACAGTGACTGATTTAGAAATAACTTTATCGCCGTATATGGCATCCACAGTAAACATATATTCTCCTGGTGCGCTTAACT
>CAJUEF010000040.1 GCA_910585035.1 uncultured Christensenellaceae bacterium | reverse complement strand
CCTGCTTTTTACACTCCTCCACTAACCTTACTGCATACTCCTGCACCTTCGGATGCAGCTTCTCAATTCCTCTTGCCACTTTCTTCCTCCTTTCACTTAAAACCGATTAATACCACCAAACCACAAAAAGGTAGTACATATTTTTTGCATAAAAAAAGCGCCCCTAAGGGCGCTTTTTGCTCTACATAAAATTATTCTTCTTCATCAATTACAGTCGGAGTATCTCCCCATACTGTCATAACAAGTGCATTATAATAATCGGGATAATCCCGCTCCAAATCCGCCCTGCCTGACATACTGTTCGTATAAGCCACTCTTGAAGGCTCGCCGATTACATATTGTATGCCTTCTTCTACAATATATTTTTCCGTTTTAATGCTGCATCCTCTGTTTGTTATGTAATCTAATGTATTTTTTGTTTTCATTATTTTCCCTCCTTAAATTGTGTACCAAAAACTGCCGGATATAGTCGTGCCTTCCTGCAGCCATGTTGTATTAATTGCAAACATATCTCTGGACGTTCCGTTGCTTGCATA
This sequence comes from uncultured Christensenellaceae bacterium, assembly GCA_910585035.1. GTDB lineage: Bacteria > Bacillota > Clostridia > Christensenellales > MGBC116941 > MGBC116941. The sequence goes on along the minus strand of CAJUEF010000040.1, from coordinate 5,715 downwards.
CATCCTAAAAGATGTCCCAAATTGTCGCAGGTATCCTGACTGTGGTGATGGATATGGTGTTTTAATATTTGTGCAATACATATAATGAACAAATGTATTAACACTTGAAGGCGTTACCGGAAGCTTGTCCAGATCCAATGTAAATCCACTTGAAGGAACTGTTCCGTTAAAACTAAAATAAAACTGCACAAAGCAAGTATTTCCTATTATGCAATATCTTGATGCCTTACTTTCAAAACCAACCTGGGAATCAATACTTTTTAATCCCACATTGGCATTTCCATTTTCTATCCGCAACTCGTCCTTGCTCCACTTGCTTACTAGCGCTGTCATCATACCGGGTATTAAAGCCATACTAGATTTTATGGAAGGCATATCAGCCATTATCCCTTCTGCCCCTGCAATTAAATCATCAAGAACTTCGTATTCAACACTGCTGTTAATCATCCCATCTTCCAGCAGCGACTTTTCTATATTTAAATAAATATAGAAAGTGCTTACCCTCTTTTCATTATTCCTGTTATAAATACTTACCTGCATTTTTGCGCTTCCGTGCTCAGCCAGCATCTGTTTTGATAATTCCACAGTTATTTTATCATTATTTATAACAGCATTTGAATAAACATCCAAACCGCTGGGCTTTAAAACATATACCCTCGCAGTTTTATTTGTTAAGTCCATATCGGCTGCTTTAATAACAACGTTTCTTCCGCTGTCTCCCTGAACAACGTCTATTATAGGCGGTATTCCGTTACTGTTTACATTTACAGTTAAATTATAATCCGTCAAAATTTTCCCTCCTTAATTTAAAATCATTTTATTCTATTTATATACTACTTATTTATTTAAAGTTTTTAATCTACCAAAAAAAATAACTGTCTGTAAATTGAACAACTATCTAATGCATACTCTTTTTGCAAAACCAACTGCATATTTTAAAATATTAAAATATGTTTCTTAAATTCCCATAAACAATTTTATAAAAAACTTTATAGCTATAAAATGAATATATACAACTTTTTATTGTTCAATTTTAAAATCGTTTGTTATATATGAAAAATCTGCAGCCAATCACTGATTTGAATCTGGCGCTTTATTCAAGGTCATTCTCATATATTTACCATCAATTGTCAACGTTCCGCATTCACCTGAAAGTACGTGATCGTTGCCGGTAATAAACATTGGCGTTATTACAGTATAACTCGGCATAATTCCTACAGGTAATATCAAAAATATAACCCTCTTGCCTGTTTCAAAATTACCCCTTACAAAATATATTTGACCTGTGCAAACATTGCCCCATCTTGTTATAATAGCATGGGAACTTGTTGGTTTACTTATTTTCCACTCCACCCTTGAATCTGTTAATAAGTTTATTTCAACATTTTCACTTATTGCATTGTAAGCTTGATTTGCTTTATTTGCAGCTTCTGTGGCTGCACTTGCCGCACTATTTGCAGATATTACCGCAGTTTGTGCTTGTCCGGCTGCTGCATTTGCGGATGCTGCAGAAGTATTTGCTTGTCCGGCTGCCATATTGGCTCTTTCCGCAGCTGCATTTGCCACAGCTGCTTTCGCATTTGCTGTTTCTGCTGCTATGTTTGCGATTTCTGCTGCTGTACTTGCTGCATCAACTGCAGCATCTATATTTCCAATCACATCTTTTCCGTTTGTTATCAATTCATCAAGCGCACTGTATTGTGTACTGCTGTTAATCATTCCACTGTCCTGCATCGATGCCACTACGTTTAAATATATGTTAAATGTACTTACTCTATTTGGAGTATCACCATCATATATACTCACCTGCATTTTTGTATTCCCTATTTCTGCAAGCATTTGTCTTGTCAATAATACATTTACTTTATTTGCGCTAATATTTGCATTTACATAAACATCCTTACCACTGGGTTTTAACACATATACCCTGGCAGTTTTATTAGTCAAATCCACATCAGAAACAGTAATGCTTATATTCCTTCCACTATATCCTTGTACAACATAATATTTGATGTATACCATCATTATTTACACTCAAAATTAGCTTATAATCTGTCAAATTATTCAATCTCCTTTTTATTGTTTAAAGTCATCACTATCAAACACAATTTCTCCATTACTATCACTACATACAAAACGTCCGCCTTGCATTGCTGCACTGGAACCGTCTTTATCACAACAAAAAATCAAATCCCTACTTTCAGAATTACTGCCTATATTAATAATCTCACCATTTGCACGTTGAATATTAATGCTATACTGCCAGTTTAAATTTTGATTGCTTCCTATATCGATAATATCGCCCTGGGGGTTTGATAAAGTTATTAAGGTAGGTTTACTAATATTAATAAATCCATTATCTGTTGTTATCATAATCCTCGCATCATCCCCGAGATCAGGATTAGTTCCAATATAAATATCATTTTCAGCTTGATTTAACTGGATGCAGTGCCCTTGTATTGTAGAACTTGCACCAGTTGTTTCATTATCAATAGTATAATGCCCTGCGCTAGCAGTAGATTTAAGATGATGATTATAATTACTAATTCCATTCATAGTAATATAATTATTTAAACCAGTACCGGATAGCTGAATTTCTCCTTTTGTCATGGTTACATCTCCTGTAACCTTCATTTCTCCCGTATCCAAATTCCAATAGCTGGAGCCATCCCTGCTGGCTAACAATCCCGTTACAACAGTATCGGCAATAATGCCGTTTGCGTCTATGGCGGTTGTCCATTTCCAGCCCCTGCCATCCGCAGTCCTCTCCTTGGAAATCTGCAGTCCCTGAGTGCCTATTCCAACCGCGCCATACATTGGGCTGCTCTTATCCATGTTCTCAAATAATATCGCCTGCACATCCTGCCTCTCCGCCACATTATATTGCGCCTTAAGGCTCGCCATCGCTCCGTCAATAAATCCCTGTATCCTCTCCGCAATCACACTGCCGTCAGAACGTATCGCTCCTTCAACACGGTTTGCCACACTGTTTAGCTTTGATGATATATTGTTAAAGTAGTTATACTCAAAATCCCCCAGCTTAATTGATAAGGGTCTTTTAAGTATTGCGTCATATTCCACCTCAATTACCCTGGCATCACTCACAATATCCAGTCTGCTGTGCCTGCAGTGCACAGTATCACCAAGTCTCACGTCCTCAAGAGGCTCAAAATCCTTGTAAACCTCGCTGTCCTTTAGCAATACCATATCTGCGTTAATTGTAACTGACGGCCTGTCGATTCCTGCATTAAATTCTTCCTTTGCAGCCGTCTCCAAAGCATTCATCAGCTCCGTATTGTTTTTGCATATAATAATGTCAGGATTATCCTTATCACTATCGCCGGCGTCCTCTGCAAGCTTTATATGCTCATAGGTAACCACCCTTGAAAACTTCGTGGGATATTTGCTAAACAGTGGACTGTCCACACTTCTCACACCGTTTTTTGAATATATCCTGCCTCCATAGGCCCTTGGAAATATCCTTGTGCACACGTTATTAAAATCAACTTCCTCACTCAGCCCGTCAGCAGGTATGTTCCTGCCGTAAAGCAGCTCTGCTCCATAGTCCCCGCCAACACGCTCGTTAATTATTATCTTATAGTTGTCAAAGAGTATCTCTCCGCCCCATTTGTTAATAAACGAATTTTCATTGTCGCCGTTAATTATTTCCAGCCCGTTCATATCTGCATAACTGGCGGTAGCAACTCTTTTAATATCGCTTAAACCATTGTATTTTGGATAACTTGCAAATATAATGTCCAGCGCCTGCTTACAGTTCTTCTTTTCTATACGGATACTTCCAAGTACAACCTCGTTTTTTGCATCCATAAAAACAGGCTCTGCGGTAATATTTATTCCGCTGTCCGCCTTTTCCACAGCTCTTATCCTGAAAAGCTGGTCGTTTTCCATAAAGCTCGGCGCCTTTATTACTGCATTGGGCATTAACTCTGTCCATCTGCCTTCTTCATCTATAGGATGAGTTAATTTAAGCTCCCATGTGCTGTTTAGCTTTGCTGATATAACCGCCGATACAGGCGTTAAAACCACATCGCCGTTTGCACTAAAGTTTGTGTTGCTTTGCTTGTATAGCTGTATTATATTTTCCACCTCCATTATTGTTTATTTCCCCCGCCCCTTGCCTAAAATAAAAAAGAACGCCTCTTGCGTCCTTTTTTTAACCTCTCCTTTTTCCACATTGCCATAATAACACATTCCCCCATATCATTTAATACCATCTTTAAAAAATTAACAGTTATTGCATTTACGTAATAAATGCAATAAAAAATCTTGCATTAATGTATGTTTTTGTTTATAATAATTTTAACCTATGTGTTTATTGGAGAAATGTTATGAACAGTAAGGATATTAGAAATCTAATAAAAAACAGAAGACGTGAGCTTGGTCTAACCATGCTTGACGTAGCAAAATATACAGGAGTAAGTGAGGCAACTGTCTCAAGATGGGAATCGGGCAGCATTGCGAATATGAAAAGAGATAAAATTTCTCTTTTGGCAGATGTTCTTCGCCTGCCTTTAAGTGCAATTATGGGAAGTGAAGAAGTGCAGCTTCCGCCAAACACTATTCCCATTGGCAGTCTTGGCACATTGCCGGTAATAGGAAATGTATCTGCCGGAAACGGAGCGCTAGCCTATGATGATGTTCTTGGCTATGAAACTGTTGACAAAAGGTATTCTAACGGCGACTATTTTTACCTAAGGGTTGTAGGTGACAGCATGTCCCCCAAAATTGAAAATGACGATCTGGTTTTAGTCCATAAGCAGTCATCAGTTGATAGCGGCAACTATGCCGTAGTGGTTGTTGATGATGAAAACGGCTGCGTAAAAAAAGTAAAATATGACAGTGACTGGATAGAGCTTCACAGCATAAACCCCTATTATCCTGTTCGCCGTTTTGAAGGTGAAGACGTGCTTAAAATCCGCGTTGTGGGCAAGGTTATCGAGGTAAAAAGAAAACTGTAAAAACTCTTAAATCAACTTGTTATATGACTATTTAACATAATAATGAAATGAACAAAATCATTGTTTTCACATATTGTTATAATTCTTCATAAAATAATAACAGCAAATTATAAAAGGAGAATTTATATGCATAACAATAATAGTTATATTAGTTCTCATATGACGGATTACGGACCTGAACCATTCACTGTGAACATTGAGCAGGCAACATGCCGTAATAACAATTTTAGAACAGCCTTGTGGAGCGGCTGTCACCTGCAGTTAACTCTTATGTGCATCCCTGTTGGTGGTGAAATTGGTCTGGAATGTCATGAAGACACTGATCAGTTCTTGCGTTTAGAGCTAGGCAATGCTTTGGTAAAAATGGGTAACTGTAAAGAAAAACTGAATTTTCAAAAATGTATCGGCGCCGGTGAAGCCGTTTTCGTCCCTGCCGGAACTTGGCATAACATAATAAACACAGGCTGCAGTCCTCTTAAAATCTATTCCATATATGCGCCGCCTAAACATCCTCATGGAACTATTCATAAAACAAAAGCAATTGCCGACGCTGAAGAAAATTAAAAACCTGTTTAAATGTAATTTTGCAAAAAATTATTACAACAAAAAAGCAGAAGATATAAGTTCCTCTGCTTTTTGCTATGCCGCCTATATACTTTCGTCATATTAAAATATCTTTACAAAAAATGAAAGCCCTCTAAAATATAATTTTAGAAAGCTTTCATCCCCATTTATC
>CAJUEF010000039.1 GCA_910585035.1 uncultured Christensenellaceae bacterium | reverse complement strand
AAGCAAATAACCCTCTGACGGCGTTTTCTCCCTTATTCGGTAATTGCCATATGGCAGCAGATTTGCAGGTGATGTAAACCGTCCGTTTTCATCTGTAGTAAAGGTATATACAACCGTGTTGTTTGGATAGTCCACTCCCCCTACTCTAACGGACTTGCCCGAAATATTGGTGACCGTAAAGGTGGCGTTTTGCAGGCTTCCAAGACCTTGAGGCACTGCCTGTCCTGTCTCTTTATCTCTTTTTTGTATCTTAAAGCCGCCTCTTATTATCTGTTCCAGTACCTTGTTGCCTGTCAAGTCAATTATTGTACCGTCAGTGCGGATGTTTACATTAGCTGACCAGCCTGTATTAAGCAAATATCCGTTAGATGCCACTGTTTCATTAATGCGGTAGTTGCCGTATGGTAAAAGGTCGGCAGGAGATGTAAAACGACCGTTTTCATCTGTTTTAAAGGTGTAACAAACGGTATTATTGGCGTAGTCTTTGCCGCCTACCCTTACGGACTGCCCTGAAAGATTTGTAACTGTAAAAGTAGCGTCTTTAAGGCTGGCTGTTCCCTGTGCAACTGCCTGACCTGTCTCCTTATCAATCTTTTGTATTTTAAAGCCGCCGCGTATTACCTGCTCAGGCGTTTTGTTTCCTGTTAAATCTACAATAGCTCCATTGGTACGAATATTTAATGTTGCGGACCATGTGGTATTTACCAAATAACCGTTAGAAGCAACCGTCTCATTAATGCGGTAGTTGCCGTATGGTAAAAGGTCGGCAGGAGATGTATAACGTCCGTTTTCGTCTGTTCTAAAGGTATGTACCACAGTATTATTTGCGTAGTCCCTGCCCCCTACTCTTACGGACTGTCCTGATATATTGGTAACTGTATACGTAGCGTTTTGCAAACTGGCTGCTCCCTGTGCCTGCGCAAGTCCTGTTTCCTTATCCGTCTTTTGCATTTTAAAGCCGCCGCGTATTACCTGCTCAGGGATTATTGGAACGTTATATGTGTCTACCCTATTTGTATCTCTATCTAATTTAATTTGGCGAAAATACACTGTATTATTAAGCAAATATCCTGTAGGAGCTTTGGTCTCTTGTATTGTCATTGTTCCTAAAGGTATACCATACTCTCTATCTCCCCATTCATTAACCACAAATGGTAACTGTTCATCTGGAACTCTCGCAATACCTCTTTCATCTGTTGTAATTATCCAAGTATATTTAGGTGTTAAACCTGTTACATCATCAACTAAATCAGGATAATATTTAACGGTAAATTCTGCACCTCCAAGACTTGCGCTACCCAAAGGCTTGTCAGAATTATTTTCTTTATCAATCTTTTTTAAAATAACCATTATAGGGTCTATAAGTGGTATGTTAACTACATCAAATTTGTTTATCTGTCCTGCTGTTATTTCTATTGATTGTGGCATATCGTTAAGAAAAAATCCTGAAGGAGCTTTTAATTCTTTAAGCCAATATGTCCCTGAGTTAAGCTCTGCTTCATTGCTGTCACCGTTACTGTCGGTAGTAAGGGTTGCCACCTTATCAGTGCAGCCCTCGTCTGTAAATATTCCGTATTCCGCTCCTGCAAGACTGTATGAATTATTTCCGTTCGTAAGCTCAGGCTTTGACGATTGCTTTCTTACTTTTGCCCAACCTGTAGGCGTTAAAGGCTTTCCCTGAAAGGTTATTACAGGCTGGGCGCTCGATACGGTAGGATTACGATAAAAGAAAACATTTCCCCTGTCCATCTTTCTGCCACTGGCTTGATATGCTGATATTTTTTCTTTTAACAAGCGTTTTTGCTCTGCTGTAATTGTATCTCCAAAAACATAAGTTGGAATATCACTGGCGATTTGACTGTCTGACACTCCGTCAAGAGACATCCATATCCACGTTTGAGTAATAAGGTAGCCTTCGTCGACCCATTTTTGCTCTACCCCTGTAGTAATATATTCATCTACAAAAAAACCTATCGCCTGCTGTACCTGCTTTTCCTGGACTGCACTTCCTATATTGGCATCAGTCATATTGGAAGTACGCTGATAACTATATCCATTTCTGGCAGCCATACCGTAACCGGCGCAAAAGCCAGTTTCACCATCCAGCTTTATATTCCATAGCTGGCCATGGGCAGGCTTTCCTGCAAGCTGAAAGCTTTCTATCCTTGTTTTTGTAACTGACATATTAGCCCATTGATCACCTGCTGCGCGTAGAATAGGTATGTTTTTAATATCCTTTTTTGTTTTTTCTTTGCCTGGAAGGTATATTTGTTCATATATCTCGTCCATTGTCTTTAACCCTTGTTCCATAAAGCTTTTTAAATCGTTAATGGAATATACTGAAAATACTGTATGCTTGAAAAATTCATTAAGTTTAAAATCCTTAATTTCTTCATTCATAAGCAAAATATCTGATATAGTTTCACCCATATACCATTTACCAACCATATCAAGGCTGTTAAAACTATCGTAAACTCCATTTTTCAGTCCGTTTTTAAACCATGTGGAATTGCGGATTTCCTCCGACAGCTCCTCTATGCTTGTTATTTTCTGTTCCTGCTGTTCCTGCTCTTTTTTAACCTCTGTTTCCTGTGCTGCATAAACAACGTTGCTTAAAAGGCTTAAACAAAACATCAAGCATATCATTAGAGCTATTTTTCTTTTCATCTTCTTTCCTCCCCGTTTTTTGGTATCTATATACAAAAAGCTCTTTGAATCAAACGTTCAAAAAGCCTGAAATTTCTTTTAAAGTGGTAATAAAAAAAGAGAAGTCGTAAAACTTCTCTTTAAATAGTAATGTTGTTTGTTTTATAAATTAACAGAACACTCTTTTAGACCGTTTAAAACTTTTAAATAATGTTCTGCCATTTGCCTTTCACCTTCATAATAAGAATTACTGATATTTCCATTCAAGTAACTCCAAATATCCGTATTTGCAGCTTCTCCGACTTGAATTTCACCTCCTACACTTTTAAAAAATATTAAATATAGTTCCGAACTATCATCTAAACTGTTTAACAGCAAAAATTTGTATTGATAATTTATGTCTCCAACAATTAAATCATATTCCATTTTATTTAAATTTACATGGATCGTATCGTCTTCAATGCTCTTTTTTTCAGCTATGTTATTAGCATGAATGATATATGCAGATTTTAAATTGTTTTCTTCCAAAAGTTCAATTGAAAAACCGCTTGAACCATATTTAGCGCTGCCGTCATTATTCCTTTTTACCATAATTCCACTTCTGGTTTCAAAACGCGGATCTAGCTTATATTTATATTCTTTTTGAGAATAATACACACTGAATGCTGAAAATATTAATGCCAAAATACTTACCATTAAGCTTCCAAAAGATATAATTAACATAATATCCTTCCTGCTTTCTGTATTTGTTTTTTGTTTTTTATAAATTTTATTTTTACTCATAATCATGCCCCTTTCTATAGCATGATTATACAATATTTCCCTAAAAAAGAAAAAATAAGTAATAAAAAAGAGAAACATTTCTGCTTCTCTTTCCTTAAATGAGTACTTCTAACACTTCACTGTTATTCTTTAGATTTTCTTCGCTCATAAACCCTACCCCTCACCACCTACATAATTACATATATAACATAATTTATCAATACATAATATTAAAAAAATTTATTTATTAATATCCTGTATGATAACCACCACAACTATAACCAGCTAATGCTCTCTGATCAATATGCTTCCAAATAGCTGAAGTACCATTTTTAACATTAGATTTAAAGCCACATTGATTACAGATATAATATCTTTCTTTTTTCTTAACCGTAGTAGTTGCCTTTGTGGTTGCCTTAGTTGTATCTTTCTTTGTATCAGCATTATTGCTTGCAGGCTTATTCTGTCCTTGATTATTTGCTTTCGGTGTGCTGTTGTTCGCTGCTTGATTGTTATTAGGCTTTGCCTGAGCGTTATTATTTCCACTGGAATTATTGTTCTTTGCTGAATTATTTCCTCCCGAATTATTAACCTGAGCATTGCCAGCGGCTTGGTTTCGCTGCTGGCTAGCCTGGTTATTAGAAGATTTATTTGCTGCCGGCGCATTATTGGCACTATCATTCCCCATGCCATTTCCGTTCTTTTCGGTATCCTCGTTTGGATTTTCCTTTGCGCCGGCAGCTTCCCCATTATCGCCGTTCTCTATCGCCCCTTGATCTCCTTGTGAATTTGGGTCAACGGCTGCCGTAGTAATCTGATCTGCTGTTGCCATTATTTGGGCTAACATATCCATATTATCTGTCGCTGTGTCACATCCTGCAACACCTACCATCATTGCAAGCACTAATCCTATAGCTATATATTTCTTCATAGAAATCATCTCCCCTTGCTATATATGTATATAATAACATATATGGTAAAATTTTACAATATTTTCCAGCAAATATTTTTAAAAAATTTATATCTAGGGCAATTTAGCAGTAAAATATTTTTCTTTATACACATACTATGCACAACATATACCAAAATAACACTGTTTTTTTATTAAACTTTGCACATTTATTCACAACCCACAGCTCTTTTCTTTTTCTTTTTGTTAAAGGATGGATTGCCAAATATCCATCCGTAGCCTCCATATTTAATATCCTCCTTAAGCTCCTCTTTGGAGTCTGATATATTTACCGTCTTAATGCACTTATGGCAGCTCGTGCAAAATACATATATTTTTTTGCTCTGTGCAAAAGGCTGTATATAAGTGCTTTTATGCTTACATTCTTTCATATGTTCCTCCTTCAATATTTAAAACTGTATAAAAAAGGGTATAAAAAAAGAGAAACATTTCTGCTTCTCTTTTTTCATAAAGGTGGATGAATGATTAAGATTTTTTATCTTCCTCTGGATCCCCGTCAAGGGAAATTCCAAAAAAGTATTCATAATCTTCTTTTTCCTCCGGCTGAACATTTTCATCTAAAATTTCAGCCTTAACACCAAGTTCATTTAACCGTTTTAAAACCGCTAATACTTCATCACTGTATTTTGAATTATTGTTCTTCATAATTCCTCCAAAATTATATATTTTTTTCGCCATGCTTTTTGCTATGGCAACTTAAAAATTAAAAATAAAAGTCTTATACCCCAAGAGTGCTGCATACTTTCCCAACATCATTTTAAGCATACGGCTTAACCTAATGCGATTTCTTTTTTCATAACATGGTCCCCCTATAACTTTATATGTACATAATAACATTTCTATCAAGAAATAACAATATCTTCCAAGATATATTTTTAATCTTTATTTTATTTAGTGTAAAATTAAATATAGACGTTTTATTTAAGGAAATAAAAAAGACTTATGAAAACATAAGCCCTTACTTTTAAACAATGTTATGTTTTTTATTCCATTCTTCTTCATATATTTTCTTAATAGAACAGTCTCCCCCTGTCCTTGAGTTAATACACATATAATAATATTTTGACTTTCCATTATTATTTCTTTTATTATCTTTTTCATTATCTTGCCCATAAGTTATAGGAGTGCCACATTCTTCACAAAAGCCAAGTTCTCCCATGCTAAATTTTAAGTACCCTTTTGCCAGTAATTGTGGTTGCATTTGAGCTATTAAACGAAATAATCCAATTTTATCAATTAACTGTACATCGCATTTCTTTGCTGTTTCAGCCGCCTGCCTAGAAAAAAAGTGATTAGTTATAAAAACTTTTTTGTAATCAGTATATTCTTCATCAATAGGTGCTCCAATAAAATCACGCATTTCTTTTACGCTAATTAATTTTTGAGATCTTAAATGTCTTTTTTTTGCCTGAATAATATATTTCTCATTGCCTTTTGAAACATATAAGTCAATTCCACCATCATTATTATATCTAGTAAGTTCTTGCTTATATCCTGATATATAAAAAAGATTTTTTAGAAACTTTTCAAACTTTCGTCCATTGTTATCTTTTACATTTAACCCATCAAAGATATTTACCATTTCAAAAGGTATATCATTAAAATTATCCGGCTTTAATAACGTTTCTTCTTGAATAGTTTCATTCTCATAATCGCATGGTTTTGGTAAATAACTATCGGACATCTTGGATAACAAATTTTTAAACATTTTTATAACCCCATAAATAAATATTTGATATGAATATAATAGCATTTATGGTAAAAAATTACAATATTTTTATTTGACTGTATTATACAGTTCCCATCCTTGCCTTATCATTGAAAGTTATACCTCCTTCCCTCTAATGATGGAATTCATGATCTTTTAATGCCTGCAACACTCTATGTTTTCAATTCTTAAAATTTTATATACATCCCATGTTGTATATATATTTGCCGAGAAATAACCTTATTTCCCTAATAAAAACGCTTTGTTTTTGCCAAAGGCAAAATAATAATAATTCGACCAGTCATAATTAAATTGCTTATCAATATCCTTATAACTATTGCATCCGTTTAATATATAGAGCTCAGGCAATTTTTCTATCATTTTAAGCAGCGGTATTTTCACACCGCCAAAATCAAAAACGCCGTCCTCATAACGGTCTATAAGTTCGGGACAGCGTTCGTCTACCATACTTAAAAGGCTATATTCAAAATTAATATCAAATATTGTGGTATCATCTTTTATTGTAAGAATACAATCACCGCAAAAAGGCTTTATTGTATATGCTCTGCCAATCAAGCACCTAAAGCCAATGGCACTGCAAACCTCATCTTCGTCTACCGGCAAGGTATAAACCATATCTTCGCCGAACCTCCAGTTTATTTCATCAGTGCGGTCAATAACAACTCGAACATCAAGCATATAAACCACTCCTTACTTTCTTAACATAAACGCCCTGTTTCCGCCAAAAGCATACAAATAATAATTCATCCAGTCATAGTCAAATTTATTGTCAATATCCTTATAATTATTGCAATAGCTAAGAACGCTTATATTATCCATTT
>CAJUEF010000038.1 GCA_910585035.1 uncultured Christensenellaceae bacterium | reverse complement strand
CATATGCTGCCGCCCTCTTTTATTTACAACTGAATAACAGCCGCCACGCAGCGACACATGAAGCAGTAAATCCGAAAAAGATTTGCTGCTTTTTTTGCACTTATTTTTGGCAAATTTCCAAATGTTCCGTAATAGACAGTGAAGCCAAAAAAGGTTGTCATTTTTTCATACAGCGGGCAAAAACAAGGGCAAAGTGTAAGATTTAGGCTTAACAGCGAAAATTTCTTGAAAATACAAGGGTTGGCGGAAAATCAATCGGCAAATCCCAATTTATCGGGAAAGCGTTTAGAGAGAAAAATCGACCTTTAAAGGAGAAGAAAATGATTAGTGATTTTGCCGGAGCAGCATTACCATGGATTTTAATAGGTTTATTTGCAGCAATTAGCTGTTCACTTATATCTAAAAGAAAAAAATAACTTCTGGTTTATAAAATTTTAAAGCTGCAAAAACACCATAATCCCCACGTCAATAAATTTGTTATGCTTAGGATTTTATTTCTGGAAACACTTTTGCGAAAACAGATAATAAAAAGCGCATCAAGCAATTGCTTAATGCGCTTTTTTATTATTTATGCGTTCAGCTTTTTAGAAAAATCTGTCATAGCCGCTGCAATTTTAATCTGCTGGGGACAAACCGCCTCACAGCTTTGACAGCCTATACATGCGCTTGGCCACTTTTCCTTAGGCATTGCCGAGAGCCTCATAGGAGCTATAAATCCATTTACCGTTGAATTATGCTCATTATAAAGAGCCAGCAGCTCAGGAATATCCAGTTTCTGCGGACAGTGGCTGGAACAGTAATGGCATGCAGTACATGGCAATGAGTTTTTCTCCGCCATACCTTTTGCAACATCTAAAATAGTTTTAAGCTCATTTTCATTTAAAGGCTTATCTTCCTTAAAGGTTTCGATATTTTCTTTTAACTGCTCCAAGTTTGACATTCCTGATAATATGGTTGTGACCTCCGGAATCGATTGAAGGTATCTAAACGCCCATGCCGCAATACTTTCATTAGGGCGAAGTTCTTTTAGTTTTTGCTCGTATTCTTTTGATAATGCTGCCAGCATACCTCCCCTTACCGGCTCCATTACCCATATCGGAATATTATAACTTTTAAGCAACTCCACCTTTGCCTTGGCATTTTGAAATTCCCAGTCAAAATAATTAAGCTGAACCTGGCAAAATTCCATTTCCTTTCCGTAAGCCTCTAAAAAACGCTTAGTAACCTCATAACTGCCATGAACAGAAAATCCAAGATGACGGATACGTCCCGCTTTCTTTTGCTTTAAAAGATATTCCATAATACCGTATTTTTCATCTAAATACTGATCTATATTCATCTCACAAACGTTGTGAAACAAATAAAAATCAAAGTATTCCATTCCTGTTTTATTTAATTGTTCCTCAAAAATTCCCTCCACCTTATCCATATTTGAAAGGTCGTAACCCGGGAACTTATCCGCAATAAAATAACTTTCCCTTGGATATTTATTAAGTAGCTTTCCCATAACAATCTCAGAGTTACCCCCATGATAACCGTAAGCTGTATCATAATAGTTAATTCCCTTAGCCATAGCATATTCAACAATTTGTTCTGCTGCGGCTTCGTCAATATTTGAATCTTCTCCATCTATTACAGGCAGACGCATAGCTCCAAGGGCAAGAGCAGACAGTTTAATATTTTTAAAATCTTTATATATCATATTTTGTTCCTTTCATGCAGTTAACACATTTTCCCTATCTATAAAACCATTTTACAATATGTGCTTTAAAAGTCCAGCACATCCTTTTAAAACATCCTTATATGTAGCATTAAAATCACCTGTATACCATGGATCAGCTATTTCCCCAGGGCTGTCTGTATAATCCAAAAGCAAGCTTACCTTAGCATCAGTATCTTTTCCTATAAGCCGCTCAAGATTACGTATATTAGCCTTGTCCATGCATATAATGTAATTACTGTTTTCATAATCACGCCTTGTTATTTGAACAGCTTTTCTTTTTTCACATGCAATTCCCTCTCTGCTTAAAATTGATTTAGTTCCAGGATGTACGTCGCTTCCTATTTCTTCTGTGCTGGTGGCCATAGATCCTACCTGAACTTTATGATCAAGTCCCTTTTTTCTTAACATATCTTTAAAAACCATCTCCGCCATAGGACTTCGGCAAATGTTGCCGTGGCAGACGAAAAGTATCTTAATCATATTAAATAATTCCTCCTAAAATGCTTTTATTTGCTTAAACTTATTGCTCTTTTAAAAAGCTTATCTTTATTAAAATTCAGCTATATCTACAATTATTTTATCACATAAAATTCAATTTTAGCAGTAGGCAATATATAAAATTTCTTTGTAAAAAGCAAATCAATTTTTATCATCATTCTACTTTAAATGCTTTCTAACCATTTACTTAACTCTTTTTCGGATATTTTGTTTAACAGCTTGCCATCCTTCCATTTTGCGTTTGAAGCACATAATGGCTTTAACACATCTATTGTTTTGCCAAATCCACTGCCCCCGGAGGCAGCAAAAGGAATTATGGTTTTTCCGGAAAAGTCATAGCTTTCCATAAAAGTATTTATAATAGTCGGCGCTACATACCACCATATTGCGTGTCCAAATTGATACAAATATTTCCCCAGTGCTATCGTTTTTACATTTACCGCAAATGCTCTAAAATCAACACTTTCAGAAATGGCAGATGCACCCATACATGGGCGGCTATCGTTTTATTTTTCAGAATTGCCGCACTTTTGATAGTTGGGAGTGTAAAATTTAACGATAACCTATTTTTCAGCAAGGCTATCGTTATTTTTTGCACCCAAAGGATTCTGCTGTTTTATCACTCCATTCTGCCCTGTTGAAATTTATTCTGCTGCCAGCCTTACCCCTGCTTCAAATGCCTTCCGGCATTGCTCTGGGAAGACTGTTTCCCGTCTCACTTTTCTGTCTTCCGCATTGAACATTGTCCAGTTGAACTGGCTGTAATCAGAAACCTGCATTGTTTCTCCAACCGCAAGTATTTCTGTCGGCCCAATAAAAGAGTCAAACACTGCTTTATACTTATTCATCAATTCCATGTAACTGTCATCCGGTGCATTGCTTGTCATGATAAGCAGCACTGGAATTCTGTGGTCATTGTAGCTTTGTACCTCGGTATTATAAGTTATATACTGAAAAATCAGCCTTTCATAAAGTGACCGGAACGCCGCACTGAAATCCCCCATGTAATTGGGGCTTCCAATGATCAGCCCATCTGCCTTCTTGATTTCCTCAAGCACGGGAGTCAGTCCATCTTTATAAATACATTGACCAAGATTCTTTTCCCTTTTACACCCAAAGCATGATATACAGCCAGTAAACTTCTCTATTTTGTAAAGGTCTGTTTTTTTTATATATGCCCCTGCACTTTCAGCGCCTTTTGCCGCTTCCATCACGATCATGTCTGTATTCCATCCTTTACGCGGACTGGCATTGATTGCAACTATTTTCTTCATTACAGTATCTCTCCTGATATTTTGTTTTACCGGTCATTCCCAGCATTAAAATTATACCTCAGTTCTTTGCAGATTTCCACATATAGAAAAAGCGGCCGGCAGCTCCGCCGTCTCGCTTAGCCCCGCAAGGAAGCCGCTGAAAATGTCATACTGGATTTCCTTCCGCTCCCGTTCCTTTCGCAAGCTGCCCAGCCGCTTTTTTCGTAACACCGCTTGCGGAAAAATAAGCTACAAGTTTTTTGCCCACTTTATCATTCCTCCAAATTATTATATTCATGGTCACTTACACCCTCGCACCATTCACTGGAAGTATCTGTGCCCGGAACCTCTACAGCAATATGTGAAAACCAGCTGTCCTTTTTAGCGCCATGCCAATGCTTAATATTTGGTGGAATAGTAATTACCATTCCGGCTTTTAAAGATACAGGTTGTTTGCCTTCTTCCTGATACCATCCCTCACCTGCCGTGCATATTAAAAGCTGGCCGCCTCCGCTTTTTGCGTGGTGAATGTGCCAGTTATTGCGGCAACCTGGCTCAAAAGTTACATTTGCAAGAAACACTGAGGTTTCTTCAGGGTTTGTCAGCGGATTTAAAAAAGAATCGCCGACAAAGTATTTTGCAAACGCTTCGTTTAGTTTCCCTTTACCAAAAATATTTGCTTTTTTAAATTCTTCATAAGATAAATATTTCATATTGTCCCTCCTTTTATATTTATTAACATAAAAATTATTTAATTGTTTAATGACCTATGCTTTTTTATTAATGAACGCTAATCTTTAAAATGATTACACCCTATATTTTAATTTTACATTTAGCTAAATAAAATAGCCAATACTTATATCAAATATCCATGTATAGCTCATAAGCATATCAAATCAAATTTTGCTTTAATAAAATTAGCAACTAATATTAATGTTTTTATATAGAAATTTTGTATTTACAAAACTTGTTTTCCTAAATAATTCACTTTATCCTGTGACCTTGTCACCGAACAAAAATACTATTTTATGTATACTAATGAAAAAAAGGAGGTTTATATTATGGCAAAAAGAAAAGCTGTCGTCAGCACTCATGAATGCGTGGCATGTGGATGCTGCATGAAGGTTTGTCCAAAAGATGCAATAACTATTCCAAAAGGCATATTTGCAACGGTAAACAAAGACTTATGCGTAGGCTGCGGAATATGTGTAAAAGAATGTCCTGCAAGTATTATCACATTGGAGGAAATTGAACAATGAAACAAAAAAAGAGATGGTATGATTACCTTTGGATAGTTTCTCTTACCTATCTGATTTTAGGATTTTTCAATATTCTTTTTGCATGGCTGGGGCTGCTCTGCTTTTTTATACCTCTTATTATATCCTTAGTACAGGGCAATAAAGCTTATTGTAACAAATATTGCGGCAGAGGACAGCTGCTTTCCCTTGTGGGCGGCAAATTTGGACTCTCACAAAAAAAAGATATACCTAAATGGATGAAGTCTAAATATTTCAGATATGGATTTTTGACTTTCTTTTTAACAATGTTCCTTCTTATGCTGTGGAATACCTATTTAGTTTTTGCCGGAACAAAAAATTTAAGTACGGCGGTAACCTTGCTTTGGACATTTAAACTCCCATGGCACTGGGCTTATCACGGCACTTTGTTTTCCGGCGGCGTTGCACAGTTTGCTTTTGGTTTTTACAGTGTAATGCTTACCTCATCCGTACTAGGGCTTATTACAATGGTCTTTTTCAAGCCCCGTTCATGGTGTGTTTACTGTCCTATGGGAACTATGACTCAGCTGATATGTAAAGGAAGAGACGCAGCCATAACAAAAAACGATACCAAATAATAAATTTAAAGACAAAAGAAAGGAATTAACAAAATGTCAGTACTTAACATTAACAAAAATAATTTTGATTCATTAAAAACAAGCGGTAAAACCATCTTAATCGATTTTTACGCCGACTGGTGCGGTCCATGCCGCATGGTTTCTCCCATAATAGATCAGATTGCAGAGGAAAATCCTCCGTATATCGTAGGAAAAATTAATGTGGATAAAGAACCGGATTTGGCAAAGGAGTTTAAAATTTTAAGCATTCCCACCATGGCTGTCATGAAAAACGGCAAAGTTATTAAACAGTCAACAGGAGCCAAACCAAAGCCACAAATTCTTGCAATGTTAGAGGGTTAATTTACGGATACGTTTCTTGTCAAGTATTTTTATACCTTTGCGAGAAACCTCCACAATCCCTTCATTTGCAAAATATTTCAGCATTCTTGACACCACCTCGCGGGCAGAACCCATATAACGGGCAATCTGCCCATGAGTAAGAGCAATAATATCCGAGCCGGTTCTTGCCGATTCGTCCAATAAAAAAATAGCAAGTCGTTTGTCCATACTCATAAAAAGAATTTGCTGCATAACCCACATAACATCAGAAAAACGGCTGACAGCAGTTTCAAGCGCAAATATTTTAATACATTGGTTGCGCTCAGAAACTGCTGCAAAAGCAGGCCCGCTGATAACATAACACTCGCTGTCCTCTTCTGCGTCTATAAACACATCAAAAGTAATGGAATCCAGCACACATGATGCGGAAAGCATACACATATCCCCTTTCTGTAAACGGTATAGCGTAATATCTTTGCCTTCATCTGACATCATATAAAGCCTGAGACATCCTAAACGCACAAAAATCACACCTGAGCATTCGCGTCCATCATGAATATTCTTTCCTTTAGGATAAGTAAAGGCATAGGAATTTTGACATATATAGTCTTTGTCTGCATCTGATATTTCACCCCAAAAAGGAAACATTTCTT
The DNA here is from genome assembly GCA_910585035.1 of uncultured Christensenellaceae bacterium. Lineage (GTDB taxonomy): Bacteria > Bacillota > Clostridia > Christensenellales > MGBC116941 > MGBC116941. The sequence continues at coordinate 1,110 of CAJUEF010000038.1, read as the reverse complement.
TATATACCAACTCAAATTTTGTTTGCTCCATATTTTCTCCTTAATTTTTTCAAAGCCCGCAATATAAATTTTTTTCTATATCAGAGTATGCTAATTAAATACATTTTATTTTAAACAATGTTAAACAACATATAAAATAATACAATAGATATTTTATTTGCAATAATTATAAAAACAGAAACTTCATAAACTATTTTAATAACCCAAATATATTTTATCATATAGCAAAACAATTTTTAAGTAATTTATAATGAAAGAATATGCGTAATAAAGAAAAAAGCAGAGGATAAACTCTGCTTTTTTTGTTTTTTGCTTTAAGCACTATTTATTGCGGTGGCATCTGCACCCATAATGCCGGGCGTACACCGCATTTGCTATAATATCGGCTAGCGTCGTTTACTCCAGACGAATAATAGACACCTGCAATATGATCAATAAAATTTTTAGGAGAACGTAACCATGCATATGTTGTTGAACCAATAAATTTTCTCATATTTACGTTAGGAACAAGCACTTTATTACCATAGGTATAATCCTTTACATTAGCTGTCTCTGTACCGTTAATTTTTCCAAATAAGTCTGCCTCACTAAGAAAGAATAACTTATCCGTGGTTGTATCCCACGTTGTCGCATTATACTGAGTTCTAGTAGTTATACTGGTAACAATTACTTTTTCTTTTAACATTGGTAAGTTATTAATAAATTCGTTATTTAAGTAGGTACGTATTGTGCTGTCTTTCCATTGATTAGTTATTCCAAATTGTTTCTTGCCGTTAATTCTTAAAATTTATTATCACAAAATGTCTACCTTTTGTGATTTTTAGATTTTATAGGTGTTTTATTAGCCTTAACGGAGAAAATATTTTTTTAATTCATATAAAAACACTTGGTATAAACCTTTTAAATAGTAATTTGGTACATCGAAATAAAACCTTTAGGTTTTTTTCGAATAAGGAGGAGGAAGGAAATGTAAAAAGGCACTTAACAAATAGTTAAGTGCCTTTGGAGTGCAGTTCACTCCGACGTGGTGTGCCCGACTGGATTTGAACCAGCGACCTTTGGAGTCGGAGTCCAACGCTCTATCCAGCTGAGCTACGAGCACATAAAAAT
>CAJUEF010000037.1 GCA_910585035.1 uncultured Christensenellaceae bacterium | reverse complement strand
GTGCTAAATATCTGGCAAAGGGCCGCAAGGTTGCTGTTGCCGGCGAAATACAGACGAGAAATTATGACGCACAGGACGGAACCAAAAGATATGTTACGGAAATAGTGGCGTCAGACGTTGAGTTCCTTTCTCCAAATCCTGGCGGTCAAGGCGGCGGCTTTGGCGGAGGAAACGGAGGAGGCATGCCTATGCCTTCCGAGCCGGATATGAATTCATTTACGGCTATGGTGGATGAAGAGCTTCCTTTCTAAAAGCTTAAAGGAGGAAATATAAATGAGCGAAGAACAAAAAGAAGAACGTCAGAGCAGACGACCTAAATTCAGACGCGGAAGAAAAAAGGTTTGTCAGTTCTGTGCTGATAAAAATGCTGTAATTGATTATAAAGACGCTGCAAAGCTTCGTAAATACCTTACAGAGCGCGGCAAGATTTTACCTAGACGTATGTCAGGCACATGCGCTAAGCATCAAAGAGAGATTGCAATAGCAATTAAAAGAGCAAGACACGTTGCACTGCTTCCATACGTTCAGGACTAATTTGCTTTATTTGCGCTTTCTACTAAAGAAAAGCGGTAATACAAAACTTTAAAAAGTAAATTTTGTTGAATATAAAAAGTTCCATTCTGCATGAATGGAATTTTTTTATTATTTATTATATAGTGTTTGTATTTTTTACAATTGTTATAACTGCACAACTCTGTTTGAATATTTTAAATTTTTATCATCATGGGTAACCATAACGATAGTTTTACCTTGCTTATTTAAGTCTGCAAGTAAGTCCATAATGATGGTACTGTTTGACTTATCCAAGCTGCCCGTAGGCTCGTCAGCCAAAATAATGTCACAGTCTTTAAGCATTAATCTTGCAACTGCTACTCTTTGCTGTTCACCCCCTGACAATTCGTAGACATTTTGATATAAATGTTTGTTTGTCAGACCAACCTTTTTAAGAGCTTCCTCCATTTTTAAAACCTGGGAGTTTCTTTTTTCCTTTTTCATAACAATTTTAAGGTTATCATAAACAGTTAAGTCGTCAATCAAAGCATAATTTTGAAATAAATATCCTATTTTATTTTTTAAAAGTTCCCGCCTTTTTTTACTGCCTATATTGTTTATTAAATTACCGTTTAAGAAAATTTCTCCCTCGCATTTTTCAAGAAGACCGATAATGTTAAGCATTGTGCTTTTTCCTTTTCCGCTTTCGCCTGTTATTGCAATAAATTCTCCGGCCTCTATAGCCAAAGAAAAATTATTGAAAATTATATTATCACCATATTTTTTAAAGATATTTTTTAAAATTATCTGTTCCATATTTACTCTCCCTTAATGGCTGCGACAGCTTGATTGTTTATATATGTTTTTGCCCATATCAGATATATACATATCTCTAATATTACAAACACAAGATATTTTATATTTATAAATAAAGCGAATACTGATACTGCAACAGAATTAAATACTATTAAAGGTGCTATAAGATTAAATGGTATTATACCCATGAGTGCGTAAACGCCAAATGCTTTTTTGTTTAATTCAAAATATATGGTAACAACTGAAATTGCAGCTAGGATATAAGATAACAAGTTTATTACAAGTAAAAATGTGTTTTCACTGGCTGCTAACATTTCATTGGAAACCGGAATATCCATTTGGTCTTTATGCCGGGCAACGTGAACTGAGCTTTGGTCTATTTCTAACTTAGCTAACTCTTCCTCTATGCCTTTTACCACCTGCTCGTGATATAACACGTTTATATTACCGCTTTTATATAACGTCTTTTCAACAGGATAACTGAAAATTATCGGATCATACATATAGCTGTCCGGGTCTAATAAATTTTTAACAGTTTGTCCGTCTTTAATATATTCCACGTTTACATCAGTAAAAGAAATATAATTTTCGTAAGAGACAATATTTGGGTCGTCAGAAATACCCCAAAATAAAAGAATCTGTTTCGTTTCATCCTTTAGGTGTTCAGGAATAAATACTGTCATTTTATCTTTTTTATCCACCCCTTGCCCTGACAGGTCTTCAATGTTTAATTCACTTATTAAATTATCTGAAATGCTTATTGCTGTATAGGTAAAGCCGGAAACTTCATCATCTTTATATGAATTTAATTCCATACCGCCTTTTTTGATTTCTCGTAATGAATAATCCCTGCCGTAATTTTCATAGTTATAAACATAATTATCAGGCAAAGTAGACAGGTAATCATTTATTAATTCAATTTTTTCTTCATTAGGGGAAGCTGATGTATGAATGGAATAAAAATTATAAGCTTTTAATTTATTGGCCGATTCTATTAAATTAATGGAATTCTGTATATTTGCTGAAAAGGTATTAATGCTAATAAATACCATAAGGGTAACTGCAAGCTTTACTGTAATTAAAAACCAGAAAAAAGGTTTGTTGTTTTTACCGTTTTTAACTGCGGCAACATTATTAATTTTACCTATAACAGCCGCAGCAATAATGCAGGACAGCAAGAATACAAAAAGCGCTGTTAAAAGCAGCAAAGAGCACATATACACGTAAGTTCCTAAAATTGATTTATCTTTAACAGCAATGAATATACTAAAGAGTATCATTATAATAAGACTTGACAAAACAGTTCGTATACTCATTTCTTTCATTATTTTAACGGATATCTTAAAATCAGACCAACCGTTTAATTTTAAAATGCCTATTTCCTTTAATCGATATGCATAGTAGGATACAATGCAAAGGATTATAAGCGCCAGCAGCAATATAAAAAATTTAGCGTTTAAAGAGCTGAACAGCATGGCTAAAGTGAATACTGCCGGATCCGAATCTATAATATCATAATCTATATTTTTACTGTCAAGCAAGTCGTTTATAACATTAAGCTTAGACCGGTCGTTTTCCTGAACCATAAAGTATTGTATATGCGCATTTTTATCAAAGCCATCTAATATGTAATTAATTTTATTTTTGGGAAAGATACTTGGCTGAACTCCTTCCTTTATATTTTTATCAGGGTTTAGTATTATTATATCAATTTCGTTATGACCAAAGTTGGTATAGCCGTATTTTCTGATTTGTATTTGAATATCATATAAAAGCGCAATTTCATTTAATTCATTAGTGGATATAAAGCCATCGTCAATTCTATAGTCATAACTATACTCTGCGCCAACACAAGCTTGCTTATCGGCAATTAACAACAAGAAAAAAATTGAAAATAGCGCTATGAGTATTCCTATAACGCAAAATAATTTTTTCACCTTATCCTCCTTTATATTCAAATTGGCATCAATGATTTTGATGCCAATTTATTTTTTTTATCTAAAACGGGAAAAGTTTTTATAGCCTGATTTATTTGGTCTAAAGGGATTTGCATATGTAGCATTCATCTTTGCCTCGAGTTTTCCGCTAACACCAAACCCTGTCGTTTTACCGGTTCTTGATAAATATTTATTTTTATCGTTTCTAACCCAAACGGTTGCTCTGTAGCGTATATTATCATATCTTTGGTCCTGTATATTAGAATAGACCTTACCGTCGCTAATGCCGCCTCGCCATGCGGCTCTGCCGCCGTCTAAAGACTTTGAAGCAGCCATTGCAGTTAAGCACCCGCATAAAATTATACCGCATACCAATACCATTGACAAAATTTTTTTCATTTGATTTTTCCTTCCCTTCATTATAGCGTTATTCTCTTGTAAATGCTAATTTTTTATGCCGTTGTCCTTAAAGGAAATGGTCTAAATAAATCATCATATTACCTCCTTGTGTTCATTAGGTTTATATTAATACATAATTAATCTAAATTGCTGAAAATTCGGGTGAACGTATGGCTTTTCACGAGTGAACGTTAATTTAATATAATAATTTCAATAATTATGTCGCATAATCTTTTTAATGACAGTAAGAGAAACTTATGTTAAAATATATTAAAATAAAGCTGTGGAGGTTATTATGCGTCTGGCTGTTTGTGATGATGAACAATATATTGTTAATGAAGTTACAAATATTATGTCGGCATATATAGACGAAAAAAGCTTGATTATTCAGTAAAAGCTTTTCTAAATCCGATTGATTTGCTTAATTATAAAGAAGCGATAGACATTCTTTTTCTGGATGTAGAAATGCCAAAAATAAGTGGCTTTGATTTAGCAAGAGAGCTTAATTCAAAATATAAAAATATCAGGATCTTATTTATAACAGGTCATAAGGAAAGGATTCATGAGGCGTTTAAGGTTAAAGCATTCAGATATATACATAAGCCGTTAAATGTAAATGATATATATACATCATTGGACGAGGCAATAGAAGATTTATGGCCGGAATACATTATTATAAACAATGAAAAAATTTATATGAATGAAATTCAATATATAGAATCAATGGGAGAAGGCTGTGCATTACATTTAAAGAATACAACTGTTATTAGCAGAGCATCATTAAAAGATATTGGCAATGTTCTTAACAATTCATTTTTTCAATGTCATAAGTCATATATTGTCAACTTTTCAGCTATAACCAAATTTTGTTACGGTGAAGTAACAGTGAACCATAAGATGCGAATTCCTATTTCTGTGAGGAGAAGGAAAGACACAAAGAGTATGTATTTTTCCTATCTTAAAGATAATGCAAAAATACTTTAAGGAGCACATATTGTACATTGTGTGCCTACATATAAAATAAAAAGCTACCTAAGGGTAGCTTTATTTTATGTTGCAGACGAAGAAAATTTAAACTTTGGAATCATTAATCACAATTACATGATTTCAAATTGCTCACACTTTCAGTTATAAAATATTAAATTATACTTTAATATAATTATTTTGTGCAGAAACAATAATACTGCTTGGAACGTGCTTTATCACAGTTCATACATATATGCTCTTTTGGCTTATATTCCACTCTGGGGTCGTGACCTGCTTCCCACACTCTGTCGCTTGGATAGCTTCTTTCCACATAGTTATCGCATGTTTCCGTGAAAATTTTAAAACGGTCATAACAATCAGGACCCCACTCAATATCCTTTGAATCATCTGGGCGTTTATTTTTTTCACCCATCATGCTGGTAAACATGTTCAGCTCTTCTTCGTCTAAAGAAAAGCCTTCTTTTTCCATTAAAGCAAGCATTTCTCTTAAATTTTTGCACTCGGATACTTTAGTAAAAAGTTCTTTAGTAAATTTCTTTTTAAAATCGTTTACATTCATACTCATGGTTTTTCCCTCGTTCCTCATAATTAATAGATGCTTTTTTAGTTCTTTAGTTTTATTATAGAATATCATTTTTAAATTAATTGTTCAAGTAGCATATGGGAACAGAAGTTAACAAAATTTTTACCCTTTGGTTATAATTGTGTTATAATAACCTCACGAAATACAGGCAAAAGCAAAGCTTTTGAGCATTTCGGAGAACATTGAAACGTATAATTAAGACCTGACGGTCCAAATGGCTATCGCCATTCTTTGCTGACGCAAAGGTTAATTATGTTATAATAACCTCACGAAATACAGGCAAAAGCAAAGCTTTTGAGCATTTCGTAGAACATTGAAGCTTATTTAAAATCAAAGATTTGGAAATTATGGAGAATATTGAAGCTTAATTAAGCTATAATAATATACAATAGATATATGGAGGTAAAGTATATGGGAAATATAATGGAGCTGGAAGGCGAAGTTAAAATAGTTTTTGACAGAGGGATTAGGCTTGTTATTGTTATTGCTGTTTTACTTGCCGTGTTTTATTGCGGAAGGCTCACTCTTGTTAAACTGATAAACAGATATTCAAAAGATAAGGATAACCCACAGGTTGCCACGCTGCTTACTATACTTAAAAGTACGTGGAAATATTTTATGCTGCTTATTGGCTTTATTGCCGTGCTGAATGTTTTTGGCATGTCTATAACTGCAAATTCCCTGCTTGCTGCAGCCGGCGCCGGCGGTCTTATTCTTGGTATTGGTGCACAGGATTTTGTTAAGGACATTGTGAACGGTTTTTCCATAATTATGGAAAACCAATACAGCGTGGGAGATTATATTTCTGTAAACAATATCTCCGGCACTGTTGTCAGCATGTCTCTTCGCACCACAAAGATTATTGGAGACAATAAGGAAACCTTAACGGTTCCAAACAGTTCTGTTGGCATGGTTATTAATTATTCAAAGCAGGCGCCGAGGGTTATTTGCAATATATATATTCAGGAGGAAGCACAATTGCAAACTGCCCTTAAAGCCCTCCATGGTATGGCGGAGAATTTTAAAAGCCCTTATGCGGCAGACAGTGCAAGGCTGCTTGGAGTGACGGATATGCATTCTTATTGTATTGAGCTTGGTGTTAGCTGTCTTTGTGTTGTTGGGCATATTTTGGATCTAAGATATGAAATGAATAAGGCAATGGCAATGGCTCTTTTAGAAGCGGGAGTGCCTTTTATAAACGAAAATGTTCCTTTTGGCGGTGATATTAATGTGTTATAATTTAGGAACAAAGGTGCTTATGAAAAAGCCTCACCCCTGTGGCAGCCGGGAATTTATAATCACCAGGACGGGGGCGGATTTTAAGCTAAAGTGCTGTGGCTGCGGACGCATTGTTATGATGGATATAGGAGACTTTGAAAAGAGAGTTAAAAAAATATTAGAGTGATTAAAAGTATAAGCTTACTCTTTTAAAAAGCAGGTCACTATTGTATAATAATTAAAAAGGAGGCATCGTTTATGAAGAAAAAACTGTTTATTGCAATTATGGCAGTGTCTTTTGCGGCTTTGATTTTATCCGGTTGTGCCAATAAAGGTGCAGAAAACTTTGTTAAGGGTTATTATAAAGCCTTGGCAAAAGGTGAAATGACAGCGGAAAAGTCTTATGATGAATATATTTCAAATGTTTCAAAAGAGTTGTTTGGAATAACAAGAGAAAAATATATGGGTTTTTATGCCTCCGGAGTTAATACGGATGTAGTGAAGTATGATACGATAAATGTTACAGGAACAATAAACTTTCATGATACAATTTATAAGGTAAAAATGGATGTTAAAACAAACGGTGATGATAACAGCGGCGATAAACCACAAATTGTTGACTACGTTATAAATGAAAATGGAGAGTATAAATTTCTTCAATACGGGGTGCAGTCTAAACAGCAGGTTGACACTAATTTTTCCAGCAATGCTTTTAGTGTTGCTATAGACGCAATATATACAGGTCCTGATAAGATTATTGTGAACCTTATTGCCAATAACCCGACAACAGCACCATATGCAGTTGGTTACGGGGGCAATGGCAAAATAGTGGTTCAGACAGACGAGGGGACTTTTGAAAAGTTAATTAAAGGAACAAACGTTATTAAACCTGTGGACAAAAACGAAGGCCTTCAGGAGATAGACGGAGTTAAAGGCAATATAAAAAGTATTGCTATTTATAATATTTATGAACTTAATGCTTCAGGTGAGCCAAAGGACAGTAACAATTCACGTTCCTTTGTGTTGTATGAGCAAAAATGATGTTGAGAAATATATTGGTTGCAATTAATTCAGGGTATGTTCACTCTAATCTGGCGGTGCGTCAGCTTTCTGTCAGGAGTGGTATACCCTTTTTTGAATTTAATATTAATATGCAGCGAGAGGATGTTTTTGCACAAATTGTAGATTA
>CAJUEF010000036.1:7578-9254 GCA_910585035.1 uncultured Christensenellaceae bacterium | reverse complement strand
TAGCAGGAGTGCTATACCGAAAAGACGGCAAATTGCAGGGTAGCAGTGAATACAGATTTGCCGAGGAGTTGGAATGTGTTCCGTATAGAGCTGATATAGTTTATTTTGAAAGTAGCAGGGGCTGCCCCTTTTCATGCTCTTATTGCCAGTCCGGCTTTTTTAAGGACGGAGTTAGATATTATGATTTAGATAAGGTAAAAGAAGCACTGGCAGAGCTTGCCGGTATGAACATTCCCATAGTGAAATTTGTGGACAGGACTTTTAATGCAAATGAAAAGAGGGCGGCTGCTATCCTTGAATATTTGCTTACTTTAAAATGCGATACTGTTTGGCATTTTGAAATAGGAGGAGATTTGCTTACAGACCGCCTTATAAATTTGCTGAATAAAGGAAATTTTCAGGTGGAAATTGGAATTCAGTCTTTCAATGAGGATACTTTAAAAGCAGTTGACCGTTATTGTAATTTGGACAGGCTATGCAAAAACATTGGCAGGCTCACAATTCATAAGCATGTGGATTTAATTGCCGGTTTACCTTTTGAGGACATGCAGTCATTTATAAGCTCATTTAACCGGGCTTTTGATTTAAAGGCAGATATGCTGCAGCTGGGATTTTTAAAAGTGCTTCCGGGAAGCAAAATGAGAAATAATAAAGCAATAATTTTTTCCGGGGAGCCGCCGTATCAAGTGCTTAAAACAGACTGGATAAGCGTTAGTGAGCTAAAGGAACTGAAAAAGGTGGAAAAGGCTTTGGATATTTATTATAACAGGGGCAGGTTTAAACTTTCTCTTGAATATTTGTTAAAGCTTTATCCATCGCCTTACAGTTTGTTTTTGCACCTTGCAGATAATTTTAAAGAGGATATATATCTGCCCATTGGTTATGCAAGGGCGGCGGGAAATATGTTTTTTGCATGTAAAGAAAAAGCTGATAAAGAATTATTATGCGGGCTTATGAGGTGTGATTATTACTTTAGCGGCGCCAAAGGGAATGTTCCGCAGTTTTTAAAACCTTTTAAATACTACGCAAAGGATGTAAGGAAAAAATGTGGAATTGAAAAAGATGAAAATTTCTTTATCTCAGAAGTGGATTATATTACTCGTGAAAAAATTATGTGCGCTGTAATAAAAAATACCGGCAGGGTTATACATTTGGGGGAATTATAATGGCGTCGTGCTGTTTTACTGGACATAGAAGTTACAAGCTTGGGCTGGATAATTCAGCAAGCTTAAATTTAAAGAAAAAGCTTAAGGAAGTTATACTTGGCATGGCGGAGGAAGGTATTAATGTTTTTTACACGGGCATGGCACAAGGGATAGACCTTTGGGCAGCGGCGGCTGTTATTGAAGTGCGCCGTGAAAAAAATAATATACGCCTTATAAGCGCTGTCCCTTTTTATGGTCAGGAAAACGGATGGAGCCTTCAGGACAGGGCGGAATATTTAAGAATACTGGATGCTTGTGACGAAAGTTACATTTTAAGCACATCTTACTATCCTAAATGTTATTTTGTGCGCAATGAGTTTATGGTGGATAGATGTGAGAGAGTGCTCGCTGTATATAACGGTAAAGGCGGGGGAACTAAATACACTGTGGATTATGCGCTTAGACAGGAAAAACAAGTTGTTATTATAAATCCGTTCACTTTTGAAGTGCACAAAACGGGGAAATGGGATT
>CAJUEF010000036.1:0-7481 GCA_910585035.1 uncultured Christensenellaceae bacterium | reverse complement strand
TTTTTTATCCACACAATATATTGGAGTTAAGACATTTTAATATACAAGTTAATAAATAAGCAAATGTATGTATTTTTATTTGGTTATTGAATATATATTCTATATAATTTAGCGTTGGATTAGTGGTGTGTTAACAGTTTATCCCACTATATATGTGTAATGGTTTTGCTTTATGTTTATATGTAAAGTATATATTCATTTTTTAATCTTATGAAGTAATCTTAAAATAAAATTGAAATTTAAAAACACATGTTTAAATGTATACACTAATTTTTACCTTTAACTTAAATTATAAATTATGAGTAAATAAAAAAATTTTTAAATTTTTTCTTGCAAGACGCATATATATATGATATAATATCAGCAAATAAAAAAGAAAGAGCGAGTAACTATGAAGACTTCCTTGCTGCAAAAAGTTTATAACTACTTTTTTAGCTTTAGCTACTTTTATGGCTACGGCTATTTTGCTATGCAAGGAATTCAATGGTGATACGTGCTTTTATATTAATTTAATTGAAACAAACTGCACGGACCGTTGGGTTCGTGCAGTTTTTGTTTTTACTTTGAAAATAAACTTTCAAAGAAGGAATGGATGTCATGCGCGCGGATAAAAGTTCTTTTAATTATGAGGGTTTAAATTGTAAATGAGAATTTAAGGAGGAAATAAAAAATGGTAATAGTAATGAAACCGGATGCAAATGAAGAACAGATAAAAAGAATAACTGATAAGATTGAAGAAAAGGGGCTAAAAACCCAGGTTATTAAGGGAATGAACAACGCTATAGTAGGCGTTGTTGGCGATGCTTCCCACATAGACAGGGAAACTCTTGCACTTAGCGAGGGAATTGATAAAATCGTTCCTATTAATGAGCCTTTTAAAAAGGCGAACAGAAAGATGCATCCCGATAACACAACTGTAAACGTTAAAGGCGTGGAGATTGGGGGAAATAAACTCACTATAATAGCAGGACCTTGTTCTATTGAAAGCGAGGACCAGGTTGAGCAGATTGCAAAGGCTGTTAAAGCGTCGGGAGCGGCTATTTTAAGAGGCGGAGCATACAAGCCGCGCAGTTCGCCATACTCTTTCCAGGGGTTAAAGGGAGAAGGACTTATGATGATGGTAAGGGCTTCTGAAAAAGTGGGCATTCCAATTGTTACTGAAATACTTGACCCAAGACATGTGGAGATGTTTGAAAATCTTGCAGATATTATGCAGATAGGCGCAAGAAATATGCAAAACTACGAGCTGCTTAAAGAGGTGGGCAGGGCGAAAACTCCTGTACTTTTAAAAAGGGGTTTTGCATCTACAATTGATGAGTGGCTTATGGCAGCTGAATACATTATGTCTGAGGGAAATGAAAATGTAATTCTTTGTGAAAGAGGAATTCGTACCTTTAGCAAATACACGAGGAACACACTGGATTTAAGCAGTGTTCCTGTTGTTAAGAGCCTTTCTCATTTGCCGATTGTGGTAGACCCTTCACATGCCCTTGGTAAATCAGAAATGGTAGAGAGCATGAGCCTTGCTGCAGTTGCTGCAGGCGCCGACGGACTTTTGATTGAAGTTCATAACGACCCTAAGCATGCTCTTTGTGACGGCGCACAAAGCATTACGCCTGCACAGTTTAAAACTCTTATGGGCAAGATTAAGAAAGTTGCTCAGGCAGTAGGTAGGGACCTTTAATGGAAGATTTTACTGTAGGTATAGCCGGTCTGGGGCTTATTGGCACCAGTATGGCCAAAGCTCTTAAGGGTTATAGAAATTGGCGTATAATTGGATTTGATACAGATGAAAAGGTTATAGATGCAGGGGAAAAGGACGGAGTTATAGAAAAGGGATACACTACTATGGATAAAACCCGAAATTGCGATATAGTTATCTTTGCAACTCCTCCTGCCGTTACTTTAAACGCAATTAACAGTTGTGAATATAAAGAGGGCGCTGTGGTGTGTGATGCCTGCGGCGTGAAAGGTTTTATGAATAGTATCCGCGATGACATAGATTTTGTCGGCATGCATCCTATGGCCGGAAAGGAAGTTGGCGGCTATGCAAACGGAGATGGCGAGCTTTTTGAAAACGCAAATCTGCTGCTGCTTAAAAGACCTTCTACAACAAATAGGGCGGTAAAGCTTATTGAGGAAATGGGCAAGGCAATGGGTTTTGGCACTCTTCGCTGGACAGACAGCAAGACCCACGATGAAATGATAGGCTTTACGAGCCAAATGCCCCATTTGGTATCTGCTGTAATCGTTCGCCATCCTCTATATGAAAGCTGCTATGACTTTGAAGGCGGCAGCCTTAATGATTTTACAAGAATTGCCTGTCTTGATGAGGATATGTGGTCTGAGTTGTTTTACAAAAACCAAAGTAATCTTAAAGAGCAGTGTGATTTTTATATTGAGCAGCTGACTAAATTCCGGGATATGCTTGATGATAAAGAGGCCATGCGAAAATATCTTATGCAGGCAAGGATAAACAGGCAAACCCATGAACTAAAGGAGAACAGTTAAAATGGAAGCTACCCTTAATATACACACGAGTACAGGGGATTATCCTGTCTTTATCGGAGATGATAATTTTAAAAATGCAAGGGATTTTGTAAAGGGCAAGTGCATGATAGTGACTGACAGCAACGTAGAGCCCCTTTACCTGGAGGCTCTTAAAAATGAGCTTAAAGGTATTCAGGTGCACTCTGTAACTGTGCCTGCAGGAGAAAAGAGCAAATGCAAAGAAAGGCTTTTTGAAATTATTGATGAGCTTGCAAAATATGAATTTAACAGACAAGACACGGTTATTGCTCTTGGGGGCGGCGTTGTGGGAGATTTGACAGGACTTGCCGCAGGACTTTATATGAGGGGAATACGCCTTATAATGATGCCGACAACCCTACTTTCCATGGTGGACAGCAGCTGCGGAGGAAAGGTTGCCATTAATCATGATACAGGTAAAAACATGATTGGCATGTTCTATCAGCCTGTTGCGGTTATTGCAAATCTGAAAACCCTTTTAACCCTGGAGGATGTTCAAATATCCTGCGGAGCTGCTGAGATGATAAAGTATGGCTGTATATATGACAGGGAGCTGTTCAGTATTTTGGATGATAGGGAAAACCTGCTTTTACCCTCTACATTGCAGCGGTGCATAGCAGCTAAAGATTATTATGTAACAAGGGATACCCTTGATAAAGGCATTCGTATGACTCTTAATTTTGGACACACTATAGGTCACGGCGTGGAGAAGGCAACGGGGCTGCTTCATGGTCAGGCTGTTGGTATCGGTATGTACATGGAAACCCTTATGAGTGAAAAAATGGGTATTACAAAGGCGGGAACCGCAAACAAAATTAAAGCTATGCTGGAGAAATACAATTTGCAGCATAGCGTATCCCAAGACGCCGAGTGGAAAAAATATTTGTTTCATGATAAAAAAGGAGCAGAACAAGGCATTACTTTCGCCTTTATTAAGGATATTGGGGAAAGTGCCCTTTTGCTTGTACCTTATTCCGACCTGGAGGATTTGCTATGAAAATAAATCCTGAAAGGCTGGAAGGAACAGTTTATTTGCAGCCTTCAAAAAGCTATTTGCATCGAATTATAATAATGTCCGCTTTGTCAAAAAAGACGGTTAGAATTGACAACGTAAACTACAGCGAGGATATAAAGGCAACTCTTGGCGCTCTTAATACTATGGGCATAGCAAAATACGAGAGAAATAAATCGTCACTTCTAATAAGCCCGGGAGATGGAAAAATTAAAGGAGAGATTGACTGCGGTGAAAGCGGATCAACACTGCGGTTTTTAATTGCCCTTGGTCTTACAATGGATAGGGAACTGGTGTTTACGGGACACGGGCGTTTAATGGAGCGCCCTCAAAATGTGTATAGTGAGCTTTGTGCTTCGCTTGGTTTTCTCTTTAAGCAGCAGGGGGATAAACTCAAAATAAGAGGAAAGCTGGAAGCGGGAGAATATTCTTTGCCAGGTAACGTTTCATCCCAATTTATTTCGGGACTTCTTATGGCGCTGTCTAAAATAGATGGTAAATCATCTTTAAATATAACAGGTAAGCTTGAATCGTCAGGGTATGTTGATATTACTTGTGATGTTTTAAAAACCTTTGGGATATATGTGGATAGGGCAGAAAACAAGGTAAGCGTTAAGGGAGGTATATCTGCTCCTGATACAATAAGAGCACAGGGAGACTGGAGCCATGCCGCAAACTTTGCCTGTATGGCGGCAAAAAACGGCGGTATTACATTAAAGGGGCTTGATGTGAGGTCTTTGCAAAAGGACAGACAGGTTATAGATGTTTTAAGGACAATGGGCGCTGATGTAGTGACTTTGCAAGATGGTGCGGAGTTTTTGCAATCAGAGATTAAGGGAATGGATATAGACGGCAGGGATATTCCCGATATTATTCCTGTGCTTTGTGTTTTGCTTGGTGTGTGCCCCGGCAGGTGGAGGGTTAAAAATGTCAGCCGGCTGCGCATTAAAGAGAGCGACCGTGTTGAAGCGGTGTGCCGACTTATAAATAACCTGGGAGGCAAAGCAGAAAGCACCGAGGATAGTATAATAATTGATGGAGTAAAGCACTATACAGGGGGTAAGGTTTCCAGCTTTAACGATCACAGAATTGCAATGGCCGGGGCGGTTGCATCCTGCTATAGTAAAGGTATAATAGAGATAGATAACGGAGGGTGCGTTGCAAAGAGCGCTCCTGATTTTTGGAAAGAATTTGTGTCTCTTGGTGGCAAGATAACGGAGGAAGAGGATGTTTAACGGAGACAGGCTGAAAATAATGCTGTTTGGAGAATCTCACGGAACGTGCGTCGGCGTGTGTGTTGAAGGGCTGCCATATGGCTTGAAGCTGGATATGGAAAAAATAGCTGAATTCAGCCGCAAACGAAAAGGAATAGACGCCCTGTCAACAGCCAGGCGGGAGCCTGATAAGGTGCAGCTAATGTCCGGAGTTATGGATGGTGTGACTACCGGCGGCCCTTTATGTGCAATGATTATGAATACAGACACAAGGTCTCACGATTACACGCAGGATATTCCCCGCCCGTCCCACGCTGATTATACGGCAAAGGGGAGGTACGGCGGCTTTAACGATTATCGTGGCGGCGGCATGTTTTCAGGGCGGCTGACTGCTGCCCTTGTTTTTGCAGGCGCAGTTTGCGACAGTATCTTGGAAAACAAAGGGGTTACTACGGGAGTACATGTGCTGAGTATACACAATGTGTGTGATAAGCCCTTGGATATGGTAAATACAGATGTAAAGCTGCTTTCGTCTCTTAATGTTTTGGATATTCCTGTTTTAACCGATGAAGTAAAAGACGCTATGACAAATGCGGTACTTGAGGCAAAAGCAAAGGGTGATTCTGTAGGCGGCGTTTTAGAATGCTGCGCAGTTGGTTATCCGCCCTTTATCGGCGGTAATTATTTTGACAGGCTTAACAGCAAAATAGCGTCTTTGGTGTTTTCTGCTCCTGCTTTTTGTGCTCTGGAATTTGGCGCAGGCTTTGACATGGCCCAAAAAACGGGGTATGAGGTAAACGACTCAATATATTATGATGGAGATACTGTAAAGACATCGACTAATAACAGCGGCGGCATTAACGGCGGAATTAGCAACGGAATGCCCATAATCCTGCGCTGCGCAGTTAAGCCTACACCATCTGTGTATAAATCTCAAAAGACTATAGATATGAATAGCAAAAGTAACATTGAACACGTTATAAAAGGCAGACACGACCCATGTATTGCCCTGCGGGCAAGTATAGTTCTGCGGAGTATGGTGAATATTGCTCTTGCAGACGGCATTTTATAACCGTGTACCAAATCACACGAAGTGTGACAATAATTAATTGGAGGCAATATGGCAGATATTAATGAGCTGCGCAGAGAAATAGACGCAGCGGACAAAGAAATTACAAAGCTGTTTTTACACCGTATGGAAGTGTGCAGGGATATAGGCGAATATAAGGCAAAACGCAACCTCCCTGTGCTGGATGAGGAAAGAGAAAAGCAGCTTTTGGAAGCAAAAGCAAAGGGCATGAAAAGCCCCGACAGGGAGAATGTTGAACGCCTGTTTAAATGTATAATGGACATTAGCAAGGATGAACAGCGTAAAATCTGTAAGGGGCAGGAAGGCGTGGTAGGCTTTTGCGGCATTGAAGGCGCTCACGGATACTTTGCGGCTAAAAGCGCCGGAAATACCGTTCGCTCCTTTTCCTCTTTTCACTCTGTTGCCGCTGCGGTGGAAAGCGGTGAAATTGCAAGAGGTGTGCTTCCTATTGAAAACACCACATCGGGAAGTGTGCTTGAGGTATATGACGTTCTTGGAGAAAGCAGCCTTTATATTGTAGGCGAGATTATTATGCCTGTCACCCACTGCCTTTTGGGCTTAGGTTCCATTGACGATATTAAGTCTGTTTGTTCCCACCCTCAGGCTCTGGCGCAATGCGACGGTTTTTTAAACGGCAAAGGCTATAAGAGAATACAAAGCGTTAATACGGCTGTGGCAGCCAAGGAGTGCAAAGAAAAGGGAGATATAACATCAGGGGTAATTGCGTCCCGCATGTGCGGCGAGCTATATGGCCTTAATATCCTTAAAGAAGGCATTGAGGACAGAAAAGGCAATAAGACAAGATTTATTGTGATTTCCCGCAACAGGGAGGACAGCGCCGCTGCCGATAAGGCTTCAATAACATTTACTTTGCCCCACAGACAGGGCTCTTTAATTGAAATGCTGTCTCACTTTAAGGATGTTAATCTGACCAAAATTGAATCCCGTCCCGTTGGTGATTTTGAATACAGGTTTTATTTGGACTTTGTGGCAGACCGTCCTGTTGATGTGCTGCACCGCATAATGGGCATTTACAATACCATTAAGGTGCTGGGAGTTTATAAAGGCAAGACCTCGCTATAATTTATATTAAAATATAACCACTTTTAAAGAGCACCTGTTTATTATATAATTAAACAAAAGATAAATACTTATTAGGAGGATTTTAATGGGTTTATTCGACGCATTTAAAAAAGGAAATAATTTTGAAGACGGCATTAATGAAGCCAAAAACACAGAAGATGCGGTGTTGTTAGATGTGCGTACACCGGCTGAATACGCAGGAGGCCACGTGCCGGGAAGCATTAATTTGCCTGTTGAAAATATAAGCAGCATTACAATAGATAAAAACAAACCTCTTTTTGTTTACTGTTTAAGCGGTGGAAGAAGCCAGCGGGCTTGTATGTGGCTGAAAGAAAACGGCTATAATGCTAAAAACATAGGCGGTATAGGCGGCTATGGCGGACCTTTTGAAAAATAAAAATCTTATATTTTGATTTTTCCTACTTCTCTTTTTAAAAAAAGATAAGTAGCAAGAGAAAAACTAATTACTAAATAATATATTTTAGCAGACACAAACAAAAATCCCATTTTAGAAATGGGATTTTTTTGTTTATTAAAATAAATTCCTACGGTT
>CAJUEF010000035.1:1865-9937 GCA_910585035.1 uncultured Christensenellaceae bacterium | reverse complement strand
GGTAATAGCCGTTACAACAGGAACAGAGGACTTTTACAGCGTTATGAGGAAAAGCCTGAAAGAGATGGCTGACAGCGGCGTGAGAACCAAATATATGCCGCTTAGCGGCAGTGCGGGAAAAACGGTTGACTATGCAAGCGGTTATTCAAGGCGTCTTGATACGGCAGTAAGACAAAATATTCTTTGGGGAGCTAAGATGTGTTATCAAGGAATAGCTGAGGAGGTTGGTGAAGAATTTGGGGCAGATGGTTACGAGATAGATTACCACCCAAACCCAAGACCAAGCCACGCCGAAATGGGCGGAAGAATGTACGCAGCAGGCAGGGGCAAAAGGGTAGATGGGATATATTATCCATCTATCAGCACAGTACAGCCGCTGCTTGACGATTACGGATGTTTGCACAGTAAAACTCCTGTAATACTTGGAGTATCTCCGCCCACAATAGATAAAAAACAGCTTGAACGCCTAAAAGAAAGCGACAGGCAAAAGCTTGAATATGAAGGAAAAAAGTACACAGGCTATGAAGCCACGCAGGTACAAAGAAAGCTGGAAACTGCCGCACGCCATGCAAAGGACAGGCAGAATATAGCCGCTGCCGCCGGTGACGATACACTGCGGCGGGAAGAACAGGCAAAGCTTAACGCCATTACAAACCAGTATAAAAAGTTTAGTAATGCTATGGGGCTGCCCACTAAACCGGAGCGCATGAGCGTTAGCGGGTATCACAGGGTAAAGACACAATCCCAGCTTTGGACAACTGAGGTAAAAGGTACTAAAACATATAATGGGATTATGATTACAGAGGTTTCACAGCATTTTTACGACCAGGCTAAAAAGCGAGGTATACTGGATATTACAACGAAAGATAATATTGTAAACACGTTGACTAAGCCTCTAAACATAGGTAAAATAAAGACAGATAATGAGGGTCGTTCAAGTCAAAGATTTGTAGGTGAAAAGCTTTCTATTTCAATAAACAATGATACAGGGGTTCTTGTTACTGTATGGCAAACCAGCTCCAAAAGAGCAAATAAGTATAAAAGGGATATGGATGAATGAAATTAACATTTACAAAAGAACAAATTGAATTAGCTAAAAAAATCGGAGTGCCTTTTGACATTAATAAGGATTTAACAGATGATGAAATATGTGATTTAGAAGATTATGCAGCGGACCATTTGAACCTTAGATGTTTGGATAAGGATTATAAGCCAAACCATGAAGGCGAAGTTTGCTATCAAATACTTGATATTTTAGGAGAAATTTAAACAACTTTAATTATTAAAGCGTTATGCAAAGAGCATAGCGCTTTTTTAATACAAAAAATTCCCCGACCATGCAGGGGTTTAAAAGCATGGGCGGCACGGCGCTGAGTGGCAGCGCATTTATAAATTAAATCTATGCCGCAAAGGAGAAAGATGGAATTTTTAAAGGAATTATTCACAGAACCCCTTACATTTGAAGCATTTTCAAAAGCGGTTAGTGAAAAGGGCTACAAGCTGGCGAACTTATCAGGTGGAGAGTATGTAGACAAAAAGAAGCTGACGGACGCTCTTTTTAAAAACAAAGAGCTGACAGAGCAGCTTTCCACATTATCGGGAGAAATGCAGGAGCTAAAAGACAAAGGCGCAACGGCTGAGGACTATAAAAGCAAGTTTGAACAGCTGCAGGGAGACATAGCAAGAAAGGAGGAGGAAGCAAGGGAAGCAGCGGCAGACAAAGAACTTACGGGAAAAATACTCGAAGTGTTTCCAAAGGATAAGGATTTCACCAGCGAATATGTTAAAAATGGTCTTATTTCCGATATTAAGGCAAGACACGCCGAGGATAACACCAAGGGTCTACAGGCTATTTTTGACGAGCTTACAAAGGATAAAGACGGAATTTTCAAGAGCCAAAACCCAAGGGGACAAATGCAGGGAATGGGCGAAGTGGACACCTCAATAATTGATACGGCAAAGGCACGGTCAATTATGGGGCTTAGTAATGAATAAAGGAGAAATAAATTATGGCAAATAACATTACACTTTTTAAAAAATACATAGACCTTTTAGATGAGGTATATAAACAGGCGGCGGTAACGTCTCTTCTTGACGGGGACAATGCCCTTGTGCAAAGGGGCGCTAACGCCAATGAAATAATAATCCCTAAAATATCAATGCAGGGACTGGCGGACTACAGCAGAAACAGCGGATATGTTCACGGTGACGTTACTCTTACAAATGAAACCGTTAAATTCAACTATGACCGTGGTCGCAAATTTACTGTAGATAACATGGACAATGAGGAGACGGCAGGCATTGCCTTTGGCAAGCTGTCCTCTGAGTTTATCCGTACAAAAGTTGTGCCGGAGCTGGACGCTTTTCGTTTTGCTACCTATGCAGGCACAGCAGGCATATCAAAGGCTACGGCGGCGACTATATCAGATGGTGCGGCTGCAATTACAGCGCTGACAGCGGCACAATCTAAAATGGACGAGGACGAAGTGCCGGATAACAACAGAATTTTATATATTACACCTACTATTTATAACCTTATTCAAGGGCTGGACACTACTAAGTCTAAAGAGGTTTTAAACAGCTTTGCAAAGGTTCAAAAAGTACCTCAATCACGCTTTTACACAGCTATTGATTTACTGGACGGAACTACAACAGATGAAGAGACAGGGGGCTTTGCTAAAGCTGATATAGGCAAAGATATTAACTTTATGGTAATTCATAAGCCTGCTGTTATTCAGTATTCCAAGCATACGGTAAATAAAATTATTACGCCGGAATTAAGTCAGCATGGAGACGACTGGATGTTCTTTTACAGAGCTTACGGGCTGGCTGACGTTTACGAAAATAAAGTTGCGGGTATTTATCTGCATAATAAAGCTTAAGGAGGTATTTAATATGGCTAAAACAGTAGGACTGGGAGTTAAAACAAGCACTGATAACGATAACAGCGCAGAATTAAAAGAGCAGCTAAGCAAGGCGAAACAAGAACTGGCAAATGCTAAAGAGCGGGAATGCGAATTGTTAAAGCAAAATGAAAGGCTGACAAAAGAGCTGGAAGAGCTCAAAAAAGACAATGAGGATATAAAAGAACCGCAAGGGCCTAAAAAAGACAAGAAGGATAAATAAAATGTATTTATCCTATGATGAATACCAAAGCATGGGCGGCTCTGTGTCAGAGACGGCTTTTACCAATTTGGAATACAAAGCCCGAAAAAAGATTGATATTGCAACCCAGGGACGTATAAAGGATGAAGAGAAGCCAAGGGAGGCGGTTAAGCGTCTTTGCTTTGAGCTTATATCCTTTTATGCAACAGGCGCAGGGAGCGGAATAGCAAGCGCATCCAATGACGGTGTTTCCGTGGCTTTCCAGGAGGGAGAAACAGCGGCAAAACAGGAAACGAATTTAATAAAACAATATTTAATCGGTGAGCTGTGTAATGATGGCACGCCGATTTTATATTTGGGGGTGAAATAATGCTGCCATGGTGGAGCGATACATTAACGGTGTTTCATAAAGCAGAAGAGGAAACAGAGGACAGAAAAACCACAGTGTGGACAAAGGAAATATGCGAGAATTGCTTTTGGAGAGAGACAAACAAGCGAATTGGTGACGACCGCAATATTTCATTTGTAAGCTCTCGCATTGTCCGCCTGCCTAAAAGTGCCAAGGGGTTAAAAGCAGGGGATATTGTTGTCAGAGGCGTTATTTCTGACGCAATACCAAAGGGCGACAGCGGAAGAGAGCTTGTTGAAAAATACGGCAAACATGCCTTTATCGTAAGCATAGCTAAGGATAACACAGGAGCTAACCTGCCCTTGCCCCATTATTACGGAGGTGAATAACATGGGAATTGAGGTTGCAACCAATATAGATATACCAAGGGTGCTGAAAAAGATAGACAACGACACCTTTTGGACTTATGCAGCCAGCGAGTGGCATAGGCTTTATGCTAGGTACGTGCCTTATAGAGATGGAGATTTATATAACAACGTAACAATAAAGCCGAAAGAGATTATCCATAATATGCCGTATGCCAGTGAGGTATACAGCACCAACAGGCATTACCGCACAACACCTCACGACCTTGCTACTTCCCAGTGGGATAAGCACGCAGCGCCAACCCAGGGGCAAAAGCTGGTATCGACTATGCAAAAATACGTTGACAGGGGAATGAAATGAAAGATAAGCATAATGCAGTATGGGAGTGGCTAATGAAGTGCCCTGAAATAAAAGATATGTTTTTTAACTTTGGCAGGGCTGAAAACGGTAGTACGGTTCTCGTTCCCGAAACTGCATACCATGACACATGGAAGGACGATAAACCGACTATAAGCAGTGAGGGTATACGCTATTATGACTTTGCTATTATCCAGTTTAAAGCGGCGGTTACAGAGCCTAACAACAGAGAAAACATTGAAATACTGCTGGATATAGAGAAAATAGCGGCATGGGTGGACGAGCAGGAGGAAAAGGGCAATTATCCCGTGTTTCCTGACGGCGAGACGGTTTTAGAAGTAAAGCCCCTTGAAGCCCCCAGCGGCTATGTTGCAGGGCAAGACAAAGACGGGGCTAAATATATGCTTCAAGTGAGAATTGAATATTTATATGAAAGGAAGGATTTATAAATGGAAAAATTAAAGAAACACCAAACCATACCCTTTGTAGACGTAAGTACGGAGGGAAACGAGGCAGACTGGGCAAGAATAGGCAAGTCAACCATATTTGACCTGACCTTGAATGCAAACACGGTTACCAATGACTACATAGAGGACGAAATGCCAACGGATGAAATTACATATTACAAGCCTACCTTGTCACAGGAATTACAGACCATTAAAGGAGACAGGGCGTTTGATTGTCTTTATGATATGCTGTATAACCTGCCCACAGGCGAGGACGTTAAAAGAGACGTACTCATTGTGTTTGCCGGCAATGTAGGAGATGAAAGCACACCGCTTTTTAAAGCATGGAAAGTAAAGGCAAGCGTTATTTTAACTAACTTAAATACAGTTGATGAAAAGATACTATTCGAGCTGAGCCTTGGCGGAACTATTGAAAAGGGTACGGCTACGGTATCGGGCGGTAAACCGGTTTTTACAGCGGCGGCTTAGTCACAGTTGAATTTGACAGCAACGGAGGAAATCCTGTCGCAAGCCAGACTATTAAGGCGGGCACAAAAGCTACAGAGCCGGAAGTGCCTGCTTTTGACGGATACACCTTTACAGGCTGGTTTATTAATGGTATAACCGAGCCTTTTGACTTTAATATGCCTGTAAACAAGAGCATCAAGCTTTATGCCGACTGGGCGCAGGTTACAGATTAAGCCGCTGTTTTAAACAAATAATTTAAAAGGAGAATAACTATGTCATACAACATTAAAATGAATAATAAAACCTATGAAATGAAAAACAAGACTATTGAGGTAGCCAAACGAATTAAAGAATTTACTACTATACAGCAAAAGTTGGAACAAGAGCCGGACAAGGTTGAAGAAATTATAAACGACCAGTATGATTTTGCATGTGAAATTTTAGGCATGGAGGCTGTTAATGAAATACTTGGCGCGGACATAACTGAAATAGACGTTGACGAATTACTTGACCTTTCTTTTGTAATTTTAGAGGGGTATGAATCAAAGGCGTTAAAGAAACGCCGTGAGCGTGATGAAAAGAAAATCGCCGACCTTGTAAACAGCAAGAATATAAATAAGCTAATGGACGTTGCCGATAAGGTTTCTAATATATCTAATCAGCGATGATAAATTATGCAAGCAGCCCGCCGCCGGAGGAGCTTATAATTGACGGCGTTTCATATCCAATAGACACAGACTACAGAACGTGGATATCAGTGACAGAGCTTTTTAAAAAATTAACGGACAATAATGATGCTGAAATTTGGTATGAGCTGCAAAATCTTATTTTCGGCGGCGAGGTGGATTGTGATATAGAGCAGGCATTAAACGAAATAGTTACTTTTATGATTGGCTATCCTGAATATAATAACGGAACGAGAGACACAGAAAGCAAAGAACGCGAATCTATATATTCCTTTGTTCACGATATTAATATGATAGTTCTTGCTATTCGCAATCAAAGCGGTATTGATATCTCATACAAGTGTAAACATTTTCACTGGTGGCTGTTTTTATTGGAGTTTAAATCACTGGAGGAACGTCACCACATAAGCTGGGTAATGAACTGCCGAAATTATAACGGAGAGGACAAAGAACGGCTAAAGCTCAAGAAAACTTTTGCCCTGCCTATTGAATATACTGAAGAAGAAAAAAGACAGGCGCAGGAGCTAAATAATATGTTTTATGACTGCTGATATTGCCATATTGGAAATATTTGGATATAATGTAAAAAAATATATTATATTGGAGTGCGGGAATATGAGAAAATTAGGATTTCTTTTAACATTACTGCTTGTTTTCGTTTTAGCAGGATGCAGCGGTCAAAATGGCAATAGTGTTTCTTCTACTACATTAAGCAGCGGAACGACTACTATAACATATACAAAAGCAACAAGCGCCATTACAACACAAGCTTTAACCAGCAGCACAAAGTTAAGCAGCCAAAAAAACACAACGGTAAAAGTGGCAGAGCAAAAAAATACAACAACTAAAACAACAGAGAAAAAGGCAACTAAAACTTCAAAAACCGTATATGTCACACCAACGGGGAAAAAATACCATTATAATGGTAATTGCAATGGCGGTACATATACTCTTGACACCCTTGATAATGCGTTAAAAAGAAATCTTACACCTTGCAAAAAGTGTGTGCTATAAAAGTAATAAAGCATCTTGTATTATGATACATTTTATTAAATGCCAGTGCTATGTATTGACAATGCACGCATAATATTATAGTATATAACAAAAGCTAGGTTGTAGGAGTTGATTTTATGGCGAATACCAATATCACAATACGTATAGACGATGGACTGAAAAAAAAGGCGGAAGAGTTATTTACTGACCTAGGGCTTAATATGACAACGGCTATTAACGCATTTATTAAACAAGCGGTTAGAGAACAGGGAATACCCTTTACTATTTCAAGAAACGTGCCTAACAGTGATACTATATCAGCTATGGAAGAAGTAAAAAAAATGAAAGAAAATCCTGATGATTATAAAGGTTATGATGATGTTGATACCATGTTTAAGGAGATACTTGGATGAAGTACACCATTAAACCAACATCAAGATTTAAAAAAGATTTAAAGATAATACAAAAGAGAGGATATAACCTTGAACTTATCTCTGAGGTAATTAATATACTTGCAATAGGAAAGGAACTGCCGGAAAAATATAGAGATCATGCACTGATAGGTGATTATTCCGGCTGTAGAGAATGTCACATTTGTCCTGACTGGCTTATGATATATGAGATTTCAGAAAATGATTTAATTTTATATTTAACAAGAACAGGCACACATAGCGATTTATTTTAATTAAAGTAATCAAAGCATCCGAAAGGGTGTTTTTTTTATACTCAATTTTAAAGAGGTGAGATTTTGGCAGATGGTTCAGTAAAAATTAAAATTGACGGAGACACAAATGGATTTGAAAGTAAGCTTAAAAATATAGGTTCTACCGCAGAAAAAGCACTTTCAAGTGCTGGAAAAAAACTTAGTAGTGTAGGTAAAAAGCTTACTCTTGGAGTGACTGCTCCTATAGTTACGGTTGGTACAGCGTCAGTAAAAATGGCAACTGACTTTGATAGCAGTTTAAGAAAAGTATCTACAATAGCGGACACTTCAGTTGTATCCATAGAGCAATTAGGAGCAGGAACAAAAGAATTGTCAAAAGAGCTGGGTATAAGCGCAACTGATTTAAATGAAGCATTATATCAAACTCTTTCTGCCACTAATGATACAGGTAATGCTCTTAGTTATTTGGAACAAGGCGCAAAGCTTGCTATAGGCGGTTTTACAGATACTTCAACTGCTATTGATGGTGCAACATCTGTATTAAACGCTTATGGACTTAAAGGCTCAGATGCATTTAAAAAAATAGCTGACAACATGGTAATGACACAAAATTTAGGAAAAACCACAGTTGGGGAGCT
>CAJUEF010000035.1:0-1855 GCA_910585035.1 uncultured Christensenellaceae bacterium | reverse complement strand
TTTCAGCCTCACTGTATAACGTAATACCTACAGCTTCAGCTCTCGGTATATCTTTTGATGAAGTGTCAGCAGCCATGGCAACCATAACATCCCAGGGAACTCCGACAAGCGTAGCCACAACACAGCTGCGGCAAATGTTTGTAGAACTGTCGAAAGAAAGTGGACAAACAGCAAAAACATTTAAAAAACTGGCTGGTAAAAGTTTTAGTGATTTTGTGGCAAGCGGCGGAACAGTTGCGCAAGCTTTAAAGCTGATGGAAGATGAAGCTGCAAGAAACGGGGTTTCTCTTAAAGATATGTTTGGCAGTGTCGAAGCTGGCAATGCTGCGCTTCAGCTTACGGGAAACGGCGCACAGAAATTTGCCGAATCACTAACAGCTATGCAGACAAGTAGCGGAGCTACAGAAAAAGCATTTACAACAATGTCCGAAAGCTCCAGTATGCAATTTGAAAAATTAAAATCTACTCTCTCTACAACAGCTATTGAAATAGGTGAAAAACTGCTTCCGGTAGTTTTACAAATTGTAGATAAAATTAAGGGCTTAGTAGAATGGTTTTCAAATCTTGATGAAGAGACCCAAAACAATATTTTAAAATGGGCTATTTTAGCCGCAGCTGTTGGTCCTGCGCTTATGATATTCGGACAGGTTGCACAGGGAATAAGCGGTATAATTTCACTATTTAGCAATCTTTCTAATGCAGCATCACTTGTAAGCTCGGCATTTAGCTTTTTATTATCCCCAGCAGGACTGGTGGTTATGGCTATTGCTGCAATAATAGCTATAGGCGTGCTGCTTTGGAAGAACTGGGATAAAGTAAAAGAGTTTGCTATAAAAATCTGGAACAGCATTAAGGATTTTTTCATAAGTGTATGGAATTTCTTAAAAGACCTTGCCGGTTCTATTTGGAACGGTATAAAAGACATTATGTCCAGCGTGTGGAATGGCATTAAAAGTTTTACAACAGATATTTGGAATAGCATTAAAGACTTTCTTGTAAATACATGGAACAACTTAAAAAATACAGTCTCTGACATATGGAATAAGATAAAATCTGTCACATTTGACGTGTGGAATAGTATTAAAAATTTCCTGTCAGGTATATGGAACAGCATTAAAAATTTTGCCAGTCAAACTTGGAATACCCTTAAAAACATTGTTTCCGATGTGTGGAACAGTATAAAGAATTTTACGTCAAACATATGGAATAATATTAAAAGCTTTCTGTCAGGCACATGGAACAATATTAAAAACCTTGTCAGCAATATTTGGGGCGGCATAAAGGATTTCTTTTCTGGATTATGGAACAACATAAAAAGTGTTGCGGAGAATACATGGAATAACCTTACAAGCTTTTTTAGCAATGCGTGGTCTAATATAGTAAGCGGCGCTCAAAATGCATGGAACGGTTTAAAAGACTTTTTTGTCAATCTGTGGAATAACATAAAAGACGCAGCATGGAACGGTATACAAAACATTGCAGGAGCAATTTGGGATGGTTTTCAAAGCATTATCAGCGGTGTTTGGGACTTAGGCAAACAGATAGTTACGGGTATATGGGATGGCATCAGCTCAGGCGCAAGCTGGCTTTGGGATAAACTTGGCGGCTTCTTTGGTGGCATTATACAAAAAGGCAAAGAAATTTTAGGAATACATTCACCGTCAAAAGAATTTGCATATCTTGGGCAAATGTCCGCCATCGGTTATGATGAAGCTATGGAAAAGGGTATGAAAGACGCTAAAAAGCACGTTGAAAAAGACCTTAACGGACTGATGCAGGCCGCAAGAATAAAAGCTAAAGCGGTGCTAAACATGGCCGCACCTAGTTCTGCAAATTCAGGAATGCAGGGCGGCAC
>CAJUEF010000034.1:9541-16191 GCA_910585035.1 uncultured Christensenellaceae bacterium | reverse complement strand
TCAACCTCTCCGTTTTTAACGGTTATGGTAAGCTGGGGCTGCCATCCATTGTATTTGCTTTCTGCATATTCTTTGGACATTTCCGCAGAGTATGTGCCATCCTTTAACCCGGAAGTCTCTGCTCTTGCTCCTGTCTCAATAGTAGCCGTATCTGTAGTAACTGTATTACCTTCTTTATTTGAACGACATGCAGTAAGAGCAAAAAGAGATAATAGAAGACATCCTATTTTTATAATTCGTTTCATTACTAACACTTCCTTTTAAATAGTATTTATAATCTTGTATTTATTCTCCTCTTTACAATAAAAAATATACAGGCGTATTCTTGATATATTTAAAAAGCTCCGCAAAAGATATTATCTTTTGCGGAGCAATTATTTTAACTTTATTTCAACTATGATTCAACTACAGCAACAGAATTATCTCCTGCTCTTGCCTTATCAATAACTGCCTGTGCCAGTTGGTTAAATGTTTTATAAGAGGAAGTAGCGCCGGTTACCAAGCTTATATTATCTGCATTTTGGTCCATAATCAATTCAGCGGCATATGTCCTAGTGTATTTATTCGGATAAGTTCCCTTAACAGAATTCATATTACGCATATACGCCATATCCCATGATTTAATAAATCCACTGGAGTTTTTTGCATTGTATTCAGCAGATACTATTTTACCATCATGCACAAAAATTGTTAAAAACTCTTTCCATCCGTGACTGTAGCCGGACATTTCGGCAGAATAATATCCGTCTTTTAATTTATCTCTATTTTTTGTACAGCCCTGCATGCCAAAGCTAAGGACTAATACAAGAATTATTGCCAGTATTATTGATTTTTTCATAACAATATTTCTCCTTTAATCTCTCAGTTTAAATCGGTTTGCCATATTTTGAAGCTGATCTGCCTGCTCTGTAAGCTCCTGGCTTGCCAGTGCGCTTTCTTCACTTGATGAAAGATTTAACTGAGCCAGCTCATTAATTGATGAAATTTGGTCGGTAATTGTATCCAGAGATGCCTTTTCACTATCAACCGCCTGTTCCAATTGAGTTGTTATATTAGATATTTCTTTAGTTATCGCATAAATATCCTGAATAGATTTATCCATTGCCTCGGCATAGTTTGCGCCTTCTTCAGCAGCAGATTTAGACGCCTGAATCATTTGCAATGTCTTTTTGGATGACTCATCGCTCTTTGCAGCAAGTTCACGCACCTCTGTTGCAACAATTGCAAAGCCATGTCCCGCTGCCCCTGCTCTTGCCGCCTCAACTGACGCATTAAGAGCAAGAATATTGGTTTGGAATGCAATATCCTCTAAGAATTTATTTATCTTTGTAATCTCTTCCGAGCTCTTGCTTATTGCGTCCATAGCTCGAAGCATGTTAGACATATTTTCTCTTGCTTCTTTAAGCCTTTCCATAGCCTCCTGCATAAGCTCATTTACATTTTCGGTATGTGAATTAACAACGTTTATGCTTGCAGAAATATTTTGAGATTCTCTCTCCAGCTCATTAAGGGAATCTGCCTGACTGCTGGAACTTTCTCTAACATGCATAGCGTTTGTAGATACCATATGAGATGTGCTGGATACCTGAATGGCAGCCTGCTGAATAGCCCTCATAATTTGATTTAAGAAGTTTACAATCTTATTTAAAGAATCCTTCATAACTATGAAGTCACCGTTAAACTCACCATTTACAGAAATATCAAGGTTGCTTTTTGAAAGCTCTCCAAGAACCTTTGAAAGCTCTGAAGTATAGTTGTTTATGCTGTCAACAGTTTCATTAAGAGCCCGGGAAAGAACTTCCGTTTCATCCTTTGTTTCTTCAACATCTACAGGCGAATGCAAATCACCGTCTGAGAGCTGAGCAATTCTGTCTGTAACACGCCCAAGGGGCCTTTGAATTTGGCTTGCCAGTTTACGCGTTGGAATAATACTAAAGATCATTATGATAATAGTAATTAAAATGCTCATGAGAATTGCCGAATTGGTATCTCCCATAAAATCATGCTGGGGAGCGGTTATTCCAAGGCTCCAGTTAGTGCCGCGAACAGGAGAATAACTAAAATATTGCTTATCATAAAAAGCTCCCGTTCCCACAGAGCCCGTCTGACCCTGTTTCATTTGTTCAGCAAGATTTTGAATATCTCTTCCGTTTCCGTAAATATCATATATAGTTGTTCTGACTGCTATTTTTGTAGTATCCTGATGTGCCATAAACACGCCGTTTTCATTAATTATAAAAGCTGTTCCCTCTTTACCGACGTTAATATTGCTAAGCACATCGTTAAGAACGTCATATTTATAGCTGCCAATAAGATAATAAGAAACTTTTGAATCCTGCATTATAGGTGTTCCAATAACTATCTGTATTTCATTATTGTTTATTTCCGTATCATCAATTACAAGGTTTTCCGTTTCCTTTAAATTATTGTAAAGGTCATTCCCGGGTATCTTTGTCGGGCTGTTTTCGCTTCCTATGTATAAATTTCCATCAGCATTATAAAGCGCCAGCCACATAAACTCAATACCCGATTTTGATTGATTTATAACAGACTGTTTTTCAGATGCCGAAGTAGTCTTGCTGGTTAAAATAGGATTTTCGGATATCATAAACAGCCTGTCTGCCATCATATGCAAATTATTTTCAATGCTTTGAGATGCAGTCTTGGCCATAGGACGCAGATTGTCCAGCATAAGCCCATTTGTCAAATGGGCCATAAAATATGAAATAACGCATACAAGTAAAAATGACACGACAACAAGCGTGGAAATTGTATGGGAAATAATTTTTTTTCTGATACTTACTTGTTTGTTTAAGCTTTTTTTATTTTTTTTGCCTAATTTTTGGTTATCCATTTAAATATATCTCCGTATATGTTTTATTAAATTTCATTTACATGAATATAAACTGTGGTCTTTTATTTTTGCAGGGGAATATATTAAAATATATTCCCCTGCAAAAACATCTGATTTCTTATGTATTATAAATTTAAGCTTCTTCAGTTTGTTTTTCGCTTCCGTCATCTATGCTTTGCAAAAGCTTTCTATACCATATAAGCGCATTTAAATAAGCGTCTCTCACATGATCCATATCAACGTTATTCTGTATCATTAATATAGTCGCCTTATCCCATTCAGCCCGCTCATAAGCATAAACAAGCTGCATAACAGGTGCAAAAGGCCCTTTTCTGTTAACCAAAACCTCTTTAATCTTCTCGTCTACCGCCACTTCTTTTATTGCTTCATTCATAGGTTTTTCCAACATAACGTCAAGAAGTGAGAAAAGACCGGCAATAAATAGCTCAGACTGGAAAACCCCTAGTTCAAATGCTCCTGCCAGCTCTTCGGCAAACTTTGCCCTAACAAGGGCAAGTTTTGTAATCTCATTAGGACGGTCCTCGGCAAGATTTATGGAAAGAGATATTGTTGCCCACTGGCGCACAGCCTTTTGACCAAGAATAGCTACTGCCTGCTGAATAGATTCTATTTTCCTGTTTAATTCAGATCCTGAATTTATAAACTTAAGCATGGATACTGCAAGATAAGGGTCTCTCTCTATGGTTTTTACTATATCGCTTAAGTCAAAGTCTTCCTGGTTTACGTTGCTTAAAAGATGCAGCAAATTAACCTTTACAGGAGATAAGTTCGCTTCGCCCTCGGTAATAGGCTGGCTGTAAAATCCGCCTGTGAAATATGCGTTTTTATCCTTTCTAAGTTGTTTAAATGTGTCCATATCAGGTATATTGCTTATAACAATTTTTATATTGTTATTAATTGCGTGAGAATGGTAATATAAAGAACTGAACTGGGAATTGCGGTAATCCAGCATAATGTACTTTACAAACTGCATTATAGGCGAATCCAACTGTGTCGGATATCCGTCAAGAGCAATTTGATATCCGCCGCCTATAAGTTTGCGTATAAGATCCACATCTTCTTTGTTTGACAAAAGCTTTGCAGGAATAACGCATACAAGATATTTAGGGTCTATATTCATATTAAGAGGTATTCCTGTCATCATTTGCATATGAGATATATCTGCAAACATAAGCTTTTCACCTGTGAATGGCTCAATACCTATTTTCTCAACAATGTCGAGGCCCGGGTTTGAAAAAATATCATCTATTACCCCTAAATGCTCCACATCAAACAGCTTACTTCCATCATGTGAACATAACCTATAAGCTTTTACTGCCATGTCTGAGTCAAATAACGGCTCAGGAACAATTAACATACTCATAATTTATATAATCCCCCTTTTGTAACTTATTTTAAAATTATTTTTATTATATCATAATTATTTGTATATCGGCAAAAAAAGTTTTGTTTTTGCACATTTTATTTTCTATAACATAATGCATAATACTATTATAATACCATTCTTAATATATAACAACTTTTGGTTGACAACCCTTGTAATTTATATTACAATGTATATACAAATATGTAAAGAGGTGTTTAAATCATGGGACAAACAACGGTTAGTATAAGAATGGATGAAGATGTTAAAAGACAGCTTGATGAATTTTGCAGTGAAGTCGGCATGAATATGTCCGTCGCTATTAATATGTTTGCAAAAACAGTTATAAGAGAAAGGCGCATTCCTTTTGATATAGTTCTTGGAGATACTTCCTCAAACTTAAAAGAGAGCACAAAAAAAGTTAGAAAAACTAAAGATAAATAATTTTAGAATTTTCTTTAAAAACTTAATAAAAAAATATAGCACAGGGATTTTATAAAATCCCTGTGCTATTTAAAAATTTAGAAAACAAAATATTTTATATTTCCTTTAATATGGTTAATGCTGCTCTACATATTCAATGGCAGACGTAGCTGCAACTGCTCCGTCTGCAACTGCGGTAACTACCTGGCGCAGCTTTTTAACAACCACGTCTCCCGCAGCATATACACCCTTAATTCCCACATTTAAATCACTATCAGTCTTTATGTAACCTCTCTCATCCATAAACTCATAATCCATAAATCGAGTATCCGGTATACGACCTATTGCCACGAACAAGCCGTCTATATCAAGCTGATTTATTTCCTCTGTAATATTGTTTTTAATATCAACAGCGCGTACCTTATCATCACCGATAATTTTTGCAACGGAGCTGTTAATAATAATTTCAATATTTTCCTTGCTGTTCATCTTATCTATCAGCACACTGCTTGCACGAAAAGTGTCACGCCTGTGAATAACGTACACCTTTTTTGCAATAGATGACAGATAAATAGCTTCAGTAACAGCAGTATTTCCTCCGCCTTGCAAAGCAACCACTTTATCTTTATAAAAACTGCCGTCACAAGTAGCGCAGTAACTCACGCCCCTACCAACATATCTGTCCTCTTCAGGCAAACCGAGCTTACGAACCGAAGCGCCTGTGGCGATAATAACCGCTTTTGCCTCATATTCTCCTTTTTCGGTTGTAACTTTCTTTATATCGTCTTGAAGGTTTACAGACGTAATTTCTTCATTAATAATAGGAACTCCAATGTTATTGCACTGAGTAAACAGAGCCAAGGCAAAATCCGCTCCGGTAACCGGATCTCCAAATCCCGGATAGTTTTCCAGCTCACTTGTTATGGCAATTTGACCGCCTATAAACATCTTCTCAAATATAACTGCATTCATTCCAGCCCGTTTTGCGTAAATTCCTGCGGCAACGCCGGCAGGTCCGCCGCCCATAATGATTATATCGTACATAAAAACGCCATCCTTTCAACTGACAGTATACCTATATTATACCAATCTAATTGAAAATTACATCAATATTTTGAAAATAATTTTTATAAATATAATATATTAGTATAGGGGTAAAATAGATACAAAGAGAGCAAATTGTTTTATTTTTTCAAATATATGCTATAATATCTTAGTTAAAGTTTTTATGCGTTAAAACTGTTGCTTTGGATTTAATAATAACTTAAATAAAGCTATTTATCTAAATTAGGATGTGATAATATGTCAAAACTGTTTGGAACAGACGGCGTTCGTGGAATTGCCAATACCGAACTTAGCTGTGAGCTTGCCTATAACCTGGGCAGAGCCGGCGCTTACGTGCTTTCCAGAGGCGGAGCAAAACCAAAAATACTAATAGGCAAAGATTCAAGGATAAGCGGAGACATGCTGGAAAATGCGCTTATTGCAGGAATATGCTCTGTAGGTGCAAATGCTTACAGCGCAGGAGTTATATCCACCCCTGCCATAGCCTACCTTACAAAAACCGGTGATTTTAACGCCGGAGTAATGATTTCTGCTTCCCATAACCCTATGGAATATAACGGAATTAAATTTTTTGACAGCAGCGGTCTTAAACTTCCTGATAATGTGCAGGATGAAATTGAAGATATTATTTTAAATAACAAAGAACTGCCAAAAGTAACCGGGGCTGATGTTGGCTCAGTTTGCGTATATACCGATGCCAATGATAAATACATAGACTTTTTAGCCTCCACCACAGATAAGCGCTTTAACGGCAAAAAAATAGTTTTGGACTGTGCTAACGGAGCATCCTTTTTTGTTGCTCCAAAGGTGTTTGAACGTCTTGGAGCAGAGGTTATTGCCATAGCTAACAAACCTACAGGGACAAATATTAACAGTGAATGCGGCTCCACCCATCCCCAGACTTTACAAAAAAAAGTCGTGGAA
>CAJUEF010000034.1:4858-9531 GCA_910585035.1 uncultured Christensenellaceae bacterium | reverse complement strand
CTTATGACGGGGATGCAGACAGACTTATTGCCGTAGACGAAAAAGGCAATATTATAAACGGCGACCGTATTATCTGTATATGTGCAAACAGCCTAAAAAAGAAAGGTAAGCTAAAAAATGATACGGCAGTTGTCACCATTATGAGCAACATGGGTTTATTTAAAGCTATGGAAGCTAATTCCATAAAGACAAAATCAACAAAAGTCGGCGACAGGTATGTCCTGGAAGAAATGCTAGCCGGAAATTATTCAATCGGCGGCGAACAAAGCGGGCACATTATTTTCTTGGAATTTGCCACAACAGGAGACGGCGTGCTGTCCTCTGTGCAGCTGGCAAGTATTATGTCGGACGAAAATAAAAAATTATCGGAACTGGCAGAAATTATGGAAGACTGGCCGCAAGTGCTCATTAACGCAAAAGTTACCAGCGGCAAACAAAAGACTTACACTGATTATCCTCAAATTATGGAAAAAATCAGCGAACTTGAAAAAAAATACGAAACTAAAGGAAGGCTGTTAATTCGTCCAAGCGGAACCGAACCTTTAATCCGCGTTATGATTGAAGGCAAAGACAAGGCAGAAATAGAAAGAGATGCAAAAGAAATGGCGTCTTTCATTGAAAAGGTAATAGGTTAGTTTATTTCTTTTTACCAAAGAAATAGCAATTAAAACAAAATACAATATAAATATAAAAAGGGATACAAAAGCTGTATCCTTTTTTATATTATTACTTATACATTTTTTATAAAGTCACTGTAAAGAAAAAGCCTGCTTAAACAGGCTTTTCTCAATGTAACTCTAAAATAGATTGTATGTGCTTGTCCTTTAAACAAAGCTTTTAAACTTTCTGCATGGAAAGCCTGTCCGCCATAAGTGCTATGAATTCTCCGTTAGTCGGTTTATCATTTTTGCCATAAATCTGATAGCCAAACACATGATTAATGTTTTCAATCTTTCCTCTGTTCCAAGCAACCTCAATAGCGTGTCTAATAGCACGTTCTACTTTGCTTGGAGTAGTTTCAAAACGTTTTGCAATTTCCGGGTAAAGCTCTTTTGTAATTTTGTTTATGTAGCTGCTGTCTTCCATTACAAGACGAACTCCCTCTCTTAAATAATGAAAACCTTTAATATGAGCAGGTATGCCGACCATTAAAAACACACTTGTAATTTTTTCATCAAGTGAAGTAAAGCTTTTTGCTCCATAGCCTTTGTCCGGCTCAAGAGACGCTTTTTTCTCATCAAAGAGCTGAACTATTCTGCTATACAGCAGCTCACTGTCATAAGGCTTGATCATGTAGTATCTTGCCCCAAGCTCACATGCTTTGGCAATCATACTCTCATTGCGCAAAGATGATAAAATAAAGAAGCTTGGTCTGTTCCCCAAATTCATATACTGACTTTTTTCAAGCACGCCTATACCGTCCAGTTTAGGCATAATCATGTCCAGTATTACTACATCAACATGGTTGTTGTTAATAAATTCCAAACATTGCTGTCCATCTTCGCAAAGTCCTACAACCTTAATTCGCGGCTGTTTTGATAAAAAATCATTTAATACCGTAATGGAATTCTTGTTGTCGTCTACTAACAATACATTGATTTCATTCCCCATTATCACGAGACCTCCTACGTCTAAAATTTTTTTGAGTACACCATAAAAATTAGTAAATTTTTCCATAAAAGTAAATTTATTATTTTTACTTCATTTGCATTATATACTTATTCAGACACTATATCAAGTTTATTTTTTGTCGAATATTGTTAATTGCACACTATGCCTATTGATATTTGTAATTTGTTCATAAATATTTTAGAATAATAGATGTATTAATTTTTAAAAAAGGAAAGATACTATGGTAAATTTAGGAAATTCATGGGATGAAGCTTTGGCTGGCGAATTCGAAAAAGACTATTACAAACAAATAAGAGAATTTTTAAAAACTGAATATCAATCAAAAACCATATACCCAAGTATGTATGATATTTTCAACGCTCTTAAGCTCACTTCTATTGAAGATGTAAATGCAGTAATTCTAGGGCAAGACCCCTACCACGGACCTAACCAGGCCCACGGTCTTGCTTTTTCTGTACAAAAGGGGGTTGCAATTCCGCCATCCCTTGTAAACATATATAAAGAACTCCAAAGCGATCTTGGATGCAAAATACCTGACCATGGCTGTCTCACCAAATGGGCAAAACAGGGAGTTTTGCTTTTAAACACCACATTAACCGTTAGAGCAGGACAGGCAAACTCCCATAAAGATATTGGCTGGAGCATCTTTACAGATGCGGTTATAAGCATTTTAAATAATCGGGAAAGACCTGTTGTGTTCATGCTTTGGGGCGCTAATGCCCGCAAAAAAAAGGCCCTTATAACCAATTCTTACCATCTTGTCTTAGAATGTGCCCATCCAAGTCCCTTGTCTGCTTATAATGGCTTTTTTGGCTGTAAACACTTTTCTAAAGCTAACGAATTTTTAAGCCAATATAACAGAAGTATTGACTGGCAAATAGATTAATTAAATCCTCACAAAATTTTTAAGGCTGTCTAATAAAATTACTGTTTTATTTTTGTGCCTTTTAGGCAGGACAAATGCCGCTATCCATTATAAATATAAAGCCTGCCAAAAAACTAATTTGGCAGGCTCTGCATATATATACAAACCGTATACGGTGAGGAGCTTTATTGGAGATTTACTCTTTTGCTTAAAATATATCTTGTGCCTATATAAAATCCTATTGCTATTATTATCTCCCATATTATTGAGATAAAACCGTATTGTGATAAAGCAGTATAAACATTAGCTGCATCAACAGATGTATAAGCAAACATATCCATCTTAATAATTCTAGAAACGGAATTGACAGTAAATACCATGGAAATTATCTGCATTATAAAATTAATTCCAATATAAGCTACAACTGCCATTCCTATTTTATGGTTATTTGAAAGCTGCCCAAGCGCCATTGAAAAATACATTCTAAGAATTATTTCTGCAGTTGCAACCACAGTTAATAAAACAACTTCAAACACATAAACATTTAACATTCCATTTAATTCTATATTAATAAAAGCATATGCTCTTGGAAGCTCACGCAACATTTGATAAAACTGTACTTCTCTTGCGGTTAATATAAACAATGAAAGCACGCCTATTGCCACAGATGCAAAAATCCATACAGTTGCCGTAATAAGCTTAACGCTTAAATGTTCGTCAATGCCTACAGGTAAGGTTAACGATATATATCCTTCGTTGGAAAGAAGATTTTTATAAAATCTTGACACTGCCATAAATATGGTAAGCATTGACATAGCAATAACCGAAATGCCATATGTTATTGCAAAAAGCACCCGCATACTATTAATTAAAGTATTGCCTATTGGATTGGCGGAATAAGGATTTACGCTTATAAAAAACATATTTACAAAGGATACTAAAATTACAAATGCGTAACAAGGAAGCATCCATCTTGCAGTTGACTTAAATTCGTATTTAAAAAGCTTGCCTAACATTTAAATACCTCCCTGAAATATTCATCTACGGATTTTCCGTTTTTCTCTCTTATTTCATCAACGGTTGAATGTAGTGTTACTCTTCCGTCAGAAATAAAAATCACTTCATCAAGAACCTGCTCTATATCCGAAATAAGATGAGTGGATATAATAACAGTTGCTTCTTCACTGTAGTTGGATATAATGGTGTTTAAAATATAATCCCTTGCAGCCGGGTCAACGCCGCCAATAGGCTCATCCAGCAAATAAAGCTTAGCATTTCTGCTCATAACAAGTATTAACTGCACCTTTTCCTTTGTTCCTTTGGATAACTGTTTTA
The DNA here is from genome assembly GCA_910585035.1 of uncultured Christensenellaceae bacterium. Taxonomy (GTDB): domain Bacteria; phylum Bacillota; class Clostridia; order Christensenellales; family MGBC116941; genus MGBC116941. The sequence continues at coordinate 5,699 of CAJUEF010000034.1, read as the reverse complement.
ATTTATCCGTCATATTTATATTCAGGTTGTTTAGCATTGAAACAGCTTTCATGCTGTCAAAATCCTTATAAAAGTCGCCATAAAAATCAAGAAGCTGACCGACACTCATCCATGGATATAAACATTCCTTATCCGGCAGATATGATACATAGGATTTAGTTTGTTTCCCCGGTTTTAAACCATCAATAAATATCTCTCCGCCACTTGGCGTTAAAAGTCCCGCTACTGTTTTAATAAGAGTTGTCTTTCCGCTGCCGTTAGATCCTAAAAGACCTATTATTTTCCCCTTTTCAAGATTTAAATTGACGTCGCAAAGAGCACTTCTCTTTCCGTAGTCTTTAAAAAGTGATTTACACTCTAATAAACCTTGCATGTTTCCACCTCCTAAATTCGCTTATACCTGTTCCTTAATAATATTTATTATCTCATCAGGCGTATAACCTATTTCTTTCATAACGGTTATAAATTTTTTAACCTGTTTGCCCGCATATTCTTTTTTAATATCCGTAATAGCCTGAATATCATTTGTCACAAATTTTCCCGTAGTTCTTTTATTTTCCACAAGCTCTCTCCTTTCAAGCTCTGCCAAAGCTCTTTGCATAGTATTGGGGTTAATTGCTGCATCGCTTGCCAGCTCTCTTACTGACGGAAGCTTTTGCCCTGCAGTTAATTCTCCTGAAATTAAAGCCTTAATAAATCCTTCTACAATTTGCGGATATATAGCAAGACTTGAATCAATATTCCAGTTCAAATATTTCCCTCCTTATTATAATATTTGTACTATTTATCTTTCACCAATCACTTAATACAATAATATACTAGTTAATTGGTATTGTCAATA
>CAJUEF010000034.1:0-4848 GCA_910585035.1 uncultured Christensenellaceae bacterium | reverse complement strand
CAGCTTGCATATAATATCACTTGCTTTATCAGATGTCAATAGCTTTTTTATTTTAAAAAAAAATAAAGACCCTAAAAATCTTAAGAGCCTTTATTATATTAAATTATTCTTTTTGTGAATAAATCGTCATGGAAACGCCGGTATCTTTAACTAAAATATCTCTAGGGAGCTTTTGCATATAATATGTAACATACAAATCCCCTGCTGCCCCTGAAATATTCATAATCTGAATAAAATAAACATACCAAACCCAGCTCTCTGGAACAAGCATATTCATTACAGCCAGCACTACACCCCATACAATTACAGGTGCAAGAGCAATTATAACATAATGCTTTTTACTAAAATAAGCATCGCTGCCGGCATAGGCATACATCCCTGTAAAGCCGTAATGAGGTTTTTCGTCGCTGAACATTGTCATAAAAATACCATGCACCAGCTCATGCAAAATCATATATACAATTATTCCTGCGGCAGTTATAAATACTTTCATAAACTCTAGTTCAAAGGGAGTAATAAAGATTATAGACGCAATAACCCCCATCAATAAACAAATCACCAAAGCCAGCACATTTACAATAACTGCCTGCTTCATATTTTTTTGCAAGTCAATTTTACAAAACTCTCCATAATTTTCCGGAAGCACAGAAGAATCTTTCATAATAATCACCCATATTTTTAAAATTTCTACTGCTCTGCTTAGCAGCTTTTCCTATTTGTCAGCCAGTTTTATAACGCATATACCATTAATAATTTTAATGCTGTCCTTATGCGGCCATAAAGGCATATTTATAATTTCATCTGCTTTCTCATTTTCCACCATATCAACCTGCTCGCTTGAGGCATATGTAAGGTTAGACCCCAAAATTGTATTTGCATAAGAAACTATGGCTGTATTCCTGCTCGTATAAAGCATATTATAATCCAAAACGTGCCTTAATTCCACAGAAGCACCCTTAGTTGGAATATTATCTGAAAAAAATGGATTATCGGTTATTCTGCCTGTTAAATGCACAGGTATATTATTTTTACCTTGAGTTTCTTCAGCTAAAAACTGTTCAATCTGACCCACAATCCTCAATGTTACAGCATCATTATTTTCTTTTGCCGTATAAAGTGCAAAATACCCTATGTTGGATAGATGATAATAATTAAAAGAAACCAAAACACAAACAGCAATACATACCAAAGCAGTTATGCGCTTAAAATTCATATTATTAAAATATTCTGATTCAACTATTTGCTCACAAAAAACCGCAATTTGGACAAAAAACAGAACATATACCATCCTCATTAAATAAGAGTAATTCACAGTTTTTGCAACAAGCATTAAATAATTTGCAAACAGTGGTAAGCATAACGCGGATAATAAGCTTATAATCCACCTGGTAACGCTTTTATAAGATTTTGATTTATAAAAAAGCACCATCCATTGAACCGCCAACAGCACAAATGCAAAAATAATAAGTAAATTATGATATTTAACATCATTTCTGACGAGCCTTTTAGAAACAGCCTGCAAAAAATTCTTGTAAGCATTTGGAATTCCGTATTTTAAATTAATAAGTGATATACTCGCCTCATCTATTCCTCTATATGAAGAAAGTTTTGTATTGGCAGCCCACAATAGCAGCTTTAAAATAATCTGATATAACAGCATTCCAACAAGACACATTGCTGCCAGCTTTAAGGTCATAATTACAAGCTCTTTATCAGAATATTTATTGTCAAACATCATTTTTAAAACAAGCATAATAGAAAGCACTAAAGTCATAGAATAAAAAGCCTGATATATCCCCACAGAAAAAGCAACAGCAATGCTTCCCATTAGCATTCCCCAATTACTCTTCTTACATAGCCACACAGCTGTGCATGATAAAAGCATGGAAAACATATATGCATCTATTGTGAACATAAACGAAAACATGTGTGAAATAGTTGGAAAAGTCACTATAAGCGCCGAAGTTAGCAATATTGACGTCTTTGATTTAAGTTCAAAAATATTTATAATTATAACCACTGATATAGCAATATAGAAAAGAGAAAGCACGCCAATTACCCATGGTAATGTATAATCTGAAGAAATAGCGCTAGGAACATATAAAAACCATCTTCCGGAAGTAAGCTTGTCATTTTTACTGACATAATATCCAATTGAATCCGGAGAAAACAGCATATTTGTAATGACATACATGTGTGTTATAAAACCAAAAATTAAAGCAGACCAAAAAGCTAATTTCGTTTCATTTGAAATTTTGATCTTATTAACTTTTGAAAACAAAATACAATCTAAGTTATTCAAATCCTACACATCCTAAAACACCAATTTTATAAATTATATAACAGTTAAGCTTTCAGTTCAACATTTCAAAGCATTTGCCGCCGCATTTTATGCTATTTATTGCGTTTTTCCCATCGTAAATAAAAAAAGCCCGCAAAGCGGGCTTTAATTTGGTTTAATAAGTTTAAAAATCTCTTTTTTCATAAAATATTATTGAAAGTCTCCAGGATACTGCCATAATTATGAGAGAGGTTAAAATTAATAAAGCGCCGAAGGTATGGGCACTTATGTTAAAATTTATCCTTTCGTTAATTTCCATGACATAAGAAAGTCCCCAGGAAATAGCAACTATTATTATAAAATAAACCAGCCTTCCCCTATCAGCCCCAAGCTTAAAAATTACAGGCAGCATAATACCCGGTAAGACAGCTCCAGAAGCAGCAATCAGACCCAAAGCAGCAAATACGTTGTTATGGTTAAAATTCCCGGATATTCCTATTCTTAAAGCCAATCCAATTCCAAGAAAAATAACGCTGGCAGCAAGAATTATAACCGTCAAAATATATTTTGCCGAAACTATTTGCGCCCTTGTATATGGCATTGTCAGGCTATATGAGCTCCAGCTGCTCTTTTCATCATATGAAATAAGCGTAACGGGCATCACACCTGCCAGAACCGTAGGATAAACCGTAAAAAAATTATTATCGCTTATAACCGCTGCTACATCAAATATTATAATAATAAATAAAGCTGCTATAAGCATCTTTTTGCCAAGATACCAATCCTTTAAAAGCAAGCCTTTCATTACTGTTCCCCCTTTACCATAAACACAAATAAATCTTCAATACTCACAGGCCCCACTTCCATGCCCGGACGCGCCATATCCCGTTTAATTATTGCTTCAGCGCCGTAAGAAGAAATCCTTTTCCCTAAAACAGCATCATTATCAAGCTCTTCAAGCTCGCCTGCCGTGCAGTGTATAACTCCATATTTTTCTTTAATAGCATCCTTTTCATCCATTAAAATAAGCTTTCCCTTATGTAAAAAAGCAATATAATCACAAAGCTTTTCAAGATCGCTTACTATATGTGAGGATATTAGCACTGCATGGTTTTCATCTCTTGTAAACTCGTTAAACATGTCCACAACCTCATCTCTAACCACAGGGTCAAGACCGCTGGTTGCCTCATCCAGTATAAGCAGCTTTGGTTTATGCGCCATGGCGCAGGCAATTCCTGTTTTCATTTTCATTCCTCTGGACATTTTTTGAAATTCCTTTTTTAAGGGTATTTCAAGCTTTTCAACATATTCATAATAAAGCTTTTCATCCCAGTTTTTAAAAGAATATTTCATAACATGGTTTAAATGATCAGCCGTCATATTGTGAGGATATCCAACTTCATCAAGCACAACGCCAATATCCTCTTTTGTAAGCTCAAATCTTTGGGTATTATCCTTTCCAAGTATGTTTATAGTTCCTTTATCTTTATAAGCTATATTAAGTATAAGCTTAATTATCGTGCTCTTTCCTGCGCCGTTTTCACCTATAAGACCCATAATACAGCCGCTTGGCAGTATTAAGTCCACAGGTCCCAGTGAAAAGCCCTTATAATGTTTTTCCAATCCTTTTATTTCAATTGCATTCATCCTTTACTCCCCCTCATACAATATGTTAAACATATCCATTAAATCCTGTTTACTAAGACCACACGATGCAGACAGCTTTATAATTTCATGCACATGCCCTTCTATTTTTTTAAGATTTTCTTCGCGAAGAAGTTCAGTATTTTTTGCTGCAACAAAGCATCCCTTTCCGGCAACTGTGTATATAAAGCCTTCTTTTTCAAGCTCGTCATATGCGCGCTTTGTGGTAATCACACTTATGCGCAAATCCTTTGCCAAATTGCGTATGGAAGGCAGAGGTTCATCCTCAAAAAGCACGCCGTTTATAATGTTATTTTTAATCTGAGTATATATTTGATCATAAATAGGATCGCCGCTTTTATTATCAATAAATATATTCAAGCTCTCACCTCTTAATTATCTGTATATGTACAGTATATACAGATAATACAATTTTGTCAATATATCTTTTATAATAAAACTATAAATAAAAAGTTTCTTAACATAATAAATACTATAAGAAACTTTAATTTTAAAACAATATAAATGTTGGTAGTGAACTGTATTAAAAATTATATAACAACTGTCACTAATTCACATATGTATTTGATATACAAAACCTGTTTTCTTAACACGACCACAAGATATTTGTAATTTTCATTATTAAATTTATATAAAAGAAGAAATAATAGATATTTTAAACGGTTTAAAAGCACAGCTTGAAGTGGATATAGATGAAGCAATAAAATCCTGCGCACATAAAAACAACGCCTATTTCGACGGTATATGTCCGTCGAAATAGGCGTTGTTACTACTGGCTCCTCAGGTAGGGCTTGAACCTACGACCCTTCGGTTAACAGCCGAATGCTCTACCGCTGAGCTACTGAGGAAAATAGAAAACCGGCGGCTACCTATGCTTCCAAGCAGTTGCCCGCTAAGTACTG
>CAJUEF010000033.1 GCA_910585035.1 uncultured Christensenellaceae bacterium | reverse complement strand
AATATAACCGCTGGCAAATTAAAGTTCAAAAGGACGGTGTTAGAAAAACATTTAGCTACTCTAAAGAGGGTAAAAAAGGTAAAATTGAATGTGAAAAGAAAGCCGATAAGTGGTTAAATGGTGGTGCTGTTGACACAACAATAAGGTTTAATAAAGCTTATCAAATGTTTCTTGAAGAAAAGCAAGAACTTACCGGAACGGATAACTATTCAAAACTTATGTCTGTTGGTAAGAATTGGTTGCTGCCTGAATTGGAACACCGAAAGCTTTCTTCTATTACATCAGCGCAGCTACAGCAAATAATAAAAAAGGCATATAAGGCCGGCAGAGCTAAAAAAACTTTAGAGGGCATTAAAGGTACAATAAGCACGTTTTCTACATTCTGCCGTAAACAAGGTTGGGAATTTTGTAGCATAGAGTTTGTACAAATACCAAAAGGAGCGACCAAAAAAGCCAAAACTATTCTGCAACCAAACGAGATACAGTCTGTGTTTGAGGATACGGACACAAACAACCTAGAGTATTATATTCACGCTTTTCGTTTTCTTATCCTCACCGGTTTGCGCCGTGGTGAATTATGCGGACTAATGAATGAAGATATAAACGGTTCTGTTGCCTATATAAAACGGTCGATAAATCGTCTAAACGAAGTTACGCAAGGCAAAACAATCAATGCACAACGTCCTGTAGCATTATGTATGCGAGCCATACAGGTTTTGGATGACCAAAAAACTATGTTGAAACGCATGGGTATTATTTCACCTTATGTTTTCCCAGATAAAAGTGGAAATAGAAGCAATAGCAATAACCTTTATAAATGTTGGTACAATTATCGAGGTAAAATAGGTGTGAACTGTAGTCTTCATGAATTAAGACATACGTTAATTTCTTACGCATCAGCAAATATACCGGAAGCTTTGCTTAAGAAAAATGTAGGACATAGCAAAAGTATGGATACAGGTATATATATCCATAGCGTGGAAGATGAAACACGTCAAATAGCGTCTTTATTGGATAAGCGTTTCAATGGTATTTTATAGGAAAAAAATAACCCACTTTTTAACCCACTTTATTTACTAATTACACAAACTTAACATACACCGTAAGCAATGTTTCCCTTTAAATAGTGGGTTTGCAAATATATAGATTTGCTTAAAAACATATGTACTTGGGTTCAACTCCCCTCATCTCCACCACCAAAAAGCCCTTGAACAGTGCGTTTCAAGGCTTTTTTATTTTTAAAACAACACACTAATAACACACTAGGGAGTGAGTGTAGCTTCGGGGACATTATTGCCTTCACTCTTTTTAAGAATAAAAAAGGATGTTTACTTCCTCTTAGTGGTTCAATAAGCTTATACAAATAAAATCACTTTCTTAGAATAGATTATATTAACTATGTACAACCTAAATAAAGTTTTTATATTAGCATAACAGCGCAACAGACATGAAAAAGCGGCGTCTATATTTCCCATGTGGGGAATGATAAACGCAACCTATATAGTGCTGTATAAATTTTTTAATCCGCATCCTGTAAACAGACAGCAATTTCACTATATTTAACAAATAATTTATATAATATATAAAAAGCAAAAGACCGGCGGAGGATACGCCCCGCCGATCTTTTATTATTTATTACTTTAAAAGCAGACAATAATATCTTTTATCATAAATAACTCCAAGTAGCCTTAATTAGTTTTTATCCCAGTATTCCGGCACAATACCAGTAATATGGGGACAATATCTCTGTTTAGTCTTCCTTTCCCACTTCATTGCTGCTTGATTTGTCTTGCCCTTTATGGGAATATCGAAACATAAGAACAAGGCCTGTTGCACCAATTCCCGTCAGAATGAGCCAAAAGAGAATACTGTTAATATCTCCTGTGTACGGATTGATACCGGCAAATCCATTCGCTTTTGAAGAAAAATTTGAATTATCTGATTTATCCGTTTCCGTAAAACCTGGGTTTATATCAGAGCCTAAACCTAAATCCAGGTTTGGGTTAAGATCTGGGTTTGGTTTTGGATCAGTATCAGGCTTTGGTTCAGGTACAAAATTTGGCTTTGAATCAGGTCCTGTACCCGGCGTTTCTCCTACTCCGCCTCCACCTGTTTTTTTGGTATTGGTCACAGAAAGGGTTACCACTTCACCTTTTTTACTTATGCTAAACATCCACAAACGATCACTTAACTGATAATTTTCAGGCGCCTCAATCTCCCGAAATCCGTAAGAGCCTATAGGCAGAGCTGTAACTGTAAATTTACCTTCTGCATCACTGGCGTACACCGTGTTGTCATAAAGCACATAAAAACCGTCGTCTCTACGGAAATAAAGCTGAAATTTAGCGCCTCCAAGACCTATATTTGAATTACCCTGCTCGGTCTTAACCACGGTTACATCCCCTCTAGGGGTAGGATCCACCTTGTTTTCCAGCGGCCCTACTGTCACATGTTGCCCGTCTGTCACAATAGTAAAATCCTGCTCGGTTACATCCATCAAATACCCAAAAGGTGCCTTGCGCTCAATCCAACGGTAATTACCAAAAGGAAGAGATAGGATAATTTTTCCGTCATCTCCTGTCGTATAAATCGGATCGCCATAAGTGTTCCACGCTCCGTTTTCCGACTGGCGAAGCAACTCAAACTGCGCCCCCGCCAAAGGATTTTTATTTTCATCCACTTTGATGAGCTCCACAGTCCCATTAATTCTTTGGTTATTTATAGCCTCCCCGTTGTTCACATAAACCGGCTGGAAATTAAAATCCTGATCAAAAATATTTGCTCCCAGGGTTACCTCATAAACCGTATCATTCAAAACATAGCCAGGTGGGGCTTTAGTTTCCTGTATATAGTAAGTGCCTCCCACATGCAGGGAACCCGGAGCATTCTGATTTTGGAATATGATGCTGCCATCTGCTCCTGTGACCTCCTCGAACAGTTGCAATTCCCGATCATTAAATTTGAAATATAGTTTAAACCTTGCCCCAGCCAGAGGCTTACCGTTTTCTCCCTCCTTGTTTAAAACAATGGCAAGCTTTGCAGGATCATCATTCAGTGCATTGAATACATCATTATCCGACCAGAACCCCTCTTGCAAACATCCTGGTTTATTCACCTCGTCAAAGAATTTTATCATTTTTAATGCATTATCCACTTTTACTCCGGATGGTGCAGAGACCTCCTGATAAAAAATTCCCTTTTTTAATGCATCCATTGGATCCGATGTATCCACCAGGTATTCATGTCCAAATATTAACCTTAGCTCTCCTTTGTTATCGGTAGCGACGTTGGTCACCGCGCCATCTGCCGGGTCTTTCCCTACGCAGCGATACAATCCGTCTTTTTCCTTTTTAAAATAGAGCATATCGTTAAAAAAGAAATTTCCCTGGAAAAATTGAAATTCCACTCCCGGAATCGGAATATCTGTAAACTCTACCATCTTTTTAAGATAAACTCCTGCAGATCCTGGGATATTGGTAATATCCAACTCAATCGACTTTGGCTTAGTATTGTTTCCCTTATCCTCTATTGTAAAATAATGATATTCCCCAAGCTCACCCAAGTAGCCATTAGGCGCTTTCATCTCCATCAAGGCATAATTGCCGGGTGGAAGCGGAATGGTGAACTTTCCATCGGCATCAGTAATATATATACCCTTGCCATAGGCAATCCAAACATCCGGATCTACTTCCCTTGTCAAAAAGAAGTGAGCGTCCTCCAGCTTTTTATCCGGATCATCATGATCCACCTTACACACAGTTACCTTACCCGCAATACCCTTGGCGTTACGGGCGCGGAATACCACCGGAATGGGATTACCGTCCTCGTAAAAGGAAGTGGCATTAATTGTAAACTGAAGCCTGGAAATATTATTCACATAGCCGCTTGGGGCTTCCGTTTCCTGAAGATAGTAAAAATCATATCCTTCAGTCCAATCCAGGTTATCAATAGATAGAGTGCCGTTTTCATCCGTCACAATCGGGCTGCCGATTTGAATCTCTTCTGTATATGTAAGTCCCTGATCCGGATCATAGTCAGGATGAGTGTCCGGCAATTCGATAACATTAACGCGGTAAAGCTGAAATTTAGCTCCGGGTAGAGGCTGAAGGGTTTCCCAGTCTGTCTTATAAAGCTGCACCTTGCCCTTAAGCCGCTCATCTTTAATCTCCACATTTTGGAGCACCACGTCCTCCGTCGCAGAGGAGGTAAATTTTTCTATTATGATCTTCTGTGGTTCAGCTTTCTTATATCCGTTTGGAGCTTTGGTTTCCGTCAGGGTCAATTTACCCGGTGTTAGGCCCGTAACGGTGAAACCTCCGTCAAGCAAAGTAGTCAACGTGGCATTTCCGTTTACATCATGGAAATAACGTCCTGTAGAAGCATTATATGAAAAGGTCATGGGAACGCTTTCCCCCTCACGGGCAAGAGTAAACTCCGCACCTGATAGAGCAGCGTCATTTTCTGCATCCTTTTTAATAAGCTTAATGCCATAATCAAGCGTGGCATTGGATGCCATCCGAATCAGTCCTGGAGTTCCGGTAGTTGGGAAAGCAGAAAAATCTATGGTGAACCAAACAGGTTCCTGTGTCAAACGATAACCCTCCGGAGCTTTCACCTCTATCATATAATAATTTCCCATATGCAGCCCTTGATCGACCTTATTCCCTGCACTATCTACCATATTATCCAGCTTTAAAACACCGTTTGCATCAGTTGTTCCCACAGCAAGGCAATGGTCGTGAACCCGATCCCATTGACGTTGTATATCTGTTGTTGTCAGTTCATTCGGATGGGGATTAATTTTTCCGTCGTTAAATTCCCGCTGAAACAGCTTATAAACTGCGCCCGAAAGAGGCTTTCCTCCCGTCGTCCCAATCGTATCCTGATAGTGCCATACATGATTGCCCATAGGCGAGTTCTGAATTGCCGTACCGCCTGTAAGCGTAGGCTGGGTTTCCCCTGCATCATATTTAATCAGTGCAAGCTTGCTCATTTCCGTATAGTTATAAAGGTCATTATTCTGCACCGTCTGTGTGGTGGTGTTCGCTGTCCTGTAAAGCTGTATGTCCTTACCTATTGTATCCCCGTTTACATGGAAATAATAGTTGCTGTAATCTCTAATATAAGGACCTGGAGCCTTAATTCCTGAAATACTATAATGCCCTACAGGCATGTCTTTGATAGTAATGGTACCGTCTGCAGCGCTTTCTGCTAAATTTACCTGCAAATCAGCGCCGCCATTACCCATTGGCACCTTTCGCGTTATCCGTATGAAAGTAATCTCCATCGCTTTTTGTCAGGTTTACAGGCTCCCACAAGTCAATATTGTCGGGATCTTCCTTCCATTTGGCCTTCGATCCTTTAAAGCGAAAAAGTGCGTAACCCGCCCCTTCCAGTACGCCATTGCCGGTCCACTTTTTAAAGGTCATACTTATAGTCTCAGGGTCGTTAGTCAAAGGATTCTTATCTGTGAGCAGATAGTGCCACGCATCGTCGTAACCGGTTTTATTTGTCGGCAGTTCGTTCTCCAGTGTAAAGTTGCGCTGCACAGTATTTCGGGGATCTTTATATCCGGGAGCGGGCTGGGCTTCCTCAAGAAGATATTCCCCTGCTTCAAGACCATGAACACATAGGTTACCATCCTCGTCTGTTTGGAGCACCGCAGTACCGGCTGCATTCGGCCAGTAGGTCTTATGACCGTTTATCTCCTTTTCAGAAAAAGAGAGCGGGGTTTGAGTTATACCTTCAATCTTATACAGAGCAAACTGTGCACCCTTCACGGGCTGCTTGCTGTGAGAATCCACCTTGGATAGCTTTACCGCCCGAGAAACATTGGGTACCATCCTATAGATAACACTATCCTTTTGAACCTCCACCTCTATTGGAGTTTTATCCAGATAATGTCCGCCAGGAGCCTCAGTCTCTACCAAATAGTGTTTATGGGTGATTGCCAGATTCCCCGGATTTATTCGTCCGTCTGCACCCACCTCCAGATCAGTTACCTCACCAAGGGCCGCACCGGATGGTAACCCGCCTGTATGGGTATACATATAGGTGTCTCCGTTCATGCTGGCGTCCTTTTCCAGAAAATACGCCAAATGATCGTCGTTTTCCACAAACCCATTACTCGGGTCCTCACAGTATACCTTGAACTTAGCCCCTGTGAGCCCTGCTTTATCGCCCTGAACTTTCTTAATATCCTCCTCGTCTTTACCCGTATCATAGAGAGCGTCAGCTTTTTGAAACACTGCTGTTCCCAGAGCATAGTTTCCGGTAATAGAGTTTGCGAAAGAAACATTGGTTTCATCAAAAGCAGTCCACTGTCTATCTCCAATAGATACAGATATATTGTTGCTGTAGTTTTTCATGGATGTATTGCTGACACGGGTCCGTACTTTAGCCACAAAGCCGAAAACCTGCCCGTTCTCATAAAACTTTAAAGCATTTTGATACGCTTTTTTTACATTTTCCCATCCGTCTCTGTAGGAAGTTCGGTTATTCAAATAGGTTCCCTGGTCAGCATACAGATTGTTATATGAAGCTATAAAGTTTTTATATTCCGCTGTCTCTTTCACTTTTCCGCCTTTACCGTTTGGGTCAGCTAAATCTTGCAGGAGCTGGCTTGGCAATTCAGGCATAGGTATTAGTTTTCCATCCGGATCTGTCAACTGGGACAGCGGGTCAATTCCCGGTGTGGCACGCCAAGCAAAATAAGCGTTTCTCCACTGATTCATATCTTTTCGAGCTTGCTCCTTGCTGCCTGAGTTGGCGGAAAAGTTAACTGCCCTATTCAGCAGATTCACCAAAGCGTCTCTCCGGCTGTCCAGCAGTGAAATAGGAGAATCAGCGCCGTTCTCCAAAGCCTCAATCTTGTTGTCACAATTATTTATGAGATTTTGTATTCCTTGATTTGGCCAAAGCGTGCTTCCCCTGGACATACCCCAGTTAATGCCCTTTGTGTTCTCTCCTCTCTTAGCGCCAAGGATACCGTTTATGTAAAGAACCTCCCTGCCATCCCGAGGATCCGTATAAACTGTCCAGCTCATTGGAGTGCTTTCCACCTGTCTGCGCAAAGCTGTCATATCACCTGCAGTTGTTACTTTGCTTCCATCAATCTGCTGAAAAGAATGTCCCGTAACATAAGGATATATTTCTCCCGCTCCATCGTAACCCCCGTTGCCATGACCTCCGTTTAGAAAAACTCCGGTACCTGGCACAGCAACCGGTAATTCCAAATAGAAAGGAGCATTTCCACCGAAACGGTTTCCGTCGTCCCCCGGATAGTAAAATCGCTGGTTTGAATCCAGCTTATCTTCTATCAGGCAGTTGCCCTGAACATCGCTCAAGGCCTTATCAGGATTTGTTAAAAATTCACTTTGCCGCTCCTGAAGCATCGTCAAAAACGGAGCACGCCAGTCAATTTGAGGAATAGCATTGGGATCTTTATTGCTGGTCCACTTTACTCCTTTACCAAACGGATAACGGTTATGGTTAATATCCGTAGATATATCTATCCTGCTTCCGCCAGCTCTCATGGCAGAAAATCGGGGAGCATCAAGCAGCTCGTCAGGCGATTCTGCAGACACTCCCGGAATAAGGCTTCCCCGTATGGTATGTTCCCACTCTCCCTCTTTCAAATCCGGCGCCTGTTCTTTACAAATAGGACAGACGAAATTGCAAGGGCTTAAAGTGGTGTTTCCTTTTTCTTTATAACCACATTTTTCATCATGATTTCCCCTTTTCTGTGCTTCAACTTATTTTCCCTTTCTTTTTTGTTCGCATTTTTACACGTTCAAAATAATGATTTAATTGCTATGCCCACCTTTTGTTATAATAGGTATGTCAATATTGCTCTGTATATAATAAAAACCCCCACTGAAACAAAGTGTTTGCGGCGGTTTTTCAAAAGAATTACACTACTCTCAAACACCTATTGTTATCGGGGTGGTTGAATTGGGGGTTTTGCTACCATTAAGAATTACACTACTCTCAAACGATACAATATCTTCTAATTGATTATTAATAGTTTTGCTACCATTAAGAATTACACTACTCTCAAACGGCTTCATTCGTTCAGGTACAATGAATAAAGTTTTGCTACCATTAAGAATTACACTACTCTCAAACGACATAAGAGGTCGTTGCGGCGTTCTTCAAGTTTTGCTACCATTAAGAATTACACTACTCTCAAACTAGAAAAAACATTTAGAGAGGAAATGCCATAGTTTTGCTACCATTAAGAATTACACTACTCTCAAACAGCCGGGTAAAAAGTTTCAAGACTTTATTCGTTTTGCTACCATTAAGAATTACACTACTCTCAAACCTCAAATTAAAAAATTTTCGGCGGAGTTTTTTACCAACACTACAAAACGGCTGTGTATTATTAATGGTAATATTTTTTTATATTATATCATTATTCTGTATAAAAAGCTATCTTATCTCACATAAATCCTTATCAATAATCAAAACATTTTCACAATCTAAAAATCCGTTTGTCTGATGACTTTCCAGCAATAATACATTAAGCTTTTCATACTCCAGCCTTTTATAAAACATCTCCAGTTCATCCCTTTCCAGGCAGCTTCTAAGGCCCACAATAATACATAGCTCTTTCCCAAAAAACTCCTTTTGAATTTTTACATATTCAACCAAGCTTTCAGCAAGACTACTTTCATTGCTTGTCAGTTTAAAATCAAAGACTTTTGTAATATCTTCCATATTTTCAAAGTGATTAAAGTCCGCTTCAAACTGTAATTTCTCCAGAATTTTGTATCCCAAATCATTAATATCATTAAACAATTCTCTGATATTATCGTCCATTTCGTATATTCCGCAAATGTAATTATTTAGTTTTGAAGAAATTTTACGCGACTCAAAATCCAATCTGAATACATCCGAAATAACCGCTGCTTTTTTGCAAAATTCTATTGTTTCATTTTTACACGACAACACAAAGTCTCCTGCAAAGCCACTTTCCTGCAAAATCAAATCATTAAGAAGGCTTCTGTACACGTGAGGGCTTTCAACAACAAGTACATTTACAATATTTTCATTAAATTTTATCGGCTCACTGAGCCAAATATGAGCAAGCTTCATAATTCTATAAACCTTTCGTCAGTAGAAATGACATCGCTATGATGCTCTCCCAAAATATATTCCATTTTGGTATATTGCTTTTCTGTAACAACAAGGGATTGTATTAAGCCCTTTGCAGGCTTATTCTTTTTCACATTATTCATTATTGCCTCAACCATATTGTGATTAAGGGCGAGTTTACAATAAACGGATTCCTGTAACATTATAAACCCGCTCTTAATCAAAAACTTTCTGAAATGAGAATAGTCCCGTCTGTTCTCGATAGTTTCAGTTGGCAAATCAAAAAACAAAATTATTCTCATAAACCTATAACTCATAACTTGGAAATATTATAAGAGATACATCTTCATTATTAAGTGCAGAAAATACACTTTGAGTGTAAATCCTTGCTCCGTTAAGAATATATTGTTCTCTTTCATCAATCATTATTTTTTCATTCAACAGCTTTACCAGCTCCATTTTTTCTTCATGACCAAACGTCGTAAGATCCATGTCCAGAACACAAGCGTCCACAAAAGGGCGAAAAGGCTCCATTAAATCACATGCTAAATTAAACTGATTATACATATTATCATGGAATATACCTATTTGTGTTGAGTAGCCCGCCGCCACAGTTTCTCTTGCAAATAGCGACAGCATTATGCCATAGCCATAATTCAATGCGGCATTGATGTTGTTCTCCGTTTCTCTTAAAAAGCTTTTACCAAATAAAATATTAAAATAAACTTTAGCCGCATGTCCTTCCCTATTGGTTATATCTCCGGGTAAAACACTTTCCCTGTATTCCATCAGCAAAGAGATATCCGCATTCTTTTTTATTTCAGCGACCTTTGCCTGCCCGGTAAGCTTTGCTTTTACTATTTCCTGCCAAACCTGCACCTTTATATTATCGCTCCACGAAATCTGATTTCTGAATTTCAGACTGGTATCATGAGAACCGTAAATCGGAGCAAAGACACCACAAGGGCACCTTTTCTCATCACAAAAGATTATATCTATCTTTCTTTTAGACAGCTCATAAATAAGATAAGCCGTCAGGGAAACAGCAGTTGTTTCTATAAGCAAAACCGATATTTCGCTTAAATGTATACGTTTTACCGCTTCCCTGTTTCTTACTATCAAATAATCCATTTTATAATCCAGCTTTGCTGTACTGGAAATAACCACCACTCGCCAGCTCATAGTTCTGCCTCTATTTAAGCGGGACTTTAACTTCATAAAGTCCCGTAGGCGACTGGTTTATCATATAAGCTGATTTAACGTTAGTAATATTGGAATTATGTGATATAACACCACAGCTTCCTTTGTTACACAAGGTTTTTAAATTCACTAACTGCCTGTCACATTTAAAAGCTTTAAGAATTTCCATAAGTAATTTACTTTGGTCCAGCATATCCATTTCTGTAAACTTTTCCTTGCCGTTTTCCAAGTCTTTAAGCAAAGATGGAAACAACCTGCTGTATACCGTCTTATTCAGCTTGTCCAAAAACAGCTCATAAAGATTAAGGTTACCCTCTTTTGAAACACCGTCTTTATTACTGATTTCCAGTTCTTCATCGCTCTGCGCACATCTTCCTATATATTTGCGCAAACGATTAATATAGAGTGAAGTTGCATCGTCTACCACAAGCTGGTATGTGTGCTTATACAAATTTCTTTCGCCTGTTCTTCCTGTTATCCGCAGCAACTTTCCGTCCAGCTCAACCAAAGCATTATTAAGTATTTTAGGCACAATCACCTTTGGCTCAACAAGTCCCAGTATTTCTTCACAATACCTTTTCGGGTCACTTTCAAAAAGAGCTTGCTGATAAAGATATACAGGCTCAATGGAAACCTGTCTTTTGTTTTTCTCATCAGTGTGCTCAACTGTACAAAAATATACCCCTTTCACCTTGTTATATCCGCCGTATTTTGCAATATCTCTATCTTTTTTAGTTGCAAGTTGCCCCTTTCCTTTAGAGAGTATTTGGGCATCAAACAAAGTTCCCTTTTGTTTAAAGGTCATTACCGTTGTCAACAAATTATTCTTTTTTAAGATGCTTTTGACAATCTCAATGGTTTCCTTTGCTTTCCATGCTCCTTTTACATCAAACGCAAATACTTTATTCAGGCTGTAATTTTCCTTGTTAATATTAAGGAAGAATTTATCAGTAAATTTGGTATCATACACATTACCAACAACAATATTAAGATATGCGTCCTTCGCATGGTGCAAATCGTTTACTTCTCTGCATTTAACAATTTTATTCTTATCTTTAAAATCATTTACATTGTCCGCCTTTGAATACACAATTCTGCTTTTAGGATACAATTCATTAAGTATAATTGCCAAAGCCTTTGTTGCCTGTCTTGTCTCCACAAGCTGTCTGCTTACAAAGGCAGAAAGCTCGTCACTAGTCAGCGGATAATTCCTCTTTAAACGCTGGTATTTTGTATCCGTTATAAAGCCTCTGTCATGTAGCATCCCCCAAAACCCGGCCATCTTTGAACGAATATTTTCATCGATAGGATACGTATTCAGCTTTTCTCTGTTCAGTTCGCTTTTAACCAATACCTTATTGTCAAAGCTGTCATCCCTGATTTTCGACTGTGGAAAAATATGGTCTATATCGTAAGTTTCATCATTGCTTAGAATATGTTCCAGGTCTATAGGTTTACCTGAATACATACACTTGCCAAGTTGCATATAATATAGGTATAATGTTTTTTTCCGAAGAGAAATATCACTTTCCTTTTCCAGCTTATCACACAACTCCGGATATTCATTTTCCAATCCCTTGTATAATTCCCGCAGCATATCTTTTCTGGACTTGGTTGGCTTTTTATCGTTTTTCCCCTCTTTATCTCTTGCCATTTCAATAAATATTTTATCAGGTGCAGACTTTTTCACATCTACAATTTCATCCACAACCTTCAGCGTCTGTAATATACTCCTTCTTACAGGCGGAGAAATATACATATCATCAAGGCGTTCAGCGATATTTTGGTTATCGCCAAAAGTAAATTTCCTGTACTTTTCTGCTTCCTCTGAAAACTTATATTCTTTGGATAGCAGTTGCATTAAATTCATGTTTGTATTCCTTAGCATATCCATGATGGAAAAGGCTTCCCCCTGCCCGTCAACATGATATATTTCAGTTAAAAACACCTTGGATAATCTTCCCCAGTCCTTATATTTCAAACCAAGTATATGTTTAATATCCGCATCAACAAGTATAGGGTATGTAGCTTTAAGCCAATTTTTGAGCATTTTTTTATCATCGCAGTAAATAAGAACATGCTTAATAATGTCCTCCACCATATCCTTATCACCTGTTCTATCAAGTATACCTTTAAAATCATGGTATGATTTTAAGCTTGAAGTCAGCGTATCATTTATTCCGCTTATTTCATCCTCCTTTGTCATATGGCCATTGCTGATCAAATATTCGGATATTCTCTTTTTTGTTACCTTTTTGCTACTGTCAACAAACACTGCCTGATACAGTTCCTTTTTAATCTTTACGGGAATAGGCCTGCCATTTACTTTTAGAGGGTTTATTTCATTAAGCGCAGCATATTCACTAAACAGCAGCGAGTTTTTAGGAAGAACCTTTTCTCCAGTATAGGTACATTTGCTGATAAGTTTTATGATAAATCCTTCCGCACTTTTTTGAGTGTCTACTACCTTGTCAAAATTCCAAGGATATATCTTTTGCTGCTTCTCTCCATCCATACGCACCACCCAGTGATTTTCCAATGGGCCATCGTGCTTGCTCAAAGGTCCAACGTAATATGGAACACGAAATTCAAATATGCAAACTATTTTTTCTTTAACGCTAAATCCATCCTCATCCTTAATATTTAAAAAATCCAAATATTTTGAAGCGTTGTCCAAAATAGCAATCAGTTCTTTTTTATTAAGCTGATAGGGTATAAGTCCGTTTTCAGTTCCTGCCAGCCTTGTTAAAAGTGTTTTTTCATTTATCTTGTCAGCTATGTCTGCATATTCATCTGGCATTTTTGGTAATTCCTTTTTTAAATATAAACAAAATTCCTCCTGATTACAGTTATATTCTTTTTCCTTACATTGCTTTCCTGTTGTTTTATATCTGCTATATGCTGCGTAATTATTAAGTTTATCCTTATGTAGCGAAAAGATAGTTTTGTACTTTTTCGGGTAATACTCTTTTACAAAACTCTTAAGCTTTTTTAAATCTTTTTTATTTTGTTCATATAGATTAACCTTTGCTTCACTTATAAACTTACTGTCTCCCATAATCTTATAAATACGGCCGATGTCATAAACTGTTTGAGCACACTCAATAAGTTTTGTACGTTCTCTAAGAGCATCGCACAACTTAGAATAATTGTCATCATCATTGCTGTCTTTTAAACTATAGGATTTAACCTCTGTCTCCTTTAAAAATTCATCATTAAATAATTTTGATAATGTAACTTTCGCCCCGGATAAGAGGTTACATAGTTCTTTACAGTTTATTTCTTCTGTTTGTGAAAAGTCGATTATTGAATTTATCAATTTCTTTTTTTGCGTTATAGTAGAATCGGATGAAAGAACTTCTTTTAATTCTTCCATATCTTTAATTTCAAAAGACACATTGTATTCATCTTGAACAAACTTACTCAGCTCATTAATAGCTTGCTCAATAGTTATACCGGTATTTTCATTGGAATTTTCATATAAAAAGTGTCCACGTTTTTTCACAATATGGTGCAGTGCTAAAAAAACAAGTCTAACATCTTTAGGCTCATCATTATTCACAAGTTCTTTACGTAAATGATATATAGTTGGATAAGCATTTAAATAATCAACATCGGAAAAGTCCTTATCATTAAACAATGTAAATCTTCCTATTTCCCTATCTCTGTCATCCAAATATAAAGAACTTTGCCTCATTCTTTCAAAAAACAACGCATCCTTTTTGGCAATTTCATTTTCAAAAAGCATTTCAAGTAAAAACAGTCTTTGCTTTTTTCTTTGCATTCTACGTCTGTTAGTACGATTACTCCGTCTTTCTTCTGCACTTTCGCCTTCAGGGAATTGACGAATTCCCCACATAGATTTAGACTTAAATTTACAAATATTATATTTTTCATCTGTCACAGCCCATCCAAGTGAATCGGTGCCCACATCAAGTCCAATATAATAATTTGATGTTTTAATGTTATTCCCGTTGTTCTTCATAAATTTCCTCCCAATAAAAAAATATTTGACAAAAACAATAAATTAGATTACATTAATAGTGGTAAAACTACCATTAAGAATTACACTACAAGTTCAAATAAGCTTTTAGCGTAATCATCGCATTGTGCGAATTCACATTGTGTGAGTGAAAAAGCCTTGAATAGGGCTTTTTTTATTTGTTAAAAATTACCTATTAATTATAATTTTATCATAATACTTGTCTAATAAAAAGGATTTAAAGTGTTAATTTAAAATTACTATACGAAAAAGAAGTTAAAATGGTTTTATGGGACTTGAAATATTGGAGTTACTTAAATAGCTAAGGAATATATCTGCGGTATTTTACATTAAGCTGCTTATATGTGCCTGGTATAAGTAAACAAAAAGCAGAGAATATAAATCCTCTGCTTTTTGCTTTATTTCCCTGTTATTATGATTTCACCATTAATACACCAAATTAATTACTACGCCGGCATCTGCACCCATAATGCTGGGCGTACTCCAGAAGTATCATAAAGTTGAGCAGTTCCAGATGCGCCATCGCGACTTATAACAGGTAAAAGATAAATACTACCATTGCCCTTTGGAGACCGCAACCAATAGTCCCAATTGCATTTACGTATATTTATATTATTCACAAGTACCTGATTTCCATAAGTGTAATCTTTTGCATTAGTGGTCTTTATATGGCTAATTGTTCCAAACATATCTGCCTCACTAAGCAAAAATACTTTGTCAGTGGTTGTATCCCATGTTGTAGCGTTATGTTGACTTCTTGTTGTAATTGAAGTGCTTATAGCCTTTTCTTTTAACACTTTCCATTGGTTAATCAACGTTCCATTTAAATATGTACGTATTGAACTACTCTTCCAATTATTAGTGTTATTCCCAAAAAGACGAGCAGAACCAACTGTATTTTTAGACCATATTAGAGCCTTATTGCCACTCTTTGCAAGCACATACCAGTCAATGCCGTCAATTCTTACAGTTGTTGTTGTGCCGGCTGATACATTCCTAAGGCTGCCGTAATCCAATGGTCCAACCTTTACAGTAATGGATTTTTCTAAGTCTGGTAATATTTTAGAAGAAGCATAAATAGTCAATATTGTGTTTGGAGTTTCATTCCCCACAGTTAAAACTCCATTTTCACTAATCCTCGTATTAGCATTCTTATTACCGCTAATCCTCCAGGTTACCTCCTGATTTTCAATCGGCTCACCATGTAGAGTAACAACTGCCTGCAATGGAATTTCCACTGCCCGCTGTACAGTAGCATTGTTATTTACTCCTGTAATCCTAATATCGTCAGCAACTGCATTAGCAATGTCATTAGGCCAAGGGTTGCCTGTAACTCTAATATCATCAGCGGTGCCCAGCTTGCCGTCAGGTCCCATTGCATAGTAGTATATGCCCTCCTCAGGACCTATAAACTTGCTGCCAAAATTAGGGTCTTCCGGATCTATTACCACCACGTTAAACTTATCGTCACTGTTTCCTATTTTCTCATCAAGACCGCCGCATACAAACTCTCCAAGACTGCCGTCTGCTTTTATCTCCTTAAAGGTGTTGTCCCCAAAATCCACATAGGTTTTGCCGTCCAGCTCTCCCTTGACTACTCCCACAGCCTCTCTTGGATAAACATAAATATCTGTAAAGGCTGTAACATCAGGATATTGTGTGCTGGTTGCCGTTACCCTATATGTGTTGCCTACCATCTTGTCATCAGGTGCAAACTTATTGCCTGCCAGCGCCGTTGTGCCTGGCTCACAAGACCAGGTTACATAGGTTTCCCCAGGGCTTCCCGTGGAGTTCTCCATATTAATATCCACTTCCAAATCAAGGCTGCTTCCTGCCCTTACATACTGCTTAAAGCCGCCTTTTATCTGCATACTTAAAATGCCTGACAGTCTGCCTGACACATGATTAAGCAGGAACAGCCCGTCTTCTGTTATGCCCTCTTCATAAAAGCCTGTATTTCCTTCCTTTTCACCCCAGTCTCCAGCTGTTGCAAACTCTCCCAAAACATTAACCCCATAATACCATTCTTCACTTGGAACGTTATTAAATTTAATGCCTGTGGTCAAAAGCCCTGTTGCTTCTCCCGGCTCTATTGCCTGCGCCCAGTATGCCCAGCCGTCGACATCATATACCCAGTAATTACCTATAGGAGCTCCCATGGCCTTCCATTCCGCCATGGTAATTATCTTTGATTCCAAGGTCTCTTTTCCCCTATGGGTCTCCTCCGCCTGATTGTCAATGCCGTATATGGCGGTATCTGTTTTTTCTTCACCTAAGTCATATTCATGGTAATCCTTAAACTTATCACTGTCGGTGGTCCTGTCTCCGTCAGGGCCGGCATAGGTACCGTTAATATCTGCCGCAAGACTGTCCTTATCCTTGTTAAAGGTTGGCATAAACACTGTCTTTCCTCCCATTTCCCATGTCCAGTATTTATGTATATCAGCATGACTGTCTTGTCCCATGGTATGAGGCGCCCAGGTGCTTTTATCGTTTATATCCGCATCTGTCTTACCAATTACACGAACATTTCTGCCTGCAGCCTCCGGCTTGCCTGCTCCCTTGCCTATTTCCATATACTCGTCCAGGCGGATTCTTGCATAAATAGGCGTTCCTCCATTATCCGGGTCTGTGAAATTCTCCACATACACATCTTTGTTTCTCCCGTTAAAGTCATCATGAAGCCTCGCTCCCGGGTTGGAATAGCCGTCATCTTCGTTTAGGGCTTTTTGCCTCACTGACCTGTAAGCAAAGGTTCCTGCAAAAATAACTGCCAAAGCCAACAGTACCGCTATTACGGACGCTGCTCTTTTTCGGGTTCTTTCGTTTATTTCCATGGCGTTCTCCTTCCGTCCGGCATCTGTTTCGTAACAAAAACCAGACATTTTGTTACACCTATGGTAAAATATGTATCAGGCATTAGCGGTCATGAATTTAGTGTATTATGTTATTAAAAACCATATATACACACTATGTTTCTTGCCGTTAATTCTTAAAATTTATTGTCACAAAATGTCTACATTTTTTTACTTTTTTGTTTTTATCTGTAACCTCTTTGCATTAACCCGGGAAAGCTTTTAAAAAATAGACAAGTGGGGGCCTCTTTAAATGATAAAAATCTTTAATATATTTAAAATACTTAAATAAAACTCCCGAAAAAGAAAACATTTATATTGAAAATGCAACAATAAAATTTTAAAAAAAGATAAAATAACAAAGACAAAATTTCAGCACAACGAATTTTTAAACAAGCATGGTCTTAAAGCGCCACCATAATAATAAGCAGCCGCAAAACATGCAGCTGCTTATTTCTTAAATTTAATTATATCCTTTAAATCACAATCTAAAATGTGGCATAACGCGTCCAGAGTGTTTGTTGAAACAGATTCACCTTTCTTTAGGCGTGATACTGTTGAACCACTTATAATGTATCCGCCATTTTCTTTCTCTTTATTACGCAAGGTATGTTCTGTGGCGCCTTTTTGTTTCATTGTTTTCCATAATGGTTCATAAGAAATCAAAAATTACCACCCTCTTTACTTTTCTTTTATTATGTCCTATAATGGGTGTAAAGTGTTATGTACAATAT
>CAJUEF010000032.1:7520-18266 GCA_910585035.1 uncultured Christensenellaceae bacterium | reverse complement strand
TCTCCGGGTCTAAGTAACCCAAACAGACATATTGAAAGGCAGTGGGTGCCGGAAACTATCTGAGGGCGCACAATAGCGTCTTCACAGCCAAAAGCGCTGGCATATACACTGTCAAGCTTTAACTTGCTTTCATCTTCATAGCCATATCCTGAGGACGCTGAAAAATGCCTTAGGGCAACTTCGTTATTTCTAAAAGCCTGAAGCACCTTATGCTGATTATATTGCGCTATGTCTTCATGAACTTTAAAAAGCTCTTCAAGCTCTTCTTCACATTCCTCTACTAAATTAATTGTTTCTTTACTTATTCCAAGGTCATTCATAATTAAAATTCTCCTATGAGCAAATTTCCAATGTTTTTTTCAAAAGGCTGTCTTTACCCTTAGCTGTATCCAGCCAGTACAGATTTTCAATGCCTTTTATTCCTTTAAACCAGGTTATTTGCCGTTTTGCAAATCTTCTGGTATTTCGTTTCATATTTTCAACCGCTTCCTCTTTACCAACATTTCCGCTAATATAATCAACCATTTCCTTATATCCTATAAACTTAAATATGGGATAAGATGTATCAGGATATTTTTTCATGAGCATTTTAACTTCATCCTCAAAGCCCATGGACATCATAATATCAACCCGTTTATTTATGCGGTCATAAATAACCTTTCTTTCCGTGTTTAATATTATAACCCTGTGGTCAAAATCCCTTGGATGCTCTTTATAATCCACTACTTGCAAAGATTTTGGGATTCCCGAAAGGTGACAAATTTCAATAGCCCTTACAACTCTTCTTTTATTATCTTTATCAATGTTGTTATAAGTCTTTTCATCAAGCTCCTTTAACATACTAAGAAGCTGCTTCTTATCCATACCCTCCAAAGACTTTCTAAAATTCAAATCATAGCTTGCAGATGAAAAATCCATTTTATAAAGCAGCGAGTTAATATAAAGCCCTGTTCCCCCACATACAATCGGTGTTATTCCTTTGCTGTGCAGTTCTTCTATTTTTTGCAGTGCCTCATCTTTAAATTGATTTACAGTGTATATGCTATCAGGCTCCACAAAATCTATAAAATGATATTTGCATCCTTTAGTTTCTTCTTTTGTGGGTTTTGCAGTTCCTATGCTGATATATTTATATATCTGCATGCTGTCAGCCCCAATTATTTCTCCGCCGATGTTTTTACAAAGCTCAATTGCAAGATCTGTTTTGCCGCTTGCCGTAGGTCCTGTAATATATATGATTTTCTTTAGACTATTCTCATGAACCACTTTTCAATTTCCTTTTTGGTGTGTATTATAACAACAGGCCTGCCATGAGGACAGTTTAAAGGGCTTTTATCCTTTAAGCTAATGTTTATAAGCTCGTTTAACTCTTTATCTGTTAATCTCTGTCCCGCCTTAATGGAATGTTTACATGCAGTCTGAAAAATAACATGTTTTCTTGTCTCCAGCTTTGGATTATTTTTAATAGCGTCAAGGGTTTCCAAAAAAAAGCCCTGAACGTTTTCTTCCCCAAATATATGGGGAACCGTGTTTATACGCACAACATTATTTCCAAATTCCTCAATTTCAAACCCCAAATCAAAAAATTGCTCTTGGCACTCCATCACGTTTATAAAGTCCTCGGCAGATAACTGCAAAGTATAGGGCAGCATAAGCTTTTGCTTTAAAATTTTACTGTTTTCCAGCTCTTTTAGCATTAGGTTTGTATTAATTCTCTCATGAGCTGCATGCTGGTCTATCATAAGAAGCATATCCTTATATTCCACGAGAATATATGTGTTAAAAATCTGACCGATAACATTGTAATCATTTATAGAATCTGACAGAGTTAGCTGTAACTCAGCCTGTGTATTCTCATCCTTCTTTTCTATAGCGGCGGACTTTGCCTTTACAATCACAGTGTTATCATTGCTGCTTACAGAAATATTACCAGACGCCTGTGCCTTTTCCATTTCTGTATGTTCACAAAGTATACCATTTTTCTGTGCAGCAATTTCAGACGGTTTTTCAAAATCGTCCGGTATCTCTATTGCAGAATTAACCGCATCAATAAGTTTTGAAGGATTAATCTCACTTATTAAGTTTTTTTCATTTGTTATTTTCGCCACAGGCTTTGTAACCTCAACGGCCTTATCATTAACTTTCAGCATATCATTGCTGGGACTAAGCTTTTCAAAATTATCAAAGGCCTGCTTAACTGCTTTAAAAAAACATTCCTGTATAAAGCCTTCTTCCTTAAACCTAACCTCCAGCTTATTTGGATGCACATTTACATCAATTTCATCATAGGGCATAAATAGGTTAAGGGCATAAACCGGGTGCTTTGCAGGCATTATTCTGTTTAAATACCCCTGTTTTACAGAGTTTGAAATTATGTCCGAGCGAATATATCTGCTGTTTACAAATAGATTTTGCATCGTTTTGGTTGCCCTTGCTGTTTCCGGCTCACCAATATACCCTTCTATTTTAATGCTGCGATCAGCAAATGACACAGGAATGAGCTTTAAATAAATATCTTTTCCATATACCGAGTGAATTGCGTTTTTTAAACTGCCGTCACCGCTGCTGAAATATACGTCTTTTCCTCCTGAAATAAACCTAAAGGAAATATCAGGTCTGCCAAGAATATATTTTTGTATTATACCGCTTATTTGAGCAGCTTCGGCAGACGGCTTTTTCAGAAACTTTTTCCTTGCAGGCACGTTGTAAAATATATCTTCCACAACTATAGTTGTGCCGTCCGGCCGTCCGCATTTTTCTCTTTCCAAAATTTCTCCGCCATGATTTACTATCTTCATAGCATACTCACTTTTTTTAGCCTTGGTATACAGGGTTACCCTGCTAACGGCGCTGATGCTTGGAATAGCTTCTCCTCTAAAGCCAAGGGTGGCGATGTTAAATAAATCCTGTTCGTCTTTTATCTTGCTTGTGGCATGAGTTTTAAAACACAAAAGGCTGTCTTCTTCATCCATTCCGCAGCCGTTATCGGTTACTCGAATATATGTCGTTCCCCCGTTTTCTATTTCAACGGTAATGTTGCTTGCCCCTGAATCAATAGAATTTTCCACAAGCTCTTTAACAACGGAGGCAGGTCTTTCCACCACCTCGCCTGCTGCAATTTTTTGTGTTGTTTCTTTGCTTAAGATATGTATAGACATTTATTAGTCCTCTAAACTTCCTTGTAAATCCGACAGCAGCTGCAAAGCAGCCATAGGAGTTATATTGTTTAAGTCCGCCCCTTTTATTTCAAGGGCAAGGCGGTCATACTTATCCTTATATCCGTCATTTTCTGAAGTTTCAATCACATTTTGAGTATCGTATTCAGGCTTAAAGTCCTCTTCAGACTGGCTCTTCATAATATTCCCCGCCATGGATATAAAGTCAGCGGGCAGACCTGCAAGCTTTGCAACGTATATACCAAAGCTCTTGTCCGTGCCACCTCGTTTAATAGTATGTAAAAAGGCAACGTTTTCTCCGTCTTCGCTTACTGTAACCTTGTAATTCACCACGCCGTCAATTTTATCTTCCAAACTTGAAAGTTGGTGATAATGAGTTGCAAATAAAGTTTTAGCCCCTATCTTTGAAGTAATATAATGCACCGTGGCAAGTGCAATGCTAACCCCGTCAATAGTGCTGGTGCCCCTGCCTATTTCATCAAGTATAATAAGGCTGTTTTTATCTGCATTTTCAATTATATCAGCCAGCTCAGACATTTCAACCATAAAGGTGCTTTTGCCTTGGCTGAGATTATCCAAAGCGCCTATACGAGTAAATATTTTTGAGGTTATACAAACGGAAGCCGCCTTTGCGGGAACAAAGCTTCCCATGTGAGCCATTATGGTTATCAAAGCTATTTGGCGCATATACGTGCTCTTTCCGGACATATTGGGACCCGTTATAATGGCAAAGCTTTCATTTGAAGTATTTAAATATGTATCATTAGCCACAAAACTGTCTTTAACTGCAAGCTCAACTATTGGATGCCTGCCTTTTTCCAGCTTAAGTTCTCCCTCTGTGGTAATTGCAGGGCGTATATATCCGTTTATCCGCGCCACCGTTCCAAGGGAATTAATACAGTCAATCTTTCCAATACAGTCAGAAACCGTCTGAAATCTGGATATTTGCTCTGTAAGCACGTTTCTTATGTTTTCAAAAATAGCATATTCCAGCTTTATCCGTTTTTCGTTGGCGCTGGTTATTTTATTTTCAATATCTTTTAGCTCTTCGGTAATATACCTTTCACAGTTTGCAAGAGTTTGTTTGCGTATATACCTGTAAGGCACCTTGTCATAATAGGATTTCGTTACCTCAATATAATAACCAAACACCTTGTTAAAGCCAAGCTTTAAATTTTTAATCCCTGTCTCTTCACGCTCTGCTTCCTCAAGCTTTATAAGCACGTCGTTAGAGTTTTTTGAAAGCTCGTAAAGCGCCTTTAAATCCTCGTTAAACTCGGGCTTTATAATGTCTCCCTCTTTAACTGAAAGAGGCGCCTCCGGGTTTATGGCTTTTTCAAGAAGGTCATATACGTCCTCCATGGTATCCAGCTTTTCCATAATATCAACTATGTATTTACAGCTTAAATCAGATACAGCCTTTTTCAGCTCCGGCAGCACGCTAATGGACTTTTTAAGCGCAAGACAGTCTCTCGCATTTATGGTGTTATACGCCAGCTTGGAAATTATTCTTTCAATATCGTATATTCCTCCAAGCAGCTCGTTTAGCTTGGTATTTATAAATGGATTTTCCACAATGCTTTCCACTGCGTTAAGCCTGTCGTTGATTTTAGATAAATCCAAAAGCGGATGATTTAGCCAGGAACGAAGCAGCCTGCCTCCCATAGATGTATCCGTCTTGTCCAAAAGATAAAGCAAGGAACCCTTTTTGCTTTTTGTAAGGGTTTCAAAAAGTTCAAGATGCTTTTTCGCATTATTATCTATTTCCATATAGTTTTTACTGATAATAAGCTTAGCCTTTTTAATATGGTTAAGGCTGTTTTTCTGAGTATTAAGCAAATAGGAAAGAAGCATTCCGCAAACAGTTATGCAGCCGCTGCCGGCATCTTTATCTCCGTTTAAACGATTAAAAAAAAGGTCTTTATATACTGAGTAATCCTCTCTTTTAATGTAAGATTTATTTATGTAAAAAGATATATTTTCATCCAAAAAGCTGTCCTTTTCTATGAGCAGCTCCATAGGCGCATACCCTATTATCTCTCTAACCATAGCGTTAAATGCGTTTTTACCCGAAAACTCATTATAAAGAAATTCTCCCGTTGACACATCGCAAAGGCTTATGTAATACCCAAAATTATCTTTATGGGCGCAAAGCACATAATTATTTCTCTTTTCGTCCTGAAGCTCATCACCAATTAAAGTGCCGGGAGTAATAATTCTAACTATATCTCTTTCAACTATGCCTTTACTTTCCTTAGGGTCTGTCAGCTGCTCACAAATAGCAACCTTGTGTCCTTTATCAATAAGCTTGTTAATGTAAGAATTTACAGAGTGGTAAGGCACGCCGCACATAGGAGCCTTTTTCCCCTCTCCGCAGTCTCTTGAAGTAAGGGTAATCTCTAAAGCCTTTGAGCCGGTAATCGCATCCTCAAAGAACATTTCATAAAAGTCTCCCAGTCTGTAAAACAAAATGCAGTCTTTATTTTGTTCCTTAATATTTAGATATTGCTGCATCATTGGAGTATATCCCATGGCTTCCTCCCGTTAATTTAATTTGCTGCATCCGCCGCATCCACCGCAGTCATTGTCCCCCGCTTCCATTCCCGTTATATGGGCAAGGGTACCGTTTACAGCGCTAAGAAGCTGATTTAGTTTTTGTTTTGAAGATACATAATCCTTAACTTCATTTAAGTTTTCACAGCTTTTAACTATTTCCTTTGCATCTTTAAAAACTTTATCGTTTTCATTATACTTACCGCTGTTAATTACAGCATTTGCTTTTTCAAAGGAAAGCGCTTTATTAATAACGCCTTTTTCTTCCAAAATCAATTTGTATCTTTGGTAATCTTTATATTCTTCACTTTCAATTATTGCTTGTCCCAGCTCTTTCGCCTTTTCAATAGCGTCAGACATTCTCTTCCTCCATCCTTGCGGAAAGTGAATTATGATGTGCGCTTTCAATTATAACCTTTACGTATTTTCCAATATAATCTTTACTGCAATTTACATTTATAAGCTTGCCGCACATGCTGCGTCCGCACATTTGATTTTCCTTCCTTGCTTCCTTTTCAATGAGAACTTCAAACCTCTTTCCAACAAGGCTGCTATTAATGCTATAGCTTATCTCGTTTTGCATTTGCATAAGCTCCTGAAGCCTTCTGCGCTTAATTTCTATAGGAACCTGCCCTTCCATATTTTCTGCTTTAGTGCCTTTTCTCACGTTATACATAAAGCTGAATACGCCGTCATATTTCACTTGTTTTAATAAATCCAGTGTGTTTTCAAACTGTTTTTCCGTTTCTCCCGGAAAGCCGACTATTATATCCGTTGTAAGACCAATATCCGGAATTTGTTTCTTTATTTTATCTATGAGGCCTAAATAATCCTCTCTTGAATATCCTCTGTTCATGTTTTTAAGCACTTCACTGTCCCCTGATTGAACAGGCAGATGCAGATGCCTGCTTATATTGCTGCATTCTGAAATAGTTTCTATAAGCTCATTGGATAAATCTTTAGGATGTGAAGTCAAAAATTTTAAACGCCTAAGCCCGTCAATTTTACTAAGCTCTTTTAATAAAGAGCTAAAGGATAGGTCGCTGCTTTCACGGTTATAGGAATTAACATTTTGGCCAAGAAGAGTTATTTCACTAACTCCCCCTTGCACAAGGTCTTTTGCCTCATCAATAATATTGGATGATAATCTGCTTCTTTCTCTTCCCCTTACATAAGGGACAATACAGTATGTGCAGAAATTATTGCAGCCATACATTATATTAATGTATGCGGAAAAGCTGTTTACCCGTTTAACAGGAACTCCTTCAACAATGTAGCCATCAGTATCAAAAACCTGAACAACCTGTTTTTTAGAAAGGGCATCCATAATCATTGACGGAAGATTTTGTATGTTGTGAGTGCCAAATATTATATCCACAAAAGGAAATCTCTTTTTTAAATTTTCTGCATATTCCTTTTGCTGCATCATACATCCGCATACACCAAGAATCATGTTTTTATTAAGGCTTTTTCTTTCTTTTAAAGCCCCCACATTTCCAAACAGCTTGTGCTCTGCATTATCTCTTACGCAACAAGTATTAAAAAGTATCAAATCAGCATTTTCAAAATCTGATTTTACAAATCCAATTTTCTCTAAAATACCGCTTATCTGCTCACTGTCGTGCTCATTCATGGCACAGCCATAGGTTACGATATTATATTTAAGTTTTTTGCTTTTAATTATATTTGTTATTTCATCATTGTTCTCAATTTGAAACTCAATAATGCTATTTTCTGTCATTATACCAATCTCCTCGCAACAACCATTATACTGTTTCCCTACATATTTGGCAACGATAATTCACATCTAAAAAACCTATATAACTGATATAAAAACACTATAGGTTTAAAACGGCACATTTTTTCTTTGTAAATGATTATTATTAATGCAGTGTTCCATCCTGTGTCTTGGCATATTTCTGTAAATATCCTTATCTGTTTTATCAACTATACTTCCTATTTGATAAAATATGGCAAATACATTTATGAGAAACAATATTATAATTGCAGCAACCACGAATATCATTGCAGTTTTAAACCTATCCTTTTTGACATGCTGGATATTACTTTCAGGCTTAGCTATACTTCTTCCGCATTTATTGCAGAATTTGCTTCCGACATTGTTTTTTTCTCCGCAATGACAGCAATAAAGCACATTTCCTTCGTTATCATACCTATCTTCTTCAAGAGGTTTTCCGCACCGCCTGCAAAATAAAGAATCAAAGCTTGAATATGTTCCGCAGTTTTTACAAACCTTTTTCCTTGTATCATTTCCGTTATAGAAATTCTCTTTTTGTGCCTGCTCATTAAAGCTGTCTTTATTTGAATTTTCATCTTTGCTCTGGGCGCTGTTTTCATTTTTTGGCTTAACCAGTTCCCTGCCGCAATCACAACATATAAACCTTTCATCTCCATTACAGGCGCCGCATTTATCGCATATAATCATAACTATCCTCCTTTAATTTTAAATACCAAATATTTTATTGCTGTTTAGTCTATATTGTAAAAGAGCAAACAAAAACACAGATGCTTCTCCCACTGATGCCGCAAGCCATATTCCTGTATTCCCAAATATATGTGGAAGTATTAAAACATATATTATATTAAAGAAAAAGCATTTTGAAGTGGAAATAACTGTTGCGGGAAGCGTGTTCCTGGTTGCCTGAAACAACGAAATTATAACCATATTTACCGCATAAAAAATGCAGAAAAGCCCATATATTCTAAGGGCAGGAATAGACATTTTTATAAGCAGCGCATCCTTTGTAAACATGGAAACAGCTTCTTTTGTAAAAGCAAACATAAGCACATAAAGCCCAATGCTAAGTGCAATTGCGCAATAAATTCCTGATGTAAACAGCTTTTTAACCATATCAGGCTGTTTTTTACCATAGTATCTGCTAATCGGCGGCTGCATCCCCTGGGCAACTCCTGAAAAAACACAAAAATATATAGTAAGCAAATATGCAACCACAGCAAAAACAGCAACCCCTGTTTCACCCATACGGCGTATAATAACATAATTGTAAAACACAGCGCCAAGAGGAACTGAAATCTCGTTTACCAAAGACGGCACTCCCGTAATAATTATTTTTTTTGCATCTTTTATTATAACCCTTTGAAATTCAAACTTTAACTCTCCCTTTTTTAAAAAGAAGTGCAAATAAAGAGTAAGACAAGCCACAACCTGTCCAAGCCCTGAAGCCACGGCAGCCCCCCAAAGTCCCCATTTAAAAACGTATACAAATAAATAATCTAAAAAAATGTTTGTAATACATCCAGAAATCATACCCGCAAGGGCAAGTTTTGGATTTTTATCATTATTTACAAAGGTATTGAGCACAACCGTCATTCCAAAAAAGATTCCAAAAAACATAAATGTACGAATGTAAACAGAGCAGTCGTTTATAAGCACGTCATTAGCGCCAAGCATAAGCGAAATTTGCTTTGGAAATAAAATGCAGATTACAGAAAACAGTCCCAAAACAGAAACGGCAATAGTCATGCTTTGAGAAAATAAATTTTGCGCCCTCTCTTTATTTCCTCTGCCAAAGTTAATAGATGTAAGCGCGCCGCCTCCCGTAGCTATAAGCACTGAAAATGCTATAGCCATTGACAAAAAAGGCCACACAATCCCTATTGCTGCAATAGCGTTTGACCCTACATAGTTTCCCACAAAAATACCGTCAACAAACGTATATAATGTTGTAACCAACATACCCATAACTGTTGGAAAAGCATATTTTATAAAAACCTTGTTATACTCCTGCATATCTAACTCCCATCTTCTAATTATATTATTTAAAAAAGGACGGTTTATAAACCGCCCAAATTGCACTAATTTCTGTTAGTGACTTCCATTTGCAACCCTTCCATAACATCAAGCGCCTTTTCGTGAAGAGTTTTATCAAAACTGTCTGTACAAGAGGCATCCACAACAATTTTTGCCTCAGGAAGCGCAGTTTTTGCTATAATTGCATTGGCTATTACACAGATATTAGTTACCAGTCCGACCAGTTCAATCTCATCATATTTGTTGTTTTGTAAATATATAAGAAGCTCCGGGCTTCCAAAACCGGGCTTATTAAATTTTTTATCCTCGTCTTTTATCATGGAAGAAACCTTCCCATAAAGCTGCCAGCCTGTTGTTCCGCTTATGCAGTGCTCTACCGGAAGCTTTGTTCCTTCCTGTGTAATTAAATAATTTTCACTATGGGTATCAAATGTAAAGGCAACGTCATTCCCATCTTCCCTATAGCTTAAAATCTTATTTACAATTTTATCCTCAAGCTTGCTTGCACTTTCAAAACCAAGGCTTCCGCTTACAAAATCATTTTGAAAATCTACTACCAATAATAGCTTTTTCATTTACTGCAATCATCCTCTAAAATACTTTTTATTTAAAAATTTTACCATAAATCATAAAAAAATACAGCTGTTTTATAAATTTTTATAAAAACAGCCTTATTGAATTTAACACAATAAGGCCATTTAATAATAATTTTATAAAATCACAGTCTTAAATATCTTCATCAGCTATTTCCGTATTTTCTTTAACCTCCACTAAGCGGTCGATAGTTTTGACAAGGTTTTTAATTTCCGGTTTACTAAGCTGTGCATTTGCTCCTATAGATTCGCCCTTTCTTCTCATTTCGTCATCAATAAGAGATGAGAATATTATAATAGGAATTTTCTTTAAATTCGGATGGTCTTTAACAAGCTTTGTAAGCCTGTGTCCATCCATAATAGGCATTTCAATATCTGTAATTATACAAGCAATTTCCTTAAGCACATCTTCATCTTTTGCATGACCCTTTATATAATCAAAGGCTTCTCTGCCGTTATTAAACTCGGAAACGTTAAGATAACCCGCCTTGTGCAAAGATTCTAAAATGAGCTTACTAAGCAGCATAGAATCCTCCGCCACAACAATATGACAGTCTCTGCGCTCTCTGTCGCCCATATCCTCAATATCTTCAATTTGTATACTGGTTGAAGGCGCAATATCCGCAACTAT
>CAJUEF010000032.1:5315-7510 GCA_910585035.1 uncultured Christensenellaceae bacterium | reverse complement strand
CCGTCATACTTTGCAATACCGGTAGCCACACCGTCAGCGCCGCCATATATAGTTTTATCAGGTTTTTGTATATCTTCCCATGAAATTCTGTGAATACCTTCAACTGAATGTACTCTAAAAGCAACATCCATTTTATTAAAATAAGTCACAATAAACAAATTGCGTTCTTCTTCTAGTGATGAAGGCAGGTTAAGATATAAAGGAAGATTTATAACAGTAATAACCGTATCCCTAGGTTTAAACACTCCCTCTACAGTTGGATGTGCATGAGGCATATGCTTAACCTCATCAGGCATCATTATTTCTCTTACCTTAGCAACATTTATTCCAAATGTTTCACCCGCTATGGGGAATTCCATTATTTCCATTTCATTTGTGCCTGATTCGAGAAGAATACCCACCTTGTGATCGTTTTCCAAAACCTATTCCTCCTATCATATCATTACTCATATAACTTTTTATTAAAACGAGCATACCTCATAGAAATATACCACGAGGAGAAAGAAAATGCTCCTTAGTTTTTACCTATAAAAGACAAACACTAATCATCCATTTTTTATATTATATCATATTTTATCATAAATGTAATAAAAAATGTTGAATTAATTTAAAAATATATTATAAAATTTTAAAGGCAGAAAATTCTGGTAAATTAACATGATGAATAAAGCTTTATAAATCCCAATAAATATTTTACTTAAGTTTATTATTCCTAAAAAAGCATTAAAAAAATACACATTTAAAATATTCGTTAAAAAGTAAAAGCCCCCTTTATAGAAGGGGGCTCGTTTATCCTATGTTATTGTTATTGCTAATTGTAACTTCTATTAGCAGCAACCATCGTTACCGCAGCCGCAGCCATTGCCGCCGAAGTTTCCACCGCAGCAAAGAAGAAGTAAGATTATCCAAATGCAGCTGTTATCCATGCCACAGCCACAACCGTTGTTGCCGCAACCGCAATCATCGTTGAAGCAATTTCCATTGCCACCACAGCAAAGTAACAACAGGATAATCCAAATACAATTATTTATATGCAAAGAAAAAACAACTAATCAGTGCTTTTTTAACCTTGTACACTTTCACTTTTCATGCAGTTGAACGTATTTCTCATCCATATCCGATCAGTCAATTATCAGTCAGTATATAAAAAATTTAACAAAGCAAAAGCATCTTGCAATTTGCAAGATGCTCTTTTGTTTAATTAACACCCGTTTGCTGTGCTCCATACCTTGCCTGTGCATCAGTAAACCCGTCAAACTTTAATTGACTGATTAACTGTTCTTTTGAATAGGATAAATATTTAATATACCCTTGTGCCTTTTTAACAGCCTGTTCATTCCAATTTGCACCACAGTTCGCAGCAGCATATGAAGCCTCTGAATCAGTAAATTTTTCAAATTTTAATTGGTCTATTAAACCCTGTTTTGAAAACGCCATAACTTCTAAATAACTTTTTGCTCTTGCAAGTGCGTCAAGCTGCCCTTTAGTTGCAGTTGCGTTACCAACATTTTTTGTATTAAAAGTTATGCTTTTTGTAACCACGTTTCCATTACTATCATAAACATCTACAAAAATATCATATCTGCCTGCGAATTCCGGCGCAAAACTTACATTAGCCATTGTATCATTGCTTATTACATCCCATTCATCCCAGTTATTATAGCTCCAAACAAATTTATATTTTAGTCCTGATGTATTTCCGCTGGTATTTGCTTTTAATGAAACTGCGCTGCCTTTATTAACCGTTGCATTGTTGCTTATTCCTGATATTCCTGTAAAATTCCAGTCAGTTTTATACTGAACTGTTTTTTTAGTACTTGCAATATTTCCATAGCTATCTTTAACATCAACTATAAGCTCATAATTACCCGCTTTTAAAGCACGAAAACCTACGCTGCTTTTTTCACTGAAATTGCTTATTATTCCCCAAGAACTCCAGTTATCTTTCTGCCACACATATTTATACTGTGCACCGTTTGCTCCTTTTGCAGCAGCGGATATTGTTATTATTTCACCTGTATTTGCACTGGTCTTACTGGTAGATATTTCCGGAATCCATCCTCTGCCCACATTAATTACCTTTGTTTTACTTGCAATATTTCCATAGCTATCTTTAACATCAACTATAAGCTCATAATCCCCTGCTGTTTTAGCGCTGAACTTTGTGCTTTTTTCCGTACTGAAATCGCTTATCA
>CAJUEF010000032.1:338-5305 GCA_910585035.1 uncultured Christensenellaceae bacterium | reverse complement strand
AAGATTTCCAGTTATCTTTCTGCCACACATATTTATATTGCGCACCGTTTGCGCCATTTGCAGCGGCTGATATTGTTATTGTTTCTCCAATACCTATGCTGTTTTTACCGGCAGATATCTCCGGAACCCATCCTTTATCCACATTAACTTTCTTTACTGCACTCGCAATATTTCCATGACCATCCTTAATATCAACTATAATCTCATAACTGCCTTCTTTGGCAAAACGAAAACCCACGCTGCTTTTTTCACTGAAATCACTTATTACTCCCCAAGAATCCCAGTTATCCTTTTGCCAAACATATTTATATTGTGCTTTAAATGCCCCTGTCGCTTTGGCAGATATTGAAATTGTTTCTCCTGACTTTGAATTGTTGTTGCTTAATGTAATATTCGGATACCAGCCTCTATTTACTGTTACATTGGCGCTTTTAGTTACAACCTCACCATTTGGAGCGGTCACATCTACAAATATTTGATATTCACCCGGCTCTATCGGTGTAAAACTTGCAGCATTATTTATGCCATGAACTATACCCCAGCTTTGCCAGTTGTTGCAGCTCCATACAAATTTATAGCTGTATCCATCTGAATTCCCTTCTGTCACTGCTTTTATATCTATTGATTTGCCGCTATCAATGCTATTTTGACTAATCCATACGTTTTTATAACTAAAATCTCCATTATTTCCTGCAGCTTGGGCAGAAAAATTGTATTCTCCCCTTATGCCAAACGAGAATACTGCCGCTGTAGCTAGTCCCATTAACAAACCGCAAATTACCTTTTTAATCATAATTAACCCCCTGAATTTATATTATTTGTTAATATTATACCAAATTACATCAATTAATGAAAGATATGTTTAATACTAGATTTTTATAATATAATTTCTAATAAAAATGCAAATAAAAAAATAAAAACATCAGATTAAATTTAACCTGATGCTTTTATTTTTTAACTGTGCAATTCTGTTGTTTAATTCATCCTCTATTTGCGCAGATTTTCATTATTCTTTTTATTACGTAAAGTAATTATAAATATCATCATTAATCCACTTACAGCACTAAGTATAATAAATAATCCTGATCGGTTTTTATCCCCTGTTTGTGGATCCTGCATATTTATTCCTGCTGAGCTTCCATCATTATCATCTGTACTAAAAGACGTATCATCCGATTTATAGATATTGGTAATATTGTATCCATCTATAACTTTTTCATAGCTGCTAACTTTAGCTTCATCTATTGTATAAATAATTTCATGACCGTCTTCAGCATATTTTGGCACATTAAATGAATAACTCCAGCCATCATTTTCCGTCACATCAATTTGATCCACCATCTCCCCGTCACCAAAAATCTGCACTGTAACAGAACTTGGATGCTTATCTGCCGGGTTATTTCCGTGCTGCCATGTCTTTGTTCCGGAAATAACAACTTTCTCCGAAAGCTTAGAAGCGTCATAGCGGTTTGTAAATTCTATAACAGAAGCTTTATCTCCATTCTTCGTAAGTGTCCTTTCCGCAACCAGCTTACCGTCTTTTTGAGTAATGTTAACAGTCAGGATATAACTAGCTTCATCATAAGTCCATCCCGAAACAATTCCCTTTCTTTCAGTAACTGTGTATACATATGTTCCAGGCTTTGTGAAAGCAATTTCTCCCAGCTCTGTGTAACCTTTGTTTAAAGTAATAATTTTAGTGTTGCCATCTGATCCCTTTGGCATAGGGGCACCATGCTCACCCTTCATAATAAAATCAAACCTGGTGTTAGGCGCTTTATCACCTTTCACAATTTTGCGGATAATAGGCGGGTCAACCAAAACAGGTTTATCCGGTTCTTCAATCACCGGTGGTTCTTGCGATGGTGTATAAGTATTTTTTATATTAAATCCATCATATGATGGCGTAAAGTCTTTTAACTTAACCTCTTCAATACTGTACTTTATCTCCTTGCCGTTGACATCATATTTAGGCACCGTAAAATTGTAAATCCATTTTCCGTTTGCATCGGGTTTTACTTCCATTTCCTCGTAAGTAAGGTTATTCCTCAATAATTTTACCGTAATTGATTCAGGTAAAGACACATTGCCTGCTGACCCTGTATCCCAAGTTTTTTCACCTGCTATATCAATATAAACTTCACCAACAAAGGTGTTGATAATGGAAACCTCAACCACTTCACCGGGAAGAACATTACCAATACCGTTTACAATATACTGGCTGTAACCTTCCCCATAGTAATCATCCTCACGGATTTCATAATATGAACCGGCAGGAACGTTAAATTCTTTCTTTTCATTTGGTTTTATGGTAAACTTGCTTTCTTTTCCATCCACAATCAAAGAAAACCTATATGCCATAACATCTGTTTCACCGGCTTTAAGCACTTTATTAACGCGAATTTTAGCGTCCTCTTTAGGCTTATCCGGCACCCTGTTCTTAAAAGCAACTGAAATACTTTCTTCACCAACAATAGTGCCGTTTATTTCTTCAGTTAATGGAAGATATCCTGCGGAATCCACCTCGCGCACTTTATAGGTAACCCCGTGAGGAATATCTTTAAAAGTTTTTGTCTCTCCGGCTTTAAGCTTAAACGTCTGCGGAGAGGCAGGCGCACCGTTTCCCTCAAAAGTAATCTCAAAAGTAAATTCCTTGTTAGGATCAGCATTGTCGCCTACAACCTCTTTTAAAATATTTAGATCTCCAAGCTTATTACTAATGTCAGGATCCGTTTTATAAATGTTAACAAAAGGAAGCTCTAACTCCTGTGAGCTTTGGATTTTTCCATCAAAACTATCTATGGTGGTAAAATATCCATCCTTTGAATAATCAGTTTCTGTTACCTTATAGTCAGAACCCACAGGAATATTTTTAAATACTTTGTTTTCTCCATGCTTTAAAACAAAAGTTTCTGTTTTGCCATTAATAACAGCGGTAAATTTAAATTCTTTATTTAAGTCTGCACCTACGCCTTGAACCTCTTTTGTAACTTTAAGGCTGCCAATTTTATCCTTATCAATGGTATTTTCAAAAGTAGCTTTACTGTCTTCTTTCGTTATATTGCCCTGATGTCCGCTGCCCTTAATAATATACATGGAATTAGGCAATTCTTTGACATTGTAAAGAACGCCGGTAGGAATATTTTCAAACACTGCGATTTCACCGTGCTTTAACGTCAGCTTACCGCCGCTTTTAAGCTTTTGTTCAGGACCTTTATTTATCCTGTAGCTGTACACGCCGTCATCTGAAAAAGTTACAATATATGTAAACTCCATGTTTTTTTGTTCTTCTGTTAAAGCAGAATTATCAGAATTTTTTAGTATCTTCTCAATGCTTAAAGAACCAACGGAAGGCACATTATAAGCGCGGACAAATACATAGTTCGTTTCATCGCCTACAATAGAAAAAGGATATTTTGTTTTTGGCTGTCCGTTTTCACTGTCAAATTCATAACCAAAAGCAGGAGCAAACTCTTCAAAATAATAATTACCCTTTTCAAGCTGCACCACAGTTTTTCCTTCGTCGTTTATTACATACCGACCGCCAATTTGAACACCGTTCTCAGTAAAAAGGTAGAAAGTTGCCCCCGGAACAGGTTTTTCAGTGATTATGCCGCTGGGTGACCTTTCCAGCTTTAATAGTTGCACTTCAAATTCTCTGGCTTCACCCATAGCCTCGTTTTTACTCTGCTGGTTTGCGTTCTTCCAGCCATAAGTATGAGTTAGCACAAAAGAAAGACAAATAAATATTAAAAACACACCTATTATACGGCATATTATTTTTACCATTAACACTTTCTCCTTTTCCATTTTTATGGAAAACCTTTATTTTTTAAACACTAAAAAACGCCTATTTCCTCATTTCATAAATGCTCCAACCCTTTCTCCAAAAACCTTTAGGTTTTTGGAGACCAAGGAGGAGTAACCCAGTGCACGTATGTTTTCAGGCTATTGCTTGAAAACGAGGTAAAGCAAAGTTCACTTGCTGGAATATCACAGCCTATTCCAAAAAAAACAAGAGGTTTTTTGGAACTAAGGAGCCGCAAGGCAGCGGGTGTATACTCTCGACGCATGTCGGGAGTGGAACAGAGCGAACTTTGCTGCAACGCTATGGCATCTCAACCCACATTGCAGGACGCACTGCGTTTGAAGTTCCGGGACCACCGTTACCAACTAATCCGTCTGCCCTAACAAGAGCAATAACCGCTTGACTTCCGTTATACAAACGAGGAGAACGCAGCCACGAAGGCGGACTTGACTTTCTCATATCAATATTAGGCACAAGAGCAGAATTTCCATAAGTGTAATCTCTTGGATCACTTGTTGGTGTTCCGCTATGATTGCCAAATAAATCTGCCTCAGTTAAGAAGAATACCTTATCCTGGGTCTCCATCCATGTAGATGCGTTATGAGCAGTTCTTGTTGTAATTGTAGTTTCCACAATCTTGTCTTTTAAGAAAGGAAGTTTGTTATTAATAAACGTTCCGTTTAAGTATGTTCTGATACTGCTGGTATCCCATCTGGTGCTGGCAGCTGTTCCAAACACTCTTGATCCTTCAAGAGTATTTTTAGAATAAAGCAGCGCCTTATTTCCGTCCCTTGCCAATAAATACCATTCTATATTGTCAATAACAACAAATTGTTCAGTGCCAACAGGCATAGTAGGCAGGTCTTCATATACAAACGGCACAACAGTTATAACAATACTTCCGCTTAATCCGGACTGTTCCTGAGATTCTGCGAAAATGCGCAAAACTGTATTGTAAGGCTCATTTTCCGACACAATTAAAGTTCCGCTAACAACCTGTGTATCTGGGCTGTTGTTGCCGGTAATACTCCAGTTCACATTCTGGTTTGGAATTGCATTTCCCCTAAGAGAAACAACCGCATTTAGCTGCAAACGCTTTCCTGCCATAATCTCTGTTTGGTCACCGTCTGATGTAACCGTAACATTGTCTGCCAGCGTA
>CAJUEF010000032.1:0-328 GCA_910585035.1 uncultured Christensenellaceae bacterium | reverse complement strand
GAGGAAATATCATTTGGCCACGGATTACCCACAACCTTAATATCATCCCCTGTTCCCAGCTTACCGTCAGCACCGGCCGCATAGTAATATCCATAGCCGTCAGGTCCTATAAATTTGCTGCCAAAGGTAGGGTTGATTTTATCTATAACAACAACATTAAACCTGTCATCACCGTTACCGATTGTCTCATCAGCGCCGCCGCA
This sequence comes from uncultured Christensenellaceae bacterium, assembly GCA_910585035.1. GTDB lineage: Bacteria > Bacillota > Clostridia > Christensenellales > MGBC116941 > MGBC116941. The sequence goes on along the minus strand of CAJUEF010000032.1, from coordinate 125 downwards.
AATAAATTCACCAAGACTGCCGTCTGCATTTATTTCTTTAAAGGTGTTATCTCCAAAATCTACATAGACCTTGCCATCCATCTCACCGTTTACCACGCCCACAGCTTCTCTTGGATAAACATACA
>CAJUEF010000031.1 GCA_910585035.1 uncultured Christensenellaceae bacterium | reverse complement strand
GAGTGTAAAAAGCAGGGGCTGGAGATTAAGATTACAGACACCCTGCGGTCAAAGGCAGAGCAGGACGCTTTGTATGCCCAGGGGCGGACAACATCAGGAAGCAGGGTTACTAATGCGACATACCCAAAGAGTAACCATAACTGGGGAATAGCCTTTGATTTTTGCCGCAATGACGGTAAAGGGGCTTTTTATGACAGTGACGGCTTTTTTGCTAAGGTGGGCAAGGTCGGTAAGAGCTTAGGTCTTTCATGGGGCGGAGACTGGACAAGCTTTAAGGATAAGCCCCATTTTGAGTACAGCGGCTTTGGGACATGGAGGGCGTTGCAAAGTAAATATGGCACACCTGAAAAGTTCCTTGGCACAGCTGCACCGAGCGATAATACAAGCAGTACAAGCACGTCAGAGGGCGATAAGCTTGTTAGGGAATACCAGCAAGCTTTAAATAACTCCCACGGTAAAAAGCTGGTAGTGGACGGTATTTACGGCTCTAAGACTGAGGCGGCAGTGGTAACGGTTAAAAGAAAGAGTAAAGGGGAGCTGGTGACCGTGCTGCAAAAGCTGCTGTCCAGCCGTACCAATTACTTTGACGGTGCGTGGGACGGCGTATTCGGTAAGGTGACGGAAGCTACGGTTAAGACCTATCAGAAGTACAATGATTTAACTGTTGACGGTATTGTGGGTAAAAAGACATGGCGGCATTTGCTGACATGGGGAAAGTAAAGGAGGAATACATAATGAAGATAAATATTAAGGCAAGAATGAAAAATCCTGTATTTGTAACAACATTTTTAGCAACGGTAGTAACCTTTGTATATACCATACTTGGTATGTTTGGTGTTGTAGCGTCTGTAAGCGAAGATATGGTAATGCAGGGAATTGCGGTAGTAATTGAGCTTATGGCGGCGGTTGGTGTACTCACTGACCCCACCACTGCAGGAGTAAGTGACAGCGAGCAGGCTATGACTTATACAGAGCCAAGAAAGGATTGATTTTATGTCCATTGAATTAACGCTTTTGATTTCAGTAGTAAGCGTGGGGGTTGCTGTTTATTCTGCCTTTATAACAGGCAGCAGAAATTCCAGGAAAGACCACAAGGAAGAAGCCCATCAAACGGCTGTAATACTTGAAAAGCTGGCTAATATCAGTCTTGGAATTGCGGAGTTAAAAGAGGACTTGTCGGTTTTAAAGGATGAACAGGGCAATTTAAAGGTTGAAGTTGCAGAATTGAAAGCGTCTGTTAAACAGGCGCATAAAAGAATAGATGAGCTTATGAGAGAGGGGCAGTCTTAGGACTGCCTCTTTTTTTACTTGAACAAACTGGTAATAAATGGTAAAATATAAAACAAATCTTTTAGATTAAATAATAAAGTATTGTGTTAAAATAAAGTAGTATTGGATGATAAGTTTTGAATAAAATTACTCAAAAAGAAGCTGAGAATTTTTTAGAAATGATAAAGTATACATTAACAGATAAAGTAAATTTACCAGAAAGCGGTGCCACAAAAGAGTTTACTGTTGTTGGGAATAATAAAAAAGATGTATTTGTCATAAATATATTTAAAGGTAAAATAAAAAGAACTAAATTTAATTTAGGTGCAAGAGTTAGTAAAAATAATATTTTACTTTTAGAGTTACATATTAATCCCAGTAATATACATGTTAATCCAAATGGTGAAAAAATCAAAGGATCGCATTGGCATGTATATACTGAAGAACATGATAGAAGGCTAGCTATTCCGGCAGAAGATATTAATTGTGAGGATTTTGTTAAAAATACAATTACCTTTTTGAAAAAGTTTAATGTAGTAACGATACCAACAATAAGTTGCCAGCAAGAAATGTTATATTAAAATAGGAGATATAATCTTGGATATTCAAAAATTAATTGACGACTATTCTATTTGGTTAAAAAATGAAATAACTGTTGAACAAATTGGTGAATATTACGAGATTACTACACCATACCTAGATAGTTCAAATGATTATTTACAAATTTATATAAAACAAAACGGTGACAATTTCATTTTATCTGATGATAGCAACACTATAAATAAATTGTATTCTATGGGGTTGAAATTAACTAAAAATAGAAAAGAACACTTAAACAGGATTTTATTACAGTATGGTGTACAACTAAATAAAAATGAATTAGTTGCGAACGTGCCAATAAATGAATTCGCAAAAAGAAAACATATGTTTGTGCAAGCAATGTTGAAAATAGATGATATGTTTATTATAAATAAATCTAATGTTTCATCTTTATTTATTGAAGATATACAAAGTTTTTTTGCAAAAAAAGATATATTTTACTCAGAAAACGTTCAATTTACAGGTGTATCTGGATTTGTACACAATTATGATTTTTTGTTGCAAAGAAGTAAAACAAAGCCTGAAAGATTATGCACCGCAGTAAATAGTCCTAGTAAATCAACTGTAAGTAGCATTTTATTTGCATGGGACGATACAAAACCATCTAGAAAAGATGATAGTAAATTGGTAATTTTACTTAACGATGAAAATAATATACCCCGTGGTGTAGAGATGGCATTTAATAAATATGAAGCAAAAGTTATTAAATGGAGTGAAAGAGATAAAAATGTTAACATTGATTATCTATCCGCATGATAGATGCTTGGTTCACCACAATTATAAAGAGATAGCGGCATTGGTCTTTGGACGGTGCTTAGGGCGCATAGTTAAGATATGCGCTTTTTTTATAGAAACTAGCAAACTAAAACAAAAACCGCAGAAAATAAAAGGGATTTTATATTTAATTATTTTTAAAGCTGTGTTAATATTAAATAGGGTCAAAGATGGGAAATAAAACAAAAGCAGAGAACATAAACTCTCTGCTTTTTGTTATTTACCACGCACACTCTTTTAAAAAGTGGGTTAAAAGTGGGTTATTACAAAATAAAAAAGCCTTGAAACCTACTGTTCAAGGGCTTTTTGGTGGTGGAGATGAGGGGAGTTGAACCCCTGTCCGAAAAATCTTCATCCTCGGTATCTACGAGCGTAGTGGTCTTACAGTATTTCCGACATTTAGCCTTAGACCACGAAGCCTAAATGGCGGTAACCTATTAAATTTTCGTCTGCCTGTTATAGGTATGCAGGCAGCTTAGTCCGCATGTTGATGCGAGCCTGACCCGGCGGACAGGGGTCAGGGCGCATGCTGCCTTAGGCAGCCATTAATACAGAATCGTCTGCGTTTATATTTATTTTCGGTTTTTTAACCCGGTAACCGAAGCCGGAACTCGCTGCCAAGGAATCCTTATTCCTCGTCGAAACCGGTACATCCCCACGTCGCAATGGACTACGCTCCTTTATATTTTTAAGCTGGCGCTTAAAAACATAAAACCGCTCTGTCATTGCTCCTTTTCCTTATAAAACCTTTAGGTTTTATAAGGTATAGTTGTATATGTCTGAACTGTGTAAAGTGTATTTTGTTAACTAAAACTGAAGTAACGCTTTACCACTTTTTTATCTACAAAAGTTGAAGCTTTTTTAATTATACCAGTGTATTTCTTTTTTGTATTTTTTCAGTAACTTAAATACATTTATAGCTTATGGTTGTTATGATACATTGAGCATTACATTTTAAATAAGCTATCTGTTTCTTTCCCGAAGAGCTCTGCTCATATCCCTATCTGCGCTCTTTTTTGCTTCTGTATCACGTTTGTCATAGAGCTTTTTACCTTTTGCTAAGGCAATTTCTACTTTAACAAGACTGTCTTTAAAATAGCATGAAGTAGGCACAACGGTATACCCTTGTCTTTGCATAAGCCCAAATATTTTGTTTATTTCTCTTTTGTGAAGCAGAAGTCTACGGGTGCGAATAGGATCTTTATTAAATATATTACCCTTTTCATAGGGGCTTATATGCATGCCAAAGATAAACATTTCGCCATTTCTATAGTTTATATAGCTATCTTTAATATTCACTTTGCCCATACGCATGGATTTTACTTCAGTGCCGCTAAGCTCAATTCCGGCTTCATATTTATCCTCAATAAAATAGTCGTGATATGCTTTTTTATTTTGGGCAATTTGTTTTATCCCCATAAGGTATCCTCCTGCCATGAATTATGGCGTGTGTTACATTATACTACATTTGCAGCTATGAAATCAACTGCATATCTACCTGGCAAAGCTCTTCGTTTACCGCAGAAATAACTACCTTCACCTTGTCTCCCATTTTAAACATGCGTCTTGTACGTTCTCCTATAATGTGGAACAGCTTTTCATTAAAAATATAGTAATCTCCCTTAATATCAGCAAGACGTACCATACCTTCACAAGTGTTTGGAAGCATAACGTAAAACCCGCTATTGTTCATACCGCTTATTATTCCATCATATTCACAGCCAACATAGTCTTTAAGGTATTGGCATTTATAAAGATCGTCTATTTTCATTTCAGCATCCATAGCTGTTTTTTCTGTTTCACTTATATGGGAGCATATTCCCTCAAGATTTGGAATATTCGTAAACCTGCCCTCCAAATAATCTGATATAATTCGATGAACTATTAAATCGGCGTATCTGCGGATAGGGGAGGTAAAGTGGCAATAATTAGTAAACGCCAAACCAAAGTGATGATGATTTATACTGGAATATCTCGCTTTTTGCAGGGTTCTTAACATAATTATTGAAACGGCATTTTCAATAGGTTCTCCCTTAACTTTGTTTAAAAGCTGCTGCATCTTTTTTGGCGTAATATTTTGTTTGCTCAGCTTATAGCCAAAGGCGTTTACAAAGGCGGCAAATGTGTCCAGCTTTTCTCCTGTTGGTTCTTCGTGCACTCTATATGCACATGGAATTCCACTGTTTATCATATATTCACAGACAGTTTTGTTTGCCAGCAGCATAAACTCTTCAATTATGCGCTCGCTGTTTCCCCGTTCTCTTAAAACTACATCTTTTACTTTGCCGCTTTTGTCCAGCACAAAGCCTGCCTCGGGAATGTCAAATTCCAGACTGCCTGAACGTATACGGTTATTTAAAAGGATTTGACGAAGCTCATTCATATGCTCAATCATTGGGACTATGTCCCTGTATTCCTGACGGACATTCATATCCCCGGCAAGAATGCGGTTTACATTTGCATAGGTCATGCGGTGGCTGGAATTAATAACGGTTTTTGTAATATGTTCTTCAAAAACTTTGCCGTTAAAATCTACTTTCATTATACATGAAAGAGCGTATCTGTCCACGCCTTCATTAAGAGAACATATGCCGTTGCTAAGTTCTTTTGGAAGCATGGGAATAACGCTGCCCGGGAAATACACGCTGTTGCCCCTAAGATAAGCATCTCTATCCAGAGAAGTGTTAGGTTTAACATAATGAGATACATCGGCAATATGGACTTTAAGGATATAATAATCATCCTTAACATCAAGACTTACTGCATCGTCGAAATCTTTGGAATCATCACCATCAATAGTAATTGTAAGCTCACTTCTAAGGTCCAGCCTGTCACCAATTTCTGTTACTTTAGACGGGATTTCTTTTGCTTCCTTAAGAGTAGATTTTTTAAACTCAGTAGGTATACCAAAGCCGGCGATGGCACACTCTATATCTATTTTGCCATCACCAGCCTGTCCCAATACTTTAATTACATTTACGCAAATACCGGATTTTTTGCCGGGATATTTTGTTATGGTACCGACAACTACATCGCCTAAGACTGCTTCGCCTATATTATCTACAACTATGTCATATTGAATCTTTTTATCCCTTGGGATTAATCTAAAGCGGCCGGCAATTTTTTCTACAGTGCCGATTATAGTATCTGTACTTCTGCTGATAATATCAGCTACATAACCTTCCTTGCTGTGTCCTTTGCGTACGCCGCTATGCAGGCGGACGGCAACTATATCGCCGTTCATGGCATAGCCTATATCTTTGCCGGCAATGAAGATGTCCTCATCCTCTTGAATTAAAAATGCAAAGCCTTTTACATGGCAGGAAATTCTGCCTACATAAAGCCCCATTTGCTTTGGCAGCGCATATTTTCCTTTAAACTGCATTAAATTAAAAGACGCCATATGGCCTTGAATAACGGGGATAAGCTCATTTTCCGTTATTCCTGTAAGCTCTTGTAATTCTTCTATTGAAAGGGCTTTGCCCTGACGCTTTATAATATCTAAAATGTCTTTCATTATAAAAAACGGTGTTATCCTCCACAATATTTTTGTTATAAAATAAAAAGCACTACATATTTCGTAGTGCTTTTACAAGTTTATTTAACCCTGTATCATGACCATCACAACAGACAAAATAACCAATAATATAGAAAATACTTTCATAACCATGTTCAGCTGCACATCTTTACTAGCACTTTTATTCTTGCTGAAATAGTTATCCGATGAAGCGCCGCCGAAAGCGCTTCCGGCATCCGCCTGGTTTTTTGAACTTATGATAGTGCACACAACAATCAGCACTAATGATATTAAAACCAACACTACTCTTAAAACGTTCATTAACATAGTAATGGTATACCTCCAACCTCAAAGTACCATTAATTATACCAAATACAAGCTATAATTACAAGGGCAAAATTTAATTTTAATTAATTATTAAGCTTTTTCCCGTCATTTCCTTTGGAAGCGGAATATTCATCATGTCTAGAAGAGTAGGAACCACGTCGCATAATCTGCCGTTATCATGTAACTTTATATCTTTGCAGCCAACGGTGATAAAGGGCACAAGGTTGGTAGTATGAGCAGTAAACGGGTTTCCCTTTTCATCCTCCATAATATCAGCATTGCCGTGATCAGCGGTTATTATACATTTTCCGCCTGTGGCAAGTATTGAATTTACAACGGTTTCAAGACATTTATCCACGGCTTCTACAGCTTTAATTGCCGCATTCATATCACCTGTGTGACCAACCATATCGGGATTGGCAAAATTAAGTATCATAACGTCGTAACCAGGCAGCAGCTCCGATGCTTTTTTTGCAACGGTATATGCGCTCATTTCCGGCTGCAAATCATAGGTTGCTACTTTTGGAGAGGGAATAAGCTGCCTGTCTTCACCTGAATTTGGCTGCTCAACTCCGCCGTTAAAGAAAAAGGTTACATGGGCATACTTTTCCGTTTCAGCAATTCTAAGCTGCTTTAATCCAAGACTGCTTAAATATTCCCCAAAGGTATTTTTAAGGCGTTCTGGTTTAAAGGCAACAGGTATATTTGTAAAGTTTTTGTCATACTGGGTCATGGATACGAAGTTTACATTTACCTGCGCTTTCTTTTTAAAGCCGTCAAAATCTGGCTGGGTAAAAGCTCTTGTAAGCTCCCTTGCCCTGTCAGGACGGAAATTGGCAAATATAATACCGTCACCGTTTTGTACTTTAGCATCACTGCATATTATTGGTTTTAAAAATTCATCGGTTTCGCCGTCACCATATCTTTGCTTTATAACATCCCAGGGCCTATTGGTTTTCTCGCCCTCACCAAGGGTAAGAGCGTCATAAGCTATTTGCACCCGCTCCCAGCGGTTATCCCTGTCCATAGCGTAATAACGACCGATAACGGCGCCTATTTTTCCTACGCTTGTTTTATTCATGTGTTCCTGAAGCTGGTTTATATAGCCGGTGCCGCTTGTTGGGCTTACATCTCTGCCATCCATAAAACAGTGAACGACAACATCCTTTAAGCCCATGGATTTTGCCAAATCCAAAAGGGCAAATATATGGCTTATGTGACTGTGTACACCGCCGTCAGACAAAAGTCCGAAAATGTGCAGAGTTTTTCCTGCGCTCTTTGTTTTTTCAATTATATCTCTAAATTCTGCAACGTTATTAAAGCTGCCGTCTTTAATTGAATTGCCTATTCGCAGCAGCTCCTGGTATACTATTCTTCCTGAGCCGATATTTAAGTGACCGACTTCGCTGTTGCCCATTTGTCCTGCGGGCAGCCCAACGGCCTCTCCGCTGGCATTTATAAGTGTGTTTGGATAGATTTTAAACAGGCTGTCTATAAAAGGCGTGTTTGCTTTATCTATTGCGCTCTTGTCAGGGTCGCACGCCTTGCCAAAGCCATCCAATATAATTAATCCGTATGTCATAATTTTACCTCGCTTTTTTTACCTTTTTTCTTTTTCTTTTAGAAAAAAGAAAAAGAAACAAAAAGAAAACCATATTAAGTGGGAGCATCTAATTACCAAAAAAGGAAAAGGCTTATTTGGCTATAAAATTTTGTTTTATATTATAGTATCCATCTTTATAAGGAAAATGTCAACCGGAAATCTTCTTTTCTTGAAATAAAAAGAAGCAAAAAGAAAACCATATTGTAATATGTCAGCTTTCCATAATTTTTAATACATTTTAACTTATAATTTAAATTAGGTGATAAATATGGCTGATAAAAAAATATAGTGAGGTTGGACGAAAATACTTATTATGAATTTAAAAAATTTGTGATAAAAAAATGAGATATTTAAACGGGCAGGGGAGAATAATAATTAAAGATTTTATAAAAAAGTATAATGATAGAGAGTAGGAAAATGATTAATAAAGATTGAAAGCAGTGTATTTTATGATTTATCAAATATATAATAAAATCCCATTCTGTTTTAGAATGGGATTTTTTATTTATCAGTTTTCTTTTGCTTCTTTTCTTTTTTAAAAGAAAAGAAGAATAAAACATATTACCAGCCCTGAGTTATACAATTATTAGGGCAGGCTTCAACGCACTTACCGCAAGCAGTACACTTTTCAGGGTCAATTTTTGCAAGAAAGTCATTAACGTGTATAGCGTCAAACTCGCAGGAGCGTTCGCACTTTTTACATGCGATACATGAAACCTTGCAGGACTGCATTGCAGCCTTTGGCATAGCCTTGCTGCTGCACGCAACCTTGACCTTTTGGTTTTCAGGCATCATTTCAATAATATGCTTAGGGCATACTGCAGTACAAGCTTCGCAGCCTGTGCAAAGGTCTTTATTTACGTGTGCAATACCGTCTTTAATTGTAATGGCGCCAAAAGCGCATGCTGCTGCACAATCACCAAAGCCAAGACAGCCATAATCGCAGCTGCTGTTGCCGCCGTAAAGCATACTGCAGGCTTCACAGGTGTCAACACCTACATATTCCATTTTATCATGGGTTTTATCACAAGTGCCATGACATTTTACAAACGCCTTTTTAGCGTCAACGCCTTCAAAGGATAAGCCCATAATTTCTGCAATCTTTTCTCCCCCTGCAGCTCCCGCAGGTATACACAGATTTGGTGCGGCTTCTCCTTTTGCAACGGCTTCTGCATAACCGTCGCAGCCGGAATATCCGCAAGCTCCGCAGTTAGCACCAGGAAGAGCCTCGCGGACAAGCTCCTGTTTTTCATCAACGGGAACAGCCATGTATTTAGCTGCCGTAAACAGGATTGCAGTTACAACAATACCGGAAACCGCAAGTATTGATACCGGTATAATAAATACTTCAAACATTGTTTTTCCTCCTTAACCAAACAGGCCTTCAACAACTCCGGCAAAGCCCATAAAGGACAGGGAAACCAGAGAAGCGGCAATAAGGGTTATTGGCAGCCCCTGGAAAGACTTAGGTATTTTACTGTCTTCAAGGCGGGAACGAACGCCGGCGAACAGGACAAGGGCAAGCATAAAGCCAAGACCTGCACCAAGGGAGTTTATAACTGCCTCAAAAAAGCCAAAGCCTTTGTCAATATTAAGCACTGTAACACCAAGCACTGCACAGTTGGTTGTAATAAGAGGCAGGTAAACGCCAAGGGCACTGTGAAGCGCAGGCACATATTTCTTTAAAACAATTTCAACTATCTGAACGAAAGTAGCAATAATAAGAATGAATATGATAGTCTGTAAATATTCAAGACCGTTAGGCACAAGCAGGTAAGTATAAATAGCGTGAGTAATAGCGCTGGATATAACCATTACGAAAATAACGGCGCCGCTCATGCCTACTGCGGAATCAAGCTTCTTGGAAACTCCAAGGAAAGGACATATGCCAAGGAACTTGGCAAGCACGAAATTCTCAATTAGAATAGCGTTAATGAGTATAATAAGTATCTCTTTCATTATTCTGCCTCCTCAGATGATGTGTTTCCGCCGCCGCATATTTCAGCGGAAGGACAGGTTTCACAACTAAAATCGGTTTTAACCTTTTTGCCTTTTCTGCTGTTAATTTTATTTGCAAGAGCAATCAGGCAGCCAAAGACGAAGAAACCGCCTGGAGTCATAATAAGAATTGTCATTGGGTCAATCATGTTTGCTGTAATAGTTATTCCAAAAACTGTTCCTGCTCCGATAAGCTCCCTTATAGAGCCCATGACAAGAAGTACCAGGGTGAAACCTATACCCATGCCAAGACCGTCGAGTGCGGAGGCTACAACGCCGTTTTTATTTGCAAACATTTCAGCGCGTGCTAAAATAATACAGTTTACAACGATAAGCGGAATGTAAAGCCCCAAAGCCTGGTCAAGAGATGGAGAATAAGCTTTTATTACCTGCTGAACTATTGTAACGAAGCTGGCTATAATAACGATGTAAGCCGGAAGACGAACATCCTCGGGAATGATGTTACGCAGCATTGATATAACCACATTGGAGCCCACAAGCACGAAAGTTGCCGCAAGACCCATGCCGATACCGTTAATTGCCTGAGAGGTAAGAGCCAGCGTAGGACAGGTACCAAGGACTAAAACAAGTACGGGATTTTCTTTCCAAATGCCGTTTAAAAAGGCTTGCATTTTACTCATTTTAAAGTTCCCCCTTTATCTGCTCAAAGGCAGTAAGCACATTATTGATTCCTTTGGTTACAGCCTTTGACGTGGTAGTTGCACTGGATACTGCAACAATATCATTTTCATCCTTAGGGCTGTTTTTAACTACGTTAAAGCTGCCGCCCTTTTTATTATACTGACTTAGGAAATCAGGGTTATTGGCTTTTGCGCCAAGACCTGGGGTTTCACTGTGAGACAGGATTTTTGTGCCGGTGATTTTTCCTTCACTGCTTATGCCAACCATCATAGATATTTCGCCGCCGTAGCCGGAGGTGCTTATCATAAAGGTAGCGCCTTCACCGTTTGTTGCTTTGTAGCATTCTTTAATGCCCAAATCCTCACTAAATTCTTTTGTTACTTCTGTAAAATCATCTGCCGCCGCAAGAACTTCTCTTCTTGCTTCGTTAGCTGTGTTTTTTTCAACTTCGGCTATAATCGGAGCAGTCATATTATATACTCCTGCAAGAGCCATGCCAAGCAGCAGACATATTATAGGAAGCACGATAATCTGTATTTTCTTACTCATTATTTATTACCTCCCTCTTTTACAGGCTTAACCTTTACAGCACCGAAAGGATGTGTAAGGGTATATCTGTCAATAAGCGGTGTGATAATGTTCATAAGAATAATTGCAAAGGAAACCCCTTCCGGATAAGAACCGAAAGCCCTTATAACTGTTGTTATAAAGCCGCATCCAATGGCAAATATAACTTTTCCAAGGGTGGTAATAGGAGAGGTTGTATAGTCTGTTGCCATGAATATTGCACCAAGCATAAGACCGCCGGAAAGAATCTGATAAACAGGGTCATAACCAAGAGCCCATGTGAACACAAACACTGTGCCGACAAAAAGCACAGGGACAAGAGGAGAAATAACTCTTCTTATAACCAAGTATACGCCGCCAAGAAGCAGCGCTGCCGCAGAGGTTTCACCAAGGCATCCGCCGATAGTTCCAAGAAACAGCTCGGTATATGAAGGAAGAGCTGTGCCGCCTTCAGCAAAAAGAGCCAGGGGAGTTGCGCCTGTTACTATATCTGCACTGCGGTATCCAAATGGAACAATCCAGGTTGTCATAGCCGTTGCAAAGGATATGAACAAAACTATACGTGCACCGATAGCGGGATTTATAAAGTTGTCGCCAATACCGCCGAAAAGCTGTTTAATAAGAAATATTGCAACAAAGCCGCCGATGGCTACCATCCAAAGAGGAATGGCAGCAGGCAGGTTAAAGGCAAGTATAATACCTGTGACAACTGCACTTAAATCGCCGATGGTGTTTGTTCTCTTTGCGATTTTACGAAATACATATTCAGAAATCACGCAAGAGAGCACTGAAGTGAGCGTTACTAAAATTGCCCTTATTCCAAATACATATATGCTTACTGCAAAAGCAGGCATAAGAGCAATTATAACGTCACGCATTATGCTGGTTGTAGAATCTTTATCGCTTATATGCGGTGACACGTTTACAATCAAATTATTTTCCACTGCTAATCCCTCCTTATCCTTGCGCTTTCTTCACAAGCTGTTTTGAAAGCTTATGATGGGCAACAAGCTTACGGTTTGCCGGACAGATAAATTCACAGCAGCCGCATTCCATACACATATTTATCTTCAGTTTATTAAGAGCGTCCACATCCTTGCGCTCGTATGCCCTTTCAAAGCTTACAGGCATTAGAGAATAAGGACATGTTCTTATACATCTGCCGCAGCGAATACATGCGGAAGTAATTCTAGGCTTTGCCTGCTCACTGTCAAAGAATAAAACGGCGTTGGTGTTTTTTATAATAGGGAAAGAATCATCTTTCATTGCAGTACCCATCATAGGTCCGCCCATAATGATTTTGCGCGGCTCTGATTTATAACCGCCGCAAAACTCAGCGATATCTGAAATAGGTGTACCTATAGGCACTGTTAAGTTCTGCGGATTTGTAATTGCTCCGCCGTCAACAGTGATGTTCTTGGCTGTAAGAGGCATTCCTGTTTTAATGTATTTTGCAAGCTTTCCAAGAGATGACACGTTGAAAACAATAACTCCAACATCGCTAGGAAGCTTGCCCTCAGGAACAATGCGTCCGGTAGCAGAATAAATAAGCACCTTTTCAGCGCCCTGAGGATACATTGCATCAAGGGTGATAACATCTATATTGTCATCATTTTTGGTAGCTTCTGTCAGGTGCGCAATGGCATCAGGTTTATTTCTTTCAACGCCAAAAGCAGCCTTTTTAAGATTAAGCAGCTTCATTATTGTTCTCACTGCAAAGAGCACATCTTCGCTGTTATCAAGACATTCTCTGTTATCCACGGTAATAAAAGGCTCACATTCCGCTGCGTTAATAAGCAAAGTGTCTACAGCTTCAGGATTCTTTGGATTCAGTTTTACATGACCCGGGAAGCCTGCGCCGCCAAGACCAACAAGTCCGCAGTCTCTTGCTGCTTTAATCAGATCCTCTTTGGTGTTTACTACCGGCGGTTTAACATCGTCACTGACTGTAAACAGTCCGTCTGATTCAATGATTACCGCTTTTGTTACAGAACCGTTTGGCATTGTAAAATCAGCAATGGATTTCACCTTGCCGCTGACGCTGGAATGGATAGGCGCACAGATAAAAGCTTCCGGATTATCGCCGATAATCTGGCCAACTTTAACCTCGTCCGCCGGTTTTACCAACGGTTTGCATGGAGCTCCAATATGCATAGACATTGGAATTGTAACGGTGCTCTTTGGATTACAAGGAACAGGCTGCATATTGCTTGTGTTCTTGTGATGAGCAACGTGGGCTCCACTAAGTTTTCTAGACATAATGCTTTCCCCCAATTAATATTTTAATTTAATTTTTCAAAGTAAGGCATGACTACCTTTAGGGTAGTCCCTGTGGCTATTCCCATAAACACGCCTGAAACAAGAAGTATAGGCAAATAAAGAACAGTCATTTTAGTACCGGTTATAAACATTGCGAGAGCAAGCTGCACTATATTGTGGGTAATACTGCCGCAAATGCTTATAGCTATGTAGGAAATTTTATCCTTAAATACCAAAAGCAGCAAAATCATTATTCCAACAGAACAAAGTCCGCCGCTGATACTTAGGCAGGCAGCTATAAGACCTCTTGTTAAAAATACAAATGTACTCTTTAAAGCTGCTATACAAATTGCATACCTGCTGCCCATGCAAAATACAGTATACATAACCACTATATTTGAAAGTCCCAGCTTTATTCCGGGTATAAGCCCTGTTACAGGCGGAATTGTATGCTCTATGAAGGACAGTATAAGCGCCATGGCAAACAGCATTGCCAGCAGAGTAATTTTTTTTGTGCTCATATGTGTTACCCCGAAATTATATCTAAATCTGAGCCGCCTTTTTTTATGGTTATGGAAACCTTAAGGGGCAGACACACAGCAGTTTGCAAATTTGAGGTAAGCATTCCTGCATTTTCACATATACCATCGGGACACTCATGATTTATAAAACCTATAGAATTAAAAGAAACCTTTATATGAGCTGTTTTTCCCTGGGACGGTATATCTATTATATATTCATTTTTTTCTTCAGACAGGTTTATTGTTCTATAAACCGAGCCATTAACGGTAATTTCAGCAATTTTCGCATCATTGCTAGTGCCATAGTACAAAAATATAGAACAGCATGCAAGCAAAACAAGAACAATAATACCTATTTCTTTCTTATTGATAAGGCTTCTTTTCATAACGGCTAACCTTTATACAGCTTAAATGAACTGTCCTTTAGCTCTATTTCAAGATTAGGAGACGCATACACCGTGTTGTCCTTGCCTACGGCGATAATATCATAGCTTTCCAGCATGGAAAGAAGCTCGTCTTTTGGTGTCATAAACAGCCTTGTGGACATATAATCGCCAAAGGCCCCGTCCTGACCTATTACCGTAACGCAATAAAAATCACTGTTATAAGGCTGACCGCTTTTTGGGTCTATAATGTGGTGGTATCTTTTGCCGTCAATCTCAAAATATCTTTCATAGTCGCCTGTTGTGGAAATTATTTTATTGTTTAGTTTAACGCTTGCAATTAATCCGTTTTGTTTTCTTGGATGTTTTATTCCAACATTATAGCTTTTATTGCCAAAGGCAATCACATTTCCGCCAACGCTTATGGCGGCTTCCTTAACGCCTTCAGTCTTTAATATTTCATAAATTTTATCGCAGACGCTCCCTTTTGCAATTCCGCCTAAATCTATTTTTTGGTTCGGGTTTTTAAGCATAATGCTGCTGTTTTCATCGTTAAATAAAATATCTTTATAATTTACAAGGGAAAGCAGGTTTTCATCTATTTCCGGTATATGTGGGTTATCCCCATTTATATTCCATGCCAGCACGACAGGAGCTATTGTAACGTCAAATTTTCCGCCGCTTTGTTCACAGAGAAGATAAGTACGTTTTATTAAATCATAGGTGTCTTTATCCACCTGCACATAGGATTTTCCTGCGCTGTTATTTACACCGGAAACAAAGCTGCTTTCAATGTACATGGAATTATTTTCGTCAAATTTATTTATTAAATTTAAAATTTTATTCCCTGTTTCCTTTGTCTTTTTGCCGGTAATATTTATATCTATAAAAGTATTCATGGCAAAGCTGTTGCTTTTAAAATTATCATTTTTGCTGTAAAGAAGGCAGGATGCCGCAAGGATAATAATAGCTGCCGCAATAACAGATATAACTGCTTTTTTTCCCATATTTACCTCCGTTACAGTTAGTCGTAGATTCATTTTATACCTTATATATTCATATTTCAAGTATTTTTGCAGGAAACAGAAAAGTAAAATGGAAATAAAACAATAATGTTGAAAAGCACCCTCTTTTGGATATATAATTAGCTTATATTGTAACTCCCTTTTCGGAATTGTACACTCATTAAAAATCAGCCTATAAATGTGTATTTCGGGTGGCAGGCAAATATTTTATAATAAAGCACATAAGTTAAAATTTATTTTAATAAAAAATGGGAATGTCGATTATGACGTCTACTCTGAAAGGAAGTGGTTGAAAATGGATAAGAAAAAACTTGGTTGGTGTATAATTTTTCTTGGCATCGCTGTTTCAGCGTATATTCTTTTGCTTAGATGAAAGTTGCAGTTTGAAGAACTGTAAAGAGGGTGCAAATTCAGTAATTCTACATAAGAATATGCATTGTATTTCAAGGTTTATGTAATGGGAATACTTTTCCGAAAAGGGAGCATTTTAATTTATTATTTAAAATTTTTTGTGCAAGGTGAAATAAATGGCAAAGTTTGACGTGGAAATAGTTGGTAAGGTTGGTTCTATGGCGCTGATAAGACCGGAGGACCACGACCTGGATTATAACATATTCAGCCGCATAGGAAGCGAGCTCCGCCCAGGGATGATTTGGATAAGCTCAGGTGCTGTGGAAATAGGAAGGCTGGATTATATGCAGAGAAACGGCGGCGAGTGTCTTACAGATGACGGCGGTGAGGACAGCAAAACGGATTATTCAGCCCAGGGACAGTCCATACTCATGCAGAATTACAGAAATTTTGTTTCTCCCCAGTACAGCGTAAGGCAGATACTGGTAGAGCATCAGCATTTTAATGATGTTGTAAAGAAAGAGCACATAAAAAATATGCTTTTGAGATGTACTAAACAAAACGCCATTCCAATTGTAAATTATAATGACGCAGTAAGCTTTGAGGAAAACAGACAGCTTGAGCTTGCTTATATCCGCAGCAACAGGGGAGACAGAGTTGTGGAATGTATAGATAACGATGAAACTGCGGCAGTAATAACAACTCTGGTAAAAGCCCGTCTTTTTGTTATTCTCACTTCCGTTGACGGAATATATAAGGACGTAAATGATGAATCCAGCCTTATTGCTGAAATCGGAGGTAAAGACGAAGGTGAGGTTATAGAAAATATAACCGAAACCCAAAAGTATTGTTTTGGGGCAAGCCGAAAAGGCGCAAATGGCGCGGAAGCAAAGCTGAGATTTGCTATTGAGCCTGTAAAACAGGGAACTACGGTTATTATTGCTAATGCCAAGTATAGGCTGAGTGACGTTATTGAAGGAAGGGTAAGAAGAACGGTAATTGGAATAAGATAGGCTATTTAATTAGCAATAATTTTGGAAAAATATTTAAGGTTTATAATTCTTTTTGTCTTTTAATCATCAGCTCTTGTGCAATTTTGCCGGTCATATGTTCAATGGTGAGGATGATTATTGAAGTGTGGCTAAGGTGCGCTTTTATTTCAGCTGAATTTTGTTCTTCTGTTTGTGCCGGTGAAAATTTATAAGCCATTTTTTGAAGAACCGTTATCTTCTCTTTTTCATCGTCACAAATATGTATTTTTCCAAAAGCAATAACGCTTTTATAGCAAGTTGTGTATTTTTCAGGAATAACATCATCTTGCGCTATTACACAAAAAGAGGCTTTGGAATGGTTTTTAACGGCATCCAGCTTATGCCCCTGTATGGCGCAATGGAAATAAAGCTTGCCGCTGTCGTATACATGGCTGAGGGGTACGGCATAGGGATAATCATTATCTCCAAGTACGGCAAGAACACCGGAGGTAGTGCTTTTTAGAATTTCGATATTTTCTTCTCTTGATAGCTCCTGTTTTTTTCTGCGCATTTTTCTAAACATGGTTAAGCTCCTTTCCAATTAATTTTCAGATTGCGTTTTGTATTAGGAGTAAACGAGGACTTTAATTAAAATATATTTTTACAGTCGCTTGGTAAAATAAAATCATCTACAAAGCACCTGGTGACGGGAACACCGTCAGCAGAGCAGTTGCGCTTAAATTGAGAATTTGTAATGCGCCTGTAAAAATCGTCTAAATTAAGATGCAGCCCCACCATTTTAAGAAGAGATGACAGAGCGCCCCTATCCATATTGCTGACTATGGTGTGATATATTGCAAAATCATTTGCTTTGTAGCTTCCTACAATCGTTTCTGTTTCCTGTTTTCCCGGAATAAGCTCAGGGCTTATGGGAGTTGTGGCAATGGAAGTAAGAATGGAAGAAATGCGGGGAATTCTCCAGGCAAAGTGCAGAACTAACGCACGCACCAGTGTTTTTGGAACGCCTATATTAATGTTATACATTGAAAGGTGGTCTCCCCCAAAGGTGGTAAAGCCCAGCATAGCTTCAGACATGTCACCGGTTCCTATATTTATCGCCTTTTCCATATTGCTCACATCAAACAGTATTTGCATTCTTTCCCTTGCCTGGGCATTTTCATAAGCTATGTCATGAGTTTCATTATCATGGTTAATATCTTTAAAATGTTGTAACACTGCGTTTTCTATTGAAATGCTGCGGGAATCTATGCCAAGCTGATTCATAAGAATTTCAGCATTGGTTCTTGTTGTGCTACCGGTTCCAAGACCGGGCATGGTTATGCCTATAATATCTTTTTTATTAAGTATTACGTTATCGGCAATAAGCAGCGCTAGGGTACTGTCCAGTCCGCCGGAGACACCTATAACAACTTTATCGCTTCCAAGGTGGTTTAAACGGCGGCGCAAAGCGTATGACATAATGTCAACAGCTTCGTCTAAATATTCAGTGCTGCTTGGAACAAAAGGATAAAGAGGGTCCGGATATATATTTGGTTCTTTAATTAAATCTTCATATCCCTTTGATGCATCTATAACCACGGGGGTAAAACGTTTTACAGTGCATATATCGCCCATAACTCCGCCGCAGGCTCCGCTGTAAACGTCATGAGATGAGGATTCGCCTTTACCTGACGCAGTAAAATATGTAGAAGTTCCTTTAAGCTGCCATAAAAGCTCATCCACGCTTCCTATGTGCCATTTATGTTTTATACAAAGAAAATTTGTTTTATCCTTTTTTATTTCATGAATATTAGTTGCGATATTTATTTCGCTGCAATTTATAATACCTTGACTATCAAACACAATAGGAGTTTCACTGCCGTTTTCCATTATTGTGGATATAACTTTTACATGTTCCGGCATAGATGAAATTATTCTTGACAGGTGT
>CAJUEF010000030.1:3351-18800 GCA_910585035.1 uncultured Christensenellaceae bacterium | reverse complement strand
GCAAAGCTTTTGAGTGCTTTGGAGAACATTGAAACATGCTTTGGGCTATTTGCCCATGCAGCTAACGCTGCTGCTTGCTGTTGCAAGCTGCAATCATGTTATAATAACCTCACGAAATATTTGCTTTTTTTAATTTTAAAAAAGCAAGGTGTAGGCAGAAGGATAGGTAACTAATTTGTTTAATATTGTTTTGGTACATCCGGATATTCCACAGAATACCGGTAATATTGTGAGAACGTGTGCTGCCACAGGGTCTATTCTTCACCTGATAAAGCCCCTTGGTTTTTCGATAAGCGATAAATATCTTAAAAGAGCAGGGCTGGATTATTGGAGTCATGCCACTGTTAAAATATATGAAAGCTTTGAAGAATTTGAAATTAAAAACATGGAAGGAAGCTACTTTCTGGCGACAAGCAAAGGCAGCAGCCTCTTTACGGATTTTGAATATAAAGACGGGGATTATATCATTTTTGGAAGTGAAACTAAAGGATTGCCTGATTATATACATGAAAAATATTGGCAGAACCGCATTCGTATTCCCATGAGAGAAGGAATACGGTGTCTTAATTTAGCTAATTCTGCCGCCATTGTGCTTTATGAGGCAGAAAGGCAAAACAGGTTTAAGGGACTTATATAGAATACATAATAAACATTATGTAATGCTAAGTATTGGTAAATAAAATTTTGTAATCAAAAAGGAGAAATGTGAAATTGAGTATTTACGATCTTATCTCAATGCTGGGAGGACTTGGTCTTTTCATTTACGGTATGCAGATGCTGGGAGACGGTCTTGAAAAAACGGCGGGAGACAGGCTTAAATACATTATTGAAAAGCTGACTACCAATAAAGTAATGGGTCTTGTGGTGGGATGTCTTGTTACTTTTATCATCCAAAGCTCCAGTGCAACTACTGTTATGGTAGTAGGTTTTGTTAATGCGGGGCTAATGAATTTGTCCCAGGCTGTTGGGGTTGTTCTTGGTGCAAACGTGGGTACTACAATTACTGCGCAGCTCATTGCTTTTAAGCTTACAAAGGTAGCTCCTATATTTGCTTTTATTGGTCTGATTTTAATGCTTAATAAAAGCAAAAAAAATAAAAAATACGATTGGGGTTATGTGCTTTTTGGCTTTGCTGTGCTGTTTATTGGCATGAATATTATGGGGGATGCAATGAAGCCTCTTGGTAACAGTGAAGTTTTTAAAAACATGATGACCTCTTTTGAAAACCCTATTTTAGGTATTATAATCGGTCTTATAGTTACATCTATTATACAAAGTTCATCTGTGTCTATTGGTCTTTTGCAAACCCTTGCTCTTGCAGGGCTGGTGACAATGAGAAATTCTATCTTTTTAGTTATGGGTATGAATATAGGAACATGCGTGACGGCTCTTATAGCATCCTTTGGCTGTGATACAAACGCAAAGCGTGTTGCGGTTATTCACTTTATGCAAAAGGTAATGACTACTATTATATTCTTGCTTCTAATGCTGTTTATTCCTTTTGTGACTATGGTAGAAGGATGGACGCCGGGAGACGTTACCCGCCAGATTGCTAATATTCACACTGTTTTTAACATTGTGGGCGTGCTTTTCTTACTGCCGATTTCATCTTTTACAATTAAGCTCTCAAAAATACTTGTACCGGATAAAGAAGCAGCCGAGGATCCAAGGCGCAAGTTTAAATATATAGACAAAAATATGCTCTCAACCCCTGTAATTGCCCAGTCTCAGCTAATTAAAGAGGTTGACAGACTTGGGCGTATGGCCCTTGAAAATATGAAGCTGGCGGAGCAGGTGTTTGTAAACAGTCAGTTTGATATTGTAGACGAGGTTATGGAAAATGAGGAGATAATTGACCATATTACAAACAAGATAACCAATTATATGATGGATTTGCAGGCAAAGGCGGACATGTCTCATGAAGAAGAGGTAAAAATGGGGCTTATGTATCATGTAATAATTGATATAGAGCGTATTGGCGACTATGCTGAAAATGTTGTGGAGTACGCAGAGGACGCTAAAAAACGGCAAATAGAGTTTTCACAGGATGCAAATGAAGAGATTAAGAATATATTTGCAAATGTTGAAAAGACTGTTGAACTGGGACTAGATGCATTTCTCAGTGGAAGTGTGGAAATGGCGGAACAGACAACAAAAAGCGAAGAAAGAGTTGACATACTTATTGAAAAGGCTACAGACGGTCATATTCAAAGAATGGCAGACCATCTCTGCGGTCCGGCTAAGGGGGTTGTGTTTACTAATCTTTTAAATGACCTGGAAAGGGTTTCAGACCATGCCCAGAATATAGCTTATTGCGTAAGTCCTAAAACTGCTAAAAACGAAAAGGCAGCAGGATTTATGGTTGGTGAAGCTTAATTATTGAGGTAGATATTAGGAGGAAATAATATGGAACTAAATAAAAAAAGTATAGAAGATGTTGATATATCCGGCAAACGGGTAGTTATGCGCGTTGATTTTAACGTACCTATGGACGATAAAGGACGTATTGCAGATAAAACCAGAATAACAACTACTCTGCCTACAATAAAATATCTTATTAATAACGGAGCTAAAACCGTGCTTATGTCTCACCTTGGAAATCCAAAAGACGGATACGAAAGCAGCAAGTCTTTAGCTCCTATATGCGAGAGTCTTTGTCATTTATTAAACATGGATGTTAAGTTTGCAAAGGATGCAATCGGTAATGATACAAGAAAAATGGTTGATGATTTAAAAGGCGGAGAAGTGCTGCTTTTGGAAAACTTGCGTTTTCACAGCGAGGAAAAGGCAAACGACCCGGAATTTGCTAAAACCTTAGCTTCCTATGGGGATATATATGTAAACGACGCCTTTGGAACCAGCCACAGAAAGCATGCTTCTACTTACGGGATAGGAGAGTATCTTCCTTGTGTTTCCGGATTTTTAATAGAAAAGGAAATAGCTATGCTTGGTAATGCACTAGAACAGCCGGAAAGAGAGTTTACAGCTATTTTGGGCGGAGCAAAGGTATCTAGTAAAATTGGCGTTATAAATCATTTGCTTGAAAAGGTGGATAATATTATTATTGGCGGAGGTATGGCGTTTACATTTATTAAAGCAATGGGTCATTCTATTGGCAAATCCATATTGGATGAGGAACACATTAATTATGCAAGGGAAATATTGGAGATGGCAAAAAAAGAAAATGTAAATGTGTTTTTGCCAAAGGATGTGATTGTTGCAGATAGCTTTTCAAATGATGCAAACACAAAGGTTGTAGATGTGGATGGTATTCCGGAAGGATATATGGGGCTTGATATAGGACCTAAGACATGTAAAGAATTTACCGATGTAATACTTCGCTCTAAAACAATTATATGGAATGGGCCTATGGGAGCTTTTGAAATGCCAAAGTTTGCAAAGGGAACAAAAGACGTTGCATATGCTATGGCGCAGTGTGGCGGAATAACAATAGTTGGCGGTGGAGATAGTGCAAGGGCCATAGACAGCTTTGGTTTGCAAAGCAAGATGACCCATATATCTACAGGTGGCGGCGCATCCTTAGCGTTTTTAGAAGGTAAATCACTGCCTGGTATAGAAATACTTATGGATAGATAAGGAGAAAATATGAGACAGAGGATTTTTGCCGGTAATTGGAAGATGAATCTTAATATAAATGACGGAGTTGAATTGGTAAACCGTCTTAAAAGCATACATACGGAAAGCCTAATAATTGTTTGTCCGCCCTTTACTATGCTGGACGCTGTCAGCAAGGCGGCAAAAGACAGCAAGGTTATGGTGGGAGCGCAAAATATGCATTTTGAAGAAAAAGGCGCTTTTACAGGAGAGGTATCTGCGGATATGCTTATTGAGCTGGGGATAACCCATGTTATAATAGGACACAGTGAAAGACGACAATATTTTGCTGAGACTGATGAAACAGTTAATAAAAAGACGCTTTATGCCATAAGCAAAGGTCTTATACCTATAATATGCGTAGGCGAAAGTTTGCAGCAAAGGGAAGCGGGTAATGCACCGGAGGTTGTGAACAGACAGGTGGAAGCGGCGATTAACGGAGTAAATACTGATAAACTTATAATTGCCTATGAGCCTATTTGGGCAATAGGAACCGGCAAAACGGCATCACCAAAAGATGCGGGAGAGGTTATCACAGGGATAAGAGATACGCTTAGAAGGCTTCTTGGAGATAAAGCGGATGACATAAGCATACTTTACGGCGGAAGTATGAACGGCAGTAATGTTAATGAGCTTATGGAACAAAAAGATATTGACGGCGGTCTTATAGGAAGCGCCAGTCTTTCTTATGAAAAATTTATACAATTATTTTAAAAACTCCAGCTGCGGCACTTGACATAAGTGCTGTGGCTTTTTTAAAATATATGTAAATAAATATAGGTAAAAGAGGAAATTAAAATGGAATTTGTAAAGGTTGAAACGCCGCAGCAGATAGAAATTGTGGAAAGAATAGCGCAAATAGTATGGACGGAGCATTATGACGGGAAATTGGATAACGGACAGATAAAATATATGCTTAGAAAATTTCAATCCTTTGAAGCTATTTTAGCTTCTATAAAATCCGGAGGCTATGAGTATTATTTATTTTATAAAAACGGCACTCCATTTGGATATATGGGCATTAAGACGGAAGCTGATAAACTATTTTTAAGCAAGCTTTACATAACTAAAGAATATAGAGGCTGTGGATATTCCAAAAAGGCATTTAACTTTTTAACTGACTATTGTAAAGATAATAACTTAAAATCCATATGGCTTACATGCAATAAAAACAATCACGGCAGCTTGAAGGTTTATGAAAAGGCAGGTTTTAAGCTTGTTAAAGAAAAGGTTGTTGATATAGGTCACGGTTATGTTATGGATGACTATGTTTTCGAAAAGGATGTTTAAAGATATCATTAATAATTTTTAAAGTATATAATTACTTCCAAAAAGCAAAAGCTTTTTGGAAGTAATTATTTATTTTAGTATTTTATTATCTGAAAATATGTTAATTGTTCTGTTTGGATATTATAAAAATCATTGTTTTATTAATAAATTTTTTATCTTTTTGAAAAAGTGTTTTTATCACATAAAATTTATTAACAGTTTTGCAAACCAAAAGCCGTATTAATTTTTGCTTTCCTGTTCGAAATCCAGTTTGGGGATATATTTATCTTTTTTTAACAATGTAAAAATTATTTTACCATTGAATAATGATGTGATGGTCATGAAAATATCTGCTATTGGTATAAACAAAAATGCAGGAACCATAATACGGGTGTAACAATTTTTCGTTTTACGAAGCTTTCGTATATTTGCAGACAATCGCGCCATATAATAAAACACTCCACAGTTAAAGAAAAGATATATTCCAACATTTTCTGCAAGAGGCAGCCAGCTGGAAAATGTAACTTCTGTTCCCGTTGCGTACTTTATAAGGTTTATTGCAATCAGCACAGCAAAAGTAATAGGATAATAAATTGCAAGACAACGGAACATTTCACCGCCGCCAATACCAACACCACCGCCCCATTCAAGACCTGCCCGTTTACACCAGCACTCATACATCTTTAAATGAGATTTGTTATGTATACCCTCGATAAAGCCGTTATTTGATATTGCATATACTAAAAAATGACAGCCATTTTTAATGCAAAATTCCTCTGCCTGCTGCAAAAATTCCAAAACATGGGAGGGTATGCCGTCTACATACAAAGGCGCCGCCAATATGAGTGTATCAATATCTTTAAGGCACTGCATAATTTTAGGATACTCGCTTTTTTTACGTAAAGAGGCATACTGCACATTGCAGCCTGTCAGCAGCATTCCTGCCATTCTACCGAGAAACTTTGAGGTGCTGCTTTTCTTTTTGGGGCTACCGTTTAATATCAAAGTTTTCATAGTCCCAGTTCTCCTAAATTCTCTAAGCCTTCTGCAAAAATTATTTTGTGTGTGTCAGCCTCTATGTTGATAGAAAGGCAAGCCACGTATTCTTCAGCGGTTTCTCTCTCAAATTTGCTGCACTCACCATAAAAATACACGGTTAAATTTCGCTTTATTTTATAGCGATTGATATGATATGTTTTGCCCTTGCGAAATGTAAAGAAAGGCAAATTGTCGGATATGCTCCTGTCCAGGAAACGTTTTACTGAGGGGCTGTAGCCGCCATAACAAATTTTGCTGATGATTACAATATTTTCGCTATTTCCCATGGCAGCTCCACTGTGTTGAAATGCATCTGCATACACACAATATCCCGCATTTTTTGTCCAACACTTAAAGCAGCCCTGACATGGCACTGCCTTAACATTGGTGTTAATTATTTTAAAATTATCTCCCAAATCCTGAAAAGGATATTTCTCTAAATCGTGTATCAAAATATTCATAGTATTTCCTCTGTTTACACAAATACCAATTATAAATTCCAGATTATAAAATATTTGCCTGTAATTCGCAACGCATACTTACAGGCTGATTTTTAAAGGAAACAAGTTTTTAAGCCGCTGTTTTTATTTTTCTAATGGAAGAAACACCCACTAAAGTGATGTAAACCGTTATGTATACCAATGAAATTGCCAGTATTAACACATACTTTTGCTGTATCTTTTCTGTGTAGCTTTTTGCGCTGTCCTGCGGTTTTACAGTTATATATTTGCTTTCTCCTTTAATACTTAAAACACGCCTGTCAACAGGAATTCCGGCATTTAAAATATCTTCTCCTTCACTCTTTACCCTTGTTTCTTTAGACCACTCATATCCACTGTTATTTACTGACTTGTAGTAAACCTTGTAAATTGTCTTGGTTGGATAAAGTCTCCTGTCACGTCCGCTGGAAGAGGTGTTTTTAACTTGAACCGGCAATAACTTATTAGGTTTAAAGGTGTAAACTCCTTTATCTTCATAACTCTCAGCAGGTAGAATCCCCAATAATTCTTTTGCGGATATATACGTCGTTGACGCTGCCAGTATTATTAGCATTAAACCTACAAAAGAAGCTATAAATTTTAGCCTGCCAGTTACCATTTTTCATTAAAGGCTTCCGGAAGATATTTTTTAACAATAGCTACAAAAGGTATTCCAATGGCGTAACATGAAACGGCTTGTCCCACGCCTACTGTGAAAACTGTCATCCAGTAAGGAGCGCCGACGGATACTTTAAGCACGTAAGCCACCACAAAGGCGTTTATTATTACCGGAGGAAGCGCAGCGATATATTTGTTTTCCCTAAGCATATATGTGAGAATTGCTGCAATAAGGGTAGCAAGGCTGCCAAGAATTATATCAAGCATACTGGCGCTGAAGACGATATTCGCTATAAGGCAGCCTATAAAGGTTCCGGGAATTGCCAGCGGAGTAATTATAGGAAGCAATGTAAGGGCCTCTGCAATGCGTACCTGCACAGGTCCAAAGCTAAGGGGAGCGAATATAGCCGCAACTACAAAATATATAGCGGCTATAAAGGCTGTGTATACAATTTGTTTTGGTGTAATTTTAATATTCATTTTATCCTCCGTTACTAAAATAATCTTTAATGTAAAATATACTTTTATTTTACATGACCGGCATGAGTATTTCAACGATAAATTTCTTAATTAAATCCTTCTATATTCCGATATATAAATAAGAAATTTATATTAAGAGAATTAAGAGAGGTGATGAAAGCAGCAAATTTAGGAGAAGGAGCTAAATTGTTAGCGGTTAATTAAGATGAAATTATATTTAAAAAACTATTAAAGGGGAGAAAAAGGATGAGAGTTACAGGAATTAATCAATATGGCATTCAGGGAAGTGCAATAAAAAGAAATAATAATGACGGCGCAAAATATACAGACTTTTTTCAAGAAGACAGCTTTATGAGGGTGAGGACGGGAAGCGTGGAAATAAATAATTACTACACAAAAAATGTTAAAAGCAGCGCGCCATACCCAAGCAGCAACTGTTATGTGGAGGATGTTAAAGGAGCGCAGGAAGCGCTGGATAAACTAAAAGCCGAAGCTGATTCTTTTGATTATACGGGAATGAGCGACGGAGAAATATTTATGTCTATATTTGACCGGTATAAAAGCTATTTTGGTGAGGATTTTTTAAATATAAATTGGCAGCAAAATATTATTGATAAAAAACAGCTAAATAAAGAAAATGTAGAAATGGCATACAAAATAAGAGATCAATTTTCTAAAGAAAGAAGCTCAAAGGTGAAAAATAGAGAAGAAGCATATGCCTACTATTATGGCTATGATGGAATGAGCAAGGAAGAAATGAAGGCAGCAATTTACGGAGAATTTGCAGTTTGCGGGGGAACCTATGCAGGCTTTTATAAAATGGTTGATAAATTGTTTTTAACTGGACTTATTTCCAGAGAAGAAGAAAGCGCACTAATGGGTATGATGGATAAGGTGCAAATGAATAAAGGGGAATTATTTTTATCAACGTTGTTTTATGAAAAATACGGCAGCTTGTTACAGGGATATTATGAGGGAATGAATATAGACGAAATTCTTAATATATTTGACAGAGTTTTGAAAAACAGCACTTATGAAGGCAACGGAGCAGAAACATTAAAAGCGGCAGATGAAAATGCAAGGGATATATTAAGAGAATTAAGAGAGGTGATGAAAGCAGCAAATTTAGGAAATTAATTTTATTTGGAATTAAAAGGATGAAAAGGGTTTTAAAAGATGAAAAGAAATTTAATGTTAAGGTTTTTTTCCGTATTAATGCTAATAGCGGCGGTTATTGGCTGCAAAAGCGTCCTGCGGCACCAAGCACTTTAGAAGTGGATTTTTGCAAAGAGGTTGTTAAAGGATTTGAAAGCGGCAAGCTATATCAATATAACACAAGCGGATCTGTTACAAGCTGGACAAATATAACTATGACATCGGGAAATGAATTTGATATAAGCAAAATATTATCAAATACCGCGAGCGTTAATCTGTATATAAGAAAGGCTGCAACAGAAACGGAGCCGGCAACTGCCGCCGTTAAAATTGTTCTTGTGAAAAGACCGGCATCACCTAATGTGCAGGCGAGTGCAGTAAATCCGGAGTATCCGGAGAAAATAGTGGTTACAGGATTTAATTCAACTATGGAGTATAAAAAATCTACGGATACTACATGGACAAGATGTGATAATTCCGGCAAGATGGTATTTGATATTCCACAATCAAACATAACCTATACGTTTAGATATTTTTCGTGTGATTCGTCAACACCAAACTCAATAACCAGAAATGTAACTATTAATAGAAGAGGAGCCGCACCAAGCGTTAGGTATGTAAATGAAACTGTTTCACAGATGAAAAATACAATGGAATACCGCATAAGCGGCGAAAGCGAATATACACCTGTTAAGGCAAATAATTCAACTTATAAACTCACGTCAATAATAGACGCAATTCCGGCAGGGGAAACAAGAATCTTTTATATAAGAACAAAAGCCGCAGGGGCAATTCCTGCTTCAGTTGATAAAGAAATTGTTTTACAAGCAAGAAGCTGATTGATTTTTATAAATTTGATGTTAAAAGACTGTAAATCAAAAAAGGTTTACAGTTTTTTGTTTTTAAGTATTAAAATATGTAAAAACAAAAAGCTATATTATGATTTAAAATGTAAATAAAACCAATGAAATGGTATTCATTATTGTCAATTCAATATATGCAGTGAAAAAACATTCCTCCTCCTTGTTGACTAAAATACGCTGTTATTATAAAATTAGAGATATAATTGAATAAGTATATTTATTTTGAATATATTTTTGAAAGGAAGTTTAACATAAGTGGGTAAAGGTATTGCACAAAAAATAATTGACGCACATTTGGTTTCTTTTGACGAGGAAACAGGTGAAATTGCTATAAAAATTGATAACACTCTTACACAGGATTCTACAGGTACAATGGCGTATCTGCAGTTTGAGGCTATGGGAGTTAAAAGGGTTAAAACAGAGCGGTCTACAGCATATATTGACCATAATACATTACAGGCAGGCTTTGAAAATGCTGACGACCATGAATACATTAAGACTGTTGCAAGTAAGCACGGTGTGTATTTCAGCAAGCCGGGCAACGGCATTTGCCATCAGGTAAATTTAGAGAGGTTTGGCAAGCCCGGAAAGACGCTTCTTGGAAGTGACAGCCACACTCCGACAGGCGGTGGAATCGGTATGCTGGCAATAGGCGCCGGTGGACTTGACGTTGCCGTTGCGATGGCAGGGGGGGCTTATTATATTCCAAAGCCGAAAATCTGCAATGTTGTTTTAAAAGGAAGGCTTAACCCTTGTGTAGCTGCTAAGGATATTATTTTGGAGGTTCTTAAAATTCTTACAGTTAAAGGCGGCGTTGGTAAAATAATTGAATATACCGGTGAAGGAGTTAAAACTCTTTCAGTACCTGAGCGGGCAACTATTACAAATATGGGTGCTGAGTTGGGAGCTACAACATCTATATTCCCAAGTGATGAAATTACAAGAGAGTTTTTAAAGGCTCAGGGCAGGGAAAAGGATTGGACAGAAATTAAGCCTGATGCAGACGCTGTTTATGATGAAACTGTGGAAATAGACCTGGGAACTCTTGCGCCTATGGTGGCTTGTCCTCACAGCCCTGATGCAGTTAAAGGCGTAGACGAGGTTGGCAAAATTAAGGTTGACCAGGTTGCAATAGGAAGCTGCACAAATTCATCGTATATGGATATGATGAAAGTGGCAAAAATACTTAAAGGGAATACTGTTCATAAAGATGTTAGCCTTGTTATTGCTCCAGGAAGCAAACAAGTGCTTACAATGCTTGCGGAGAACGGCGCACTTGCAGATATGATAAGCGCAGGCGCCAGAATATTGGAATCTGCCTGCGGTCCTTGTATCGGAATGGGACAAGCTCCAAAAACCGATGCGGTATCAGTGCGTTCCTTTAACCGCAACTTTTTTGGAAGAAGCGGAACAAAAAGTGCGCAGGTTTATCTTGCAAGTCCTGAGGTTGCTGCATATACTGCAATTAAAGGCGTACTCAGCGACCCTAGAGAATTAGATATTGATCTTACTGTTGATATGCCTAAGGAATTTCTTATAAATGATAATCTTGTAATAGCACCGGTAAGTGAGGAGGAAGCGGATAAAGCTGTTGTTGTCAGAGGGCCTAACATTAAGCCTTTCCCACTTAACACAGAAATGCCGGATACCATTGAGGCAAAGGCGCTTTTAAAGATGGAGGATAATATTACAACTGACCATATTATGCCTTCCAACGCGTCGCTTCTCCCTTATAGAAGTAATATTCCACACCTTTCTAAATTCTGTCTTGAGCCTGTTGACGCTACCTTTAGCGAAAGGGCAAAGGCAGAGGGCAAGAGCTTCCTTGTTGCAGGACATAATTATGGACAGGGAAGCAGCCGAGAGCATGCTGCGCTTGCCCCGCTTTATCTTGGAGTGAAGGGTGTTATTGCTAAATCTTTTGCAAGAATACACATGGCAAACTTAATAAATTCGGGAATACTGCCGATGGTATTTAAAGATGAAGCAGATTATGACAAAATTGATTTAAACGATGTTTTGGAAATAAAGGATGCCAGAAGTCAGGTTCTTGGCGATGTTATTAAAGTTGAGAATAAAACAAAAGGTTATACCTTTGATACATTGCTTAATGTATCAAAAAGGCAAAGACAAATGTTGTTACACGGAGGTCTTCTAAATTACACAAAAAATCAAGGAAAATAGCCTGCTTGAGCTATTTATAACCATGTTCCGTATAGGGTTTTTAACCTTTGGCGGCGGATATGCAATGCTTAGCGTGATAACCGATGAATTTGTTGATAAAAAGCACTGGATAAGCAGCGAAGAAATGCTTGACATGATCGCCATAAGCGAGTCTATTCCGGGAGCGATTGCCATCAACACGTCTATAACCGTTGGATATAAAATAAGAGGTATTAAAGGTTCGATTGTGTCAATGCTGGGGGTTGTATGTCCGTGTATAATTGTAATAACCATAGTGACGTATCTTTATAACAGTTTGCCTGAAAACAGTCCTGTTTGGCTGTTTATAAGAGGTATTCGTGCAGGGGTGGTTGGGATTATGCTTTCGGTAGTTTTAAAACTTGGTAAGAGCTACTGGACAGATGCTTTTGCAATCGCCATGTTTACAGGAGGTTTTGTGACTGCTCTTATGACTGAGGTGCCTGTTATATTGATAGTGTTAACAGGCGCATTAATAGGTTATATATACGGCAGGATAAATAAAAATGATACTACTTAGATTATTTATTGAATTTCTTACCATAAGCGCATTTTCAATAGGCGGCGGATATGCTATGATACCGCTTATCCGCCAGCGTATGGTGGATATTGGATTTTTAACGTCTCAGCAGATTACTGATATAATAGCTATATCTGAAATGACTCCGGGTCCCTTTGCAATTAACAGCGCAACCTTTACGGGAGTTAAGGTTGGAGGGATAATTGGCGGCATAGTTGCAACTTTTGGCGTTGTGGTTCCATCTCTTGTACTTGCGACTGTTATTGCAAAATATTATTTTAAATTAAAAGGAAACGGAACTTTTGAAAGTGTGCTTAAAGGAATTCGTCCTGTTAGTCTTGCTTTAATATCTTCAGCCGTTGTTGGGCTTGCAATGGAATCCCTTTACCACGGTGGTATTAACTTTGATATTATTGCGATAGTTATTTGCGTTATTGTTTTTGTACTTATGAGATATTTTAAAGCACAGCCGGTACTTTTGCTGCTGCTTTCGGGAGTTCTCGGTACTGTGTTATATTCTGTTATATAAGGGGTGAAAGGTTTTATGATTAGCAGACGTGTGCCTGAGGCGGTTATAAGGAGACTGCCCAAATATTATGCCAAGCTGTGCGAGCTGGAAGCTCAAGGGGTTATTAGAATTTCATCTATGCAGCTTAGCCAAAAAATGGGTCTAAACGCGTCTCAAATACGTCAGGATCTTAATTATTTCGGCGGCTTTGGTCAGCAGGGATATGGTTACATAGTTGAAAATTTAAGAGAAAATTTAGGAGATATATTAGGTCTTTTTAAAAGCAGGACAATGGTAATAGTTGGCTGCGGAAATATTGGCTGCGCTCTTGCAAATTATAGTGATTTTGCCAGATGTGGATTTAGCATAATTAAAATGTTTGATAAAAATAAAAATTTAGTCGGTGAAAAAATAGGTGATATTCAAGTTGAAGATATTGATTTTTTAGGTGAATTTCTCAGCAAAAATAAAGTTGATATAGGAGTAATTGCAGTTCCAAAACAATGTGCCCAAAGTATTGCCGATATATTTATTCAAAAGGGAGTTAAGGGTATATGGAATTTTGCACCTGTGGATATTGAGGCTAAGGATACTGTTATTGAAGATGTGAGACTTAATGACAGTTTATTTGCTTTAAATTATAAAATGATAAATGAGATTTACGATTAACATAAGGTGGAAAAACTAATGTCAAAAAATAAAAAGATGTTTAAAAGTAAATACAGCAGCGTTCCAAGGTTTGATTCAGGAACATCTAAAAGCATTAAAATAAATAAATCAAGGCTTTCTGTTGTAATATTGGTATTGTTTGCCGCGCTTGTAGGCGGGTATTTTCTTTATATGGGAACAGGATATAAGGAAGCCAATGCACAGGAGCTGGTTCAAGGTGCAAAATTTGCTGAAGGAATTACTGTAAATAAAGTTGACATAGGGGGGCTCACCTATAATGAGGCTCTTGAAAAGCTTGACCCTGTGGAATTTACCAAAATGACGAATTTTAAACTAAGCATAATTATAAATGATAATAAACATGAAATTAACGGCGATGACATTAATATAGATACTAACATGGAAGATACTCTTGTGCAAGCGATTACAATCGGACAGACAGGCAATAGAAAGCAGCGTAAAAAAGAGCTTAAGCAAGTTAAAAAGGAAGGCAAAGATTTTCAGCTTCGATATACATATGATAATGATTTAATGGGGCAGCAGCTTACAGCAATACAAAAGAAAACAGGTATGGCAGCTCAGGACGCCAGTGTTAAAATAGAAGGCGGAGAAATAATTTATATTGAAGGAAAAACCGGCATAAAGATAGATAAGGAAAAGCTTGAAGAAGACGTTTCAGCAGGTATGGATCAAGGATTTGAACAATTTGAAATACAGGCGCAGACACTGGAAGTTTCGCCTTCAATAACTGTTCAGGATTTAAAAAACAGGCTTGTTAAAAAGTCAGGCACATCTACAGAATTTAAGTCGTCAAGCGCATCAAGAGTTGCCAATGTTGTAAAGGCAGCCGGGCTTTTAAACGGTGAGATGATTCCTGCCGGGAAAACCTTTTCAATAAATTCTGTGCTTGGAGCAAGAACCAGCGACAATGGATGGTCTGTTGCAACTGCAATTTCCAGTGGAAAATATATAGATGATGTTGGCGGTGGAGTTTGCCAGGTGAGCAGCACTCTTTATAATTCTGCAGTAAAAGCTGGTCTAGAGGTTGTGGAGAGAAGGCCTCACACTTTTCCTGTGTCCTACCTTCCTGTGGGTCAAGATGCTGCAATAAGCACAGGCGGGCCTGATTTAAAGCTGAAAAATAATTATGATTTTCCTATATACATTGTTGCATACGCAAGTTCATCATCCAAGACTTTAGACGTTATGATATATGGCCCTAAAAATGAAGACGGCGGCAGCTATGTTTTTAAATCAAATGAAATTGAAAACGAACAGCCTAGTGGAAAAGCAACAATAAATGTTAATAACAATTTGCTGGAGGGCGAATATGTTGAAATAAAACCTAGAAAGAACCGTATTGTAGTAGAAAGATGGTTAGAATATGTAATAGATGGCAAAACTGTGCGTACAGAAAAAATGTCCAACGATACATATGCTGCCTTTAACGGAGAGTATGCTGTTGGGCCTGGAACGGAAACAGACAGTAAAACAGGAAAACCAAAGGGCAGAAAAGTAAGCGAGGAATATTTAACGAAAAAACGCGAAACAACAAAGGAATCTACAACAACCAAAAAAGAAACAGAAGAAGAAACTACGGAAGAAATAACCAAAGATTCTGTTAGTGAGCAAGAACCAGAGGATGATGAGTAACTGGGAGTAAATAAATCAGGGAGATATTAGTATGAGTGAGCAGGAGAAAAACCCAATAAAAAAAATTGATCAGCTGTTAAACGATGTGGGAAGCTTGTCAAAACCAAAAGAGCAGATACAGGATAAAGCGCCAAAGGAAGACAAAACATCTAACAGCGGAAGTGAAAACAGCAGTAAGGATAAAAAGCCAAAGCTTAAAAAAATATCTGACGATATGGACACAGCATTTGATAAAGGCGACGGCGCAGGAAAGAGCAAAAAGCTGTGGTATGCACTTGGAGCTGTTTTTATAACTTTAGCTGTGCTTGGTGGAGTGTATGCTTTTTTAAGCAGACCTCTTTCAGAGGCTCAGAAAAATGAGCTTTATGCAAACGGCACAT
>CAJUEF010000030.1:0-3341 GCA_910585035.1 uncultured Christensenellaceae bacterium | reverse complement strand
TTGAAGGTGTTTCAGTGTTTGATGTTGATGTGAGCGGCGATACTATGGCAAGGGCTCGTGAAAAGCTTTCAGGTAAGGTGGATTTTACGGGAGACCAAGTATTGCTTGAGCTCAAATTAAAAGATACTGTTATACCTGTTAAAGCATCTGATTTACAGGTGGAAAATACAGTTGATTCTGTTCTTAATGAGGCAATGCTTTATGGCAGAGAAGGCAGCCTTATAAAGAAGATTAATGACAAAAACAATGCAAAGAAAAACGGAAAAAATTTTGATGTGTCCATTTATACTGATGACAAAAGCCTTGAAAATTTAGTTAGTACAATAGTTCAAAACTACAGCGTAGCAGCAAAGGACGCAGATGTGCAGTTAAATCAAAGCGGTGAAGAAAAATTTACCTTTACTCCTGAACAGGTAGGTATGCAGATTTCTGCTGATGGACTTGCACAAAAAATAAAAACTCATATTGAAAATCAAGAAACAGGTTATATAGAACTGGATTATACCGAAACCCAGCCTAAAGTTACTGTTGGCCAGTTAAGGCAAAATATGGTTTTAAGGTCAACATATTCTACGAATGTAAGCGGTGCAACAGGACGAAGAAAAAATGTTGCTCTTGCTGCCACAAAGATAAACGGTAAAAAGGTAATGCCGGGTGAAGAATTTAATATTGAACAAGAGCTTGGACCAAGAACTGCTGCAAACGGATGGAGTATTGGCGGTGAGTTTGTTAACGGAGAGTTGGTTAATGGTTATGGCGGAGGAATATGCCAGGCAAGCTCAACCTTGTTTAATGCTGTTATAAGAGCGGATTTGCAGGTTGTTAAAAGAAGCAACCATTCTCAGACTGTTGGCTACGTTCCATTGGGATTTGATGCAACCATAAGCAGCGGCGGACCATATTTCATATGGAAAAACAACACTAATTATCCTATTTATATATTTGCAAGTGGAGGAATGAATAAGCTCACTATAGAGCTTTACGGCGCTCCCCTTCCATATGGAGACAATATTACCTATGAAGAAAAAGTATCTGCTTCCGGCACTATTACGAGCGGAAGAAAGGTAGAATCTGCATTGGTGTTTTATAAGGATGGCAAAGAAGTGCATAGGATAAGTTGGAGCAGCTCTTATAAAGGCAAACCTACTAAGATAACCACAACAAAGGGCACTACAACGACAACAACAAAAGCCGAGACTACGACGCCTTCAAAAGCTCCTGCGTCGCAAAATTCAAATCAGCAAAAGCCGGCAGATCAAAAGCCAAATCAACAAAAACCGGCGGACCAAAAACCAGCAGATCAAAAACCAAATCAACAAAAGCCGCCGGCGAATAACTCTGTAAAACAAGAAGATTAAGTTTTAATTAGGTATTTAAACTTTAGCAAAAAACAGGCTTAAACTTTTAAGCCTGTTTTGTATATTTTAAAATATTTTGAAATATGGAGGGAGATAAGGTGGAATATTTAAGAAATAAAATAGTTAGCATACTGACTTCTGATGCCAGAGTGACTCCGGCAGAAATAGCGGATATGCTTACTGTAAGCGAAGAAAAGATTGTATCAATTATTAATGAACTGGAAGAACAAAAAATTATACTTGGATACACCGCAACAATAAACAAGGAAAAACTGGATGACAGCGTTATGGCGCTTATTGAGGTAAAGGTTACTCCGCAAAAGGGCAGCGGCTTTGAGGATATTGCAAAGAAAATATGCAAATATTCACAGGTCCGCTCATGCTATCTTATTTCCGGTGATTATGATTTTATGGTTATTGTTAATGAACAAACTATGAAAAAGGTTGCTGAATTTGTGCATGAAAAGCTTGCGGTTATTGATGAAGTTATTTCCACTGCAACTCATTTTGTGCTTAAAGGATACAAGGAGAGCGGCATAATCTTTGAAGAGGAAGAAATAGATGACAGATTGGTGGTGTCACCGTGAAGAATTATACAAGCGATTTAATTAACAGTATTCCGCCATCCGGAATAAGAAAGTTTTTTGATATTGCCAGCGAGATGAAAAATGTTATTTCACTGTCTGTAGGTGAGCCAGATTTTGTTACGCCTTGGAACGTTCGTGAAGCAGCTATTATGGCAATTGAAAGAGGAATGACTCATTATACATCCAATGCCGGAATTAGTGAACTTAGAGAACAAATTTGTATTTATCTTGCCAACAGATTTGAGCTAAGGTA
Organism: uncultured Christensenellaceae bacterium; assembly: GCA_910585035.1. Lineage (GTDB taxonomy): Bacteria > Bacillota > Clostridia > Christensenellales > MGBC116941 > MGBC116941. The sequence continues at coordinate 1,143 of CAJUEF010000030.1, read as the reverse complement.
TAACATAAAGGATATTCTCATTACTGTGGGTGCAAGTGAAGCTATTGATTTGGCTGTTCGAGCTGTTATTAACCCAGGTGAAGAAGTGATTATACCTGCACCCTCATATGTGTCCTATGCGCCTTGCGTGACTCTTGCTCACGGTGTGCCTGTAGTTGTGAACACTAAAGTTGAGGACAATTTTGTGCTTACTCCTGAGGAGCTGGACAAGGTTATTACACCTAAGACCAAGGCAATTATTTTGCCTTATCCAAACAATCCTACCGGCGCTATGATGAAAAGGGACGAGCTATCAAGACTTGTAAATTATCTTGAGGATAAAGAAATCGTTATTATCAGCGATGAAATTTATGCTGAACTTACATACGGCTCACGCCATGTGAGCATTGCTTCATATAGGAGCATTAAAGACAAGGTTATACTTATTAACGGCTTTAGCAAGGCGTTTGCAATGACAGGATGGCGTGTTGGTTTTGTGGCCGCTAATGAGGACATTCTTTCAGCTATGACTAAAATACATCAATATACCATGTTGTGTGCCTCTACCATCAGTCAGATGGCAGCTCTTGAGGCTTTAAAGCTTAACGCTGGCAATGGATACCAGACTATAGAGAATATGACTTCTCAGTATGATATGAGGCGTAAAAAACTGTATAAGGCTTTTAATGAAATGGGACTTACGTGTTTTGAGCCTAAAGGGGCATTTTATCTTTTCCCTGACATAAGAAAAACGGGTATGACCTCTGAGGAATTTTGCACTAATCTGCTTTATGAACAAGGGGTTGCTATTGTTCCGGGAACTGCTTTTGGCGAGAGTGGGGAAGGCTTTGTACGCTGTTCTTATGCTGCCTCTATGAAAAATATTGATAAGGCGATTGCAAAAATAAGCCAGTTTGTTAGTAAACATTAATTTTTTCTATATTTTTTCTTCCACCTTTTTTTTTAAACAAAAGAAAGGTGGAAGAAAAGAAAATTATAAATAAAGTGTCTTTTAGTATATAAGGCAAAGCATGTTAAGGTGAGAGCAAAAATATGTTTTTTCGCTTTGCTTACTTTTTCTTTTTTTAAATAAAAATAGAATAAGATTGGATTTTTTAAAGATAAGATACAGGGCAAAGCATGTTAAGATGAGAGCAAAAATAT
>CAJUEF010000029.1:14850-19670 GCA_910585035.1 uncultured Christensenellaceae bacterium | reverse complement strand
GTACACTCCCTATATAAAGGCACCTTTGCAGGGTGTCTTTTTTGTTTACAGAAAGAGAGGTGGTAACGTGACAGAAAAACAAAAAAGGTTTTGTGAGGAGTATCTAATTGATTGTAACGCAACACAGGCGGCAATACGTGCAGGATATTCGGCAAAGACAGCGTATTCAATAGGAAATGAAAACTTGACTAAACCTGAAATTGAAGCATACATCAAAGAAAAATTGGAAGAATTGCAGTCTGAACGAATAGCGGATGTCAAGGAGGTTATGGAATATCTCACGGCAGTTATGAGAAGGGAGAAAACGGAAAATGTTGTTGTTACCATATCCGAAGAAAAAAGCGAGTATACTCCCGATGATAAAGGAACTATGCGCAGACAAACAGTAAAAATAGAAAAACCTGTCGTCGTTGAAATTCCAGCAAAGCTTACAGATGCAAACAAGGCAGCTGAGCTTCTGGGCAAAAGATACGGCATTTTTAAAGATAACATTTCTATGGACGTTATAACCCCGGTATTCAGCGGAGAAAGTGAAATTGAAGACTGAGCAAAATATATATTTGCCTGAAATAATCGGAAAGGGTTATGGTTCGTTTTGGAATTTTAAAGGCAGGTACAGAGTGATAAAAGGCGGAAGGGCAAGCAAAAAAAGCACAACTACAGCTCTTTGGTTAATTTATAACATTATGAAATATAAAGAGGCTAATGCCCTTGTGATAAGGCGTTATTTTAATTCTCACAAGGACAGCACATACGCACAATTAAAGTGGGCGATAAACCAGCTGAGGGTAGTTAATCTATGGACGGTAAGCAAGTCACCCCTTGAAATAACATACAAGCCTACAGGACAAAAGATATTGTTTAGGGGATTGGACGACCCTCAGAGTATAACATCCATAACGGTGGAAAAAGGATTTCTGTGCTGGGTTTGGTTTGAAGAGGCTTTTCAGATTATGGACGAGGGAGCATTCAATAAAATAGATATGTCCATAAGGGGCGAAATGCCGAAAGGATATTTTAAACAGCTAACCCTTACTTTAAATCCATGGTCGGAAAAGCACTGGATAAAAAAGCGTTTTTTTGACACAGATGATAAAGATGTTTTGGCTATAACCACAACTTATAAATGTAATGAATTTTTAGGAGAGGATGACGTGAATTTATTTAAAAAGATGAAAGATAAAAGCCCAAGGCGTTATGATGTTGAGGGGCTTGGTAACTGGGGAGTAGCCGAAGGACTGGTATATCAAAACTTTGAAGAGCTTGATTTTAATGTGGAAGATATAATGTCCGAATTGGATAACATTACCGCAGTGTTTGGGCTGGATTTTGGATATACCAACGACCCTACGGCATTTGTAGCTATGATTGTTGATAAAGGTAATATGAGCATTTACATATTTGATGAAATATACAAGAAGGCTATGACAAACAGAGATATATACGCCGAAATTAATTACAAGGGTTATTCTAAAGAGAAAATAACCGCAGACAGTGCAGAACCAAAGAGCATTGAAGAATTAAGGCGCCTTGGGCTGCGCCGCATAAGGGCAGCCCGCAAAGGAAAGGACAGTATTTTATACGGTATTCAAAAGCTGCAGGACTATAAAATATATGTTCATCCGTCCTGTGTAAATACTATTGCAGAGCTTAATAATTACGTGTGGGATAGTAAAGATGGGAACATTTTAAATAAACCTATTGACGATTACAACCACATTATGGATGCTATGCGTTATGCAATGGAATCAGTTGACAAAAGAGGACTTAGATTATTCTAGGTTCTGTTTTTATTTTGGAGGTTATATGAAGCTGCTACAAAGACTAAAAAGAGGAGTTAAAGCGGGGCTTATGGCAATGCAAGAGGAAATTAATAACGAAATGCGGATAATAAACCTAATTGATGAATTTGAAAAATCCCGGACCAGAAAGTTAATGACAATAGGCGAGAAATACTACAAAGTTCAAAACGATATATTAAACCGTGAAATGTACAGAACCATCAAAGGAAAACGTGTTAAAGAAGCTAACAAGGCAAATAACAAACTCGCTCATGGTAAATATCATGCTATGGTTGACGAGAAGGTAAACTATTTCCTTTCAAAGCAATTTACATTAAAGGGAGAGGATGACGGCTACACTCAAAAAGTAAGCGATATTTTAGGAAAGCACTTTTCCGGCAAATTAAAGGACCTTGGCTATGAAGCCAGCAACAAAGGTAAAGGGTGGTTACATCCATATATAACCGAAAAAGGAGTATTAAAGTTTGAGGTAATACCTGCCGAGCAAATTATACCCGAATGGCAGGATGCAGGGCATACACGGTTATTATCGGTTATAAGGAAATACAGTACATATAAATGGGTATATAACACTAAAAAAGAAATAGTCCATATTGAATATTGGACAGGCAATTCCGTAAGTTATTATATTCAATCGGGAGGAACCCTAATTCCTAATGATGAAAAGGCAAATATAAAGGGACATTACTTAAAAAACGGCTCTTGGATGGCTTGGGGAAAAGTCCCTTTTATCTGTTTTAAAAATAACTGGATTGAAACGCCTGATATTTCTTTCGTGAAATCTCTTATTGACAGTTATGACAAAAGTAGAAGCGACGCGGCAAATTATATTGAAGAGGTCAAAAACATTGTATATATTTTAAAGGGCTATGGTGGTGAAGATATTACCGAATTTGTTAGAGGTATAAACGAAGATAGAGCCATACCTATTGACGACCCTGAAAACGGAGGAGTTGACACCCTTACGCCGTCTATGGATATAACGGCAATTAAAGAGCATTACGAACAGTTAAAGCGGGATATATGCGAGGATGGGCAAAGCGTTGATAAGGATATAGATAAATACGGTGCAAATCCAAGCGGCGTTGCTCTTGGCTTTATGTACGCAGGATTGGACCTTAAATGCAATGCAATGGAGGCGGAATTTAAAAATGCCTTTGAGTACCTTTTAAATTTTGTGAATATTTATCTTTCAGAAAGCGGCGGAGGAAATTACAGTGATACAGATATAGAAATTATCTTCAACCGTGCCATGAGAATAAATGAAACGGAAATAATTAACAATGCTATAGCGTCTAAAGAGACAATAAGTAATTATACTATTATTTCCCGCCATCCGTGGGTAGAGGACACGGAGGAGGAATTAAAGCGCATAGACGAAGAAGAAAACACATTTGATAAAGTCCCTTTAGGCGGTGAGGATGTTGGAGAATAACAACTATTTTGAAAAGCGGATTGCAAATGAAACATGGAAAACCTACAACAGCTTAGAAGAAAAAAACATTGAGCTTTTAAAAAGATACAAAGAGGCGGCTGACGAAATAAACAAAGAGCTTTATAGGGCCGCAGAGGAATTAAAGACATCTACTCCCAGCCTGTCACAGATGTACCGTAATAACAGGCTGAAAAAGCTGAAAAGCGGTATAGAAAGCATAGTTAATGAGCTGTCACAGCGCACGGAAAAACAGGGTCTAAGCAATATGGAAAAGGGTGTGAAAGACGTTAGTAAAAACATATCTGCTGTTCTTAATTATGACTTTTACGAGACAGACAAAGCTTTAACAATGAGACTTGCCAGTACAAAGTGGAGAGGGGAAGATTTTAGCAGCCGGTTATGGAAAAACAAAGAAAAGCTTGAAAAGAACCTTAACAGCATAATATTTCATGGCTTACACCAGGGCAACACCGTTACACAAATGGCTATTGCTTTGGATGGTGCAATGCATAAGGGCTTTAATGCAGCAAACAGGCTGATACGGACGGAAACTATGCATTGTCTTAACAATGCGGCCCTTGAACGGTACAGGGAGGCAGGAATAGAATATGTTGAAATTTGTGCAGCGCAGGATGAGCGCACATGTGATATATGCGGCACAAGGCACGAAAAAAGATATAAATTAGAAAACTGCCCTGCAATGCCATTTCACGCAAACTGCAGATGTACCGTTATCCCTTATATTGATATGGGGGAAGAATTGCAGGACGGCTTAGATGATGGTATAATAAAGACAAACGGAGGACTTACAGGACTAATGTCGTTAGAATACCAAAGATACGGACGGAATAAGCAAACCTTAATCAACAGTACATATATTAATAGCGGTGAGTATAGGAATAAATTCGATAAGATTACGGAAAATAAAGATGTGTCCCGTGTTTTATATTCCAAGGCTAAAGAGATGCTAAATCACAGAAGCGGTACGCTGATAGAAGATATGTACTGGATTGACGGAGATACGGGGAAAGTAGTATTAAGCGCTTTGGATGAGAAAACAGAAGGTATGATACAATATACAAACAATATCTCGGAAACAATAAAGAACAGAACCAATCTTCTGACCTTACATACACATCCAAACAGTATGCCGCCAAGTATAGCAGATTTTAATTCTGCTTATTCACATGGATATATATTAGGTTTGGCTATATGTCATGACGGAACAGTATATGCTTATACATCAAACCAACAAGTAGAAAATGGCTTGTATATTAGGTATATAAATAGTTTTACATTAGAAGGATATACAGAAAAAGAAGCCCAGTTAAAAGCACTGGAAAAAATAAAAGAAAACTTTGATATTGATTTTTGGGAGGTAAAATAAAATGAGTGAAAAGTATTTTGAAGATGACAGACCTGTTGTAATACCTGATTATATTAAAAATATGTCCAAAGAAGAGCTGGACGCAGAGATTGCAAAGATGGAAGAGGAAGCACGAAAAGAAAGAGAAAGACTGAGAAATAATAAAAAATCAGCAACAGCTTAATTTAATAATTGACTATACTTGCCGAAATATGGT
>CAJUEF010000029.1:0-14840 GCA_910585035.1 uncultured Christensenellaceae bacterium | reverse complement strand
GAGTATAATTTGGATGATTTATTATTTTTATTAAGTTTCGTAGGAATTATTGCGGGAGTTATATGGGGTGTTATATCAAAGGTTAAAAAGAAACCAATAAAAACACCAATGATAGTATTAGGTTGTTCAATAATTTTACTTTTTATTGCTGCTGCTGTTACTCCTAATAACGATGGTAGTGTTCAGACAAATACGGGAAATATTACAACAGCAGAAACAACAATATTAGAAACCACAACTCAAGAAACAACAGTAGCCACAGCAGAAGCTACAACAACACAGGCAACCACTACAACAGTAGCTACAACAAAATCAGCTGCATCAATAAAAGAAGATTATATGGCAAAATGCAAAAAATATTCCTTTAAAGATATTGCACGAAACCCAGAGCAATATAAAGGGGAATATGCTAAACTCGAAGGACAAGTTATACAGGTAATGGAAGAAAACGGATTTTACAGCCTTAGAGTTAATATAACTAAAGGTGAATATGATATATGGTCTGATACAATAATGGTAGCATATCAAGGTTCATCAACAAGTAATAGAATTTTAGAAGATGATATTATTACTATGTACGGTAAATTAGATGGAATGTATACTTACACAAGCACAATGGGTGCGAGTATAACCGTTCCATTATTGCGTGCGGAATATGTTGATATTAAATAAAAATAATTACACACAAAGCACCTTAATTGATAAGGTGCTTTTATTTTACCATCTTTTGCAAATTACCTCTTGACTTTTAAGCGTGCATAAAATATAATTTATGTGTGCTTGAAAGTGAGGTGGTTTAATGAGCCCACGCACAGGACGACCCAAAACAGATAATCCCATAAATATTAGAACAAGTATTAGACTTGATGCTAAAACAGATAAAAAATTGAATGATTATTGTTTAAAGCATAATTTAACAAAAGGCGAAGCAATTAGAATGGGAGTACATTTGTTGTTAGATGAAAAAAAATAAGAGAAAAACGGCTTCAGTTTGGCGACCGACCGAATTTCTCTTAGTGCGACAGAGGTTTCTCTATCTGTAAATATTTTAATGCAGATAAGAGCCTTTGTCAAACATACAAAGTTTGAAGGAGGCTTTTTTAATATGAAATTAATGAATGAAAAAGAACACAGAGAAGCGATATTAGATATATACGCAATGGTTAATGCAAATTATCCAGAGACAGAAAAAGAACACAATGTATGGAAAGACTTAAAAGACTATTTGGCAAGTAAAAATTTCTTTGATTATGCGGGAGAAGATGCACTTTATGATGTTGATGATTTAGTTGGTGGTTTGGTTGTTGCATATGAGGAAAGAGGGTTTTACATAGGTTTTCAAACAGCAATGAAGCTTCTGGGAATTACATTAACGGAAGATACGAAAAACTGTTTAAAAAATAAGGAGGAAGTAGCATGAATGAATTAAAAATATTTGAGAATACAGAGTTTGGACAGGTTAGGACAATTGAAGAAAACGGAAATGTTTTATTTTGTGGCAAAGATGTTGCTAATGCTTTGGGATATTCAAATGTGCGTGACGCTATGAATAGGCATTGTAAATCTCAGGGGGTCGTGAAACACGACACCCTTACAAGCGGAGGAACACAAAAAATAATATTTATAAGCGAGGGCAATTTATATCGCCTTATTACACATAGCAAGCTGCCATCAGCCGAAAAGTTTGAAAAATGGGTATTTGAAGAGGTGTTACCAAGCATACGAAAACATGGAGTATATGCAACGGCAGAGACAGCGGAGAAATTTATAAACGACCCTGATTTTATGATAAAGACTTTTGAAGCTTTAAAAGCAGAAAGAGAAGAAAGGAAACGTCTTGAAACCGAGGTTGCACAGAAAAATCAAATTATAGGTGAGTTACAGCCTAAAGCGAATTATCTCGATATGATTTTAAACAATAAAGGTCTTGTAACAATAACGCAGATTGCTAAAGACTATGGAATGAGTGGAAAAGCAATGAATGACTTATTGCATACATATGAGGTTCAGTATAAAGAAAGCGGTCAATGGCTATTGTATAAAAAGTATCATAATAAAGGTTATACACATTCAAAGACAATAGACATTGAGCATAAAGACGGGACTAAGTTTGTGAAAATGAATACCAAGTGGACGCAGAAAGGCAGGCTGTTCATTTATGATTTGTTAAAAAATCACGGCATATTACCTGTTATAGAAAGAGAAGAAAAAACAGCATAACAAAGTAATAAAAGCATCCTTTAAGGGTGCTTTTTTTATACACAAATTTAAGGAGGTTAGAGATGGAAGAGCTATTAAAAAAGCTGGGGTATTCCGCAGAGGATATACAAAAAATCATTGGCGGAATGAAAGAGGAAAAAATCTATATTACAAAGGAGGAGAACATTGAACAGAAGTACAAAAGGCTGCAGGAGCAGAAAGAGAATGCGGAAGGGCAGCTGTTAGAAGCGCAGAAAACAATAGGCGAGCTTAAACAGTCAGGTGCAGACGGTGAAAAGCTGCAAGAAATTATTAAGCAGCATGAGGAGACAATAAAGCAGCTTAAAGCAGACAGTGAGAACAAAATTAAGGGTTTAACCCTGGATAACGCTATAAACAGCGCGCTTTCCAAAAGCGGAGCTAAACACGGAGAATTACTTGCGGGCAAATTCGATAAGTCAAAGCTGGGTATAGATGAACAAGGCAAGGTCACAGGGATTGACGAACAAATGAAGGATATTAAGGAGCAGTACAAGGACTTATTTGAAACCACGCTTGCGGGTGTTCCTCCTGCTGCCGGCAGTGACAGCGCAGAAGTAAACACCTATGAAAACTTAGTAAGTAATGCGGACAACATGACGGCTGAACAGGTAGCCGAACAATTTATAAAAATATAAGGAGATGATTTTAAATGTCAGTAGAAAGTTTTAAGCCAACGTTATGGGAGGGAGCTATACTCGCAAACTTCCACAGTATTTCAACAGTTGAAGCGACAATAACAAAGCCAACCAGCATTCAGGGTGAAAAGGTTATTTTTAACCGCATGGGAGCGGGCACAATTAAGGATTATGAAGGCACGATAGCATGGGAAGATATTAACATGACGCCTATTGAGCTGACCTTTGACCAGCAAAAATATTTTGCCTTTAGTTTGGATGACTGTGACGCTGCACAGCTTAAAAGCGATATTATGAAAGAAGCAACAAGAGAGCATGGGGCACTAATTGCAGAAACCTATGACACATACGTTTACGGCGTTATGTCTGCGGGAGCAAAGAGCAGCAACGTTATAGGCTCAAAGTCCAATAAGACAGTTATAACAGCCAAGAGCGCATATAACTACATTGTGGATTTAAGCACGGCTTTGAGTCAGCAAAAAGTGCCAAAGGCAGACCGCTACTGCGTGGTTAATGCGGCGGTGCTTGGGCTGCTTTCAAAAGACAGGAGATTTACCGCAAGTCCCAATGTGCTTGCTAATGGCATTGTGGAAGGTCAAAGGATTGCAGGGCTGCAGCTGATTTGCAGTGAGGAATTACCGGCAAATCAGATAATAGCTTACTATAAAGGCTCTACAGGTGGAGCAAAGCAGATTGACAAAGTCGAAGCTTTAAGACTTCAAAACAGCTTTACGGACGGTATAAGGGGGCTTTGTAAGTACGGCGCAACGGTGTTGAGAAATGAAGCCATTGCAGTAATTAATTATTCTATTGGCACATCAGCAGACGACGACCCTGCAAAAGTGGAAGTTACTAACGTAGTTAAGACACAAGAAGCCGCAGCAGGAGCTTAATTATGAAAAGCTATAGCAGCATTGATAATGCGGTAAATGACGTATATAGGGTAATGGCCCTACGTCTTGACAATGTTTCTTTAGATGAAAAAGACGAGCTGTTGCTATCCCTTATAAGAGGGGCTATATATTCGGTGCTTAACTATACAGGGCTGGAAAAGCTGCCTAAAGACCTTTGCTTTACTGCCGCGGACGTGGCAATGACAGCATATAACCGTGTAGGCTCTGAGGGGTTACAGTCCGAAAGCTTTGCTTATGGCGGCAGCCAAACATATAGTCGGGATTTGCCGGAGGATATAAAGGCGGTTTTGCGGCGTTATCGGCGTTTGCCCAGGAGGTGATTAGATTGTCTGTAAAAGCGGATATGCGCAAAGAATATGAATTGCAAAGGCTGGAAACCGTAAAATCTCCCACAGGTGCAAGGGTGCAGGTTTGGCAAAGGGAAAGGGATATAAATGTAGCTATTAAGCCTAAATGCGAAACAAGAACGGTGGCAAGTGTAGATTATACATTAAGCACCCATACAGGCATAACCAATGCCAAGGACATAAAAAAGGCTGTAAACAGGCTGTACGACAAAAAGGAAAATGTATTATATGACATTATCTCAGTTATAGAAGGGCGGAGAATGACGGAAATGCTCTTAAAGAGGGTGGAATTACATGAGTGACAATAAAGGATTTCAGCATAGTGTTGATAAAGCAACGGCTAAAATCGTAGGGCAGCTTTTTAAAAATATGCAGACGGCTGCTCTAAAGGTGGAAGCAGCGGCGAAAAAGGAATGTCCTGTCGACACGGGAATACTCAGAGCTTCAATTAACAGCTCATGCAAATTTGAGGATGGCGAGATTGTGGGAAGAATAGGCAGTATGCTGGAATACGCCCCATATGTTCATCAGGGTACAGGCATATATGCCAAAGACGGCAACGGACGGAAAACAGAGTGGACATACGTTGCAAGCTCAGGCAAATATAAAGGAGGACATAAGACAAGAGGTCAAAAGCCTAATCCGTTTTTAGAAAGGGCTAGGGATAAGGAAAAAAACAATATTTCTAAAATACTGGCAAAGGGTACAGGCAATGCTTGAACAGGTAGTGTGCAACGAACTTGAGCAGGTCTTTGGGGATATGGTATATCCCATCACAGGAGGAAAGCTGCCTTGTATTACATATAAGGCGGCGCCTGTATCTTGCGGTACTTTGAATGAAAGCCAAATTGAAATAAGAGTTATTTCAAAGAACTATGATGAAGCTCTTGAAATAGCGGAAAAGGTAAAAGAAATTTTTTCGGCGGACAGCAACAAGGATTTTAAAAGCAATGGAAGTATTGTTTTTAGAGGCGCACTGTCCGGTGGAGGTATTTTGTTTAATGATGAATACGGAGCGTATGAAAATACGCTCTTTTTTATTTTAAAATGGAGGAAAAAGGATGTTAAAAGATGAAATAATCATGGGCGCAGGCGAGGTATATATGTATGAGTTTAGCGAAAGCGCCATACCTACTCATGAAGAAATTGAAACAGAGGCGCACAATGTAGGTCATTGCTCAGGCGGATTCAGTATCGAGTATAAGCCGGAGAAATACGATATTATTAATTCATACGGTAAAACAGTTAAATCATTTATAACCAAAGAGGAAGTAACGGCGAAAACGGGTATTCTTACATGGGATTTGGAACGTCTGGAAATGCTTTCGGCAGCTTCACTTATCATAGACCCTAAAACTAAGGCGCGTAAATTAATCTTTGGCGGCGGCAGTAATTTAAAAACTGTGCTTATAAGATTTGTGCACACAAAAGAAAATGGCAGAAAAATACGCTTTACAATGATTGGACAGGGTGGAAATGGCTTTGCTTTAGAGTATTCGGGAGATAAAGAGCTGGTTATAGACGCCGAATTAAACGCCATTGAATATGTAAAGAACTTCTTAGCGGAGTTTGAAGAAGAGCTTACGGATGAAGAATTGGAGCTGTTAGTACCAGGCGAAACACAGGGCGAAGGGGGAAGTGAATAAATGCTGGATTTAGATAAGTATTTAACAGAAACAATCGACATTAAATATCAGGGAAAAAGCGTAAAGGTTATACAGCCGAGTGTGGCTTTTGTAAAAAGGTTTGGTGAGCTGTCCGAGGATAAAAGCCAGGAAGAGCTTATGGACACGCAAATAGACATTGTTAAGGACTTTCTTAATAACAATACCAGCGGACAGGAATTTACAAAAGAGCAGATAGAACAGCTGCCCCAAAAGGCTATAATTGCTATATTTTCGGAAATTACAAAGGCAATAAATAACATAGATAATGACCCAAACTGCAAATCCCAATCCCAAGAGGAAAAATAGGAAAGGCAATAAGAGACAAATACTTTCCTTTAGAGGATTGGGAAAAGGAATACAGCACGGCAACAGGGGAATTTAAAGCGATAAGCGATTACACAGGCTTAGAATTTAAAAGCATTTTAAGCCTGCCATATTCGCTTTTTTTATTATATCGCAAAGACGCATGGTTATTTGCTATGCAAAAAAGCGAAGATGGTAAGGAGTTTCTTAAAACCCTTTGGAGATTAAAACAAACCAATGCAGACTATGGGGCTATTAATGAAACCAAAAAAGGAGGTATTGCATGAACGGAGGGATTGCGCTTGCGCCTTTATACACAGAAATAAGGGCAAATATCGAAGGCTTTAAAAGAGACATGGAAAAAGCTAAAAGCTATGGAGTTGCAGCGGCTAAGAATATGAGCGAAAAGCTTTCAGAAACCGCAAATATAGGCAAGAAATTAACCAGCGTCGGTAAAACCATGACTAAATACGTTACGCTGCCTATAGTTGCGGCAGGCACAGCAAGTACAAAATTTGCTATGGACTTTGCCGATAGTGTAGCAAAGGTTTCCACAATAGCAGACACCGGGAAAGTGCCTATTGAGAATTTAAAAAGCGGCATATTAGACCTTTCCAATAAGACGGGCAAGGCTGCCACAGAGCTTGCGGAGGGATTATATCAGGCCATTTCCGCATCTGTTGACACTGCTGACGCCGTAGGATTTTTAGAGGTTGCAACAAAGGCGTCTATTGGCGGCTTTACCGATGCGGAAACTGCTGTTGATGGGCTTACATCTATATTAAATACATATGGCATAGAGGCTTCAAAGGCTGACGTTATAGCTAATCAAATGCTCGTTACTCAAAACAAGGGTAAAACCACCTTTGGTGAGCTGGCAAGCTCTATGTCTGATGTTGCGCCGATAGCGTCACAATTAAACGTATCTACGGAAGAATTGTTTTCCAGCCTTGCCACGACAACGGCACAGGGACTGCAAACGTCAAAATCCGTTACAGGCTTAAAGGCTGCTTTTTCAAACATAATTAAACCAACGGATGAAGCGAAAAACGCTGCAAAGGCTTTGGGTATAGAATTCAATGTCAGCTCAATCGAGGCTAAAGGATGGGGCAATTTTTTGGCTGAGATGCGGCAAAAGCTATCTAATGCCAGTCCTGCTTTCGCTGAATTAAGCGATAAAGTGAGCAGCACATCCAAAAGGATGGCGGAGCTGGAAAAGGCGGGGAAAACCAACACAGACGAATATAAAAACCTAAAGAAAAGCGTTAAGGATTATAACAAGGAGCTGGAATTGCTTGCGGAGGCGTCTGACAGTGATGTATCGGCTATGGCAAAGCTCTTTGGCAGCGTTGAAGGTCTTAACGCTATGCTTATGCTGACTTCCGAGCAGGGTATGAATATGTATAACGAAACAATGCAGGAAATGAAGACAAATACTAACGCCCTTGATGAAGCATATGAAACCATGATGAATACCCCGGGCAAAAAAATGGAAGTGGCTATGAATAATCTTAAACTTGCTGGTATAAAGATTGGGGACGCTCTATTACCTATAATAGAAAAAGTGGCAGGTATGCTTTCAAAGCTGGCGGAGAAAATACAAAATCTAAGCCCTGCACAAGTAGATGTTATTGTAAAAATTGGTGCGCTAGTCGCTGCTATAGGTCCGTTGTTGTCTGTAATAGGAAAGGGACTTATATTGTTTTCAAAAATAGTACCTGTATTCACTAAAATATCAGTTGTAATAGCAAAAGCTGGAGGGGCTGCTGCGTTGTTTGGAAAAGCCGTTGCCGTTATTAGTGGTCCTGTTGGCTGGGCTGTTGGCGGAGTAGCAGCGCTTACCGCGGGAGGTATTGCACTTTATAAGCATTTTAAACAAGAAGTAATACCAGAAGTGGACCTGTTTAAATCCACAACGGGGGAAATGGGAGTTACTATATCAGAGCAAACAAAAACAGCCGTAGGGGCGTATATGCAAATGGATGATGAAGTAACAAAATCTTTATACTCCATGAGGATTAACAATGAAGTAGTTACAAATGAAATAGCCGGCAATATGGTGTCTAAATTTCAAAGCATGGGTGAGCAGGTTAAAACGGCAATGAAAGAAAATGCGGAAAAGACAATAAATCTATTGTCTCAAACATTTAACGCAGGTGACGGTGTAATTGACGGGTATGAGCAAGGGATTATTGATAAAGTAAAAAAACATGGTGAAGAGCAGCAAAAACAGGTGGATTTCTATACTCAGCAAATTAATGATATATACAAAAAAGCTGCTGAGGAACACCGAGCAACAACAGACGAAGAAAACGCAAAGATAAACATGCTTCAAGGAGAGATGCGAAATGTTGCTCTTACCGAACTTTCAGCAACAGAAGAAGAGGCGGCGGTTATTCGCCAGAGAATGAATGATTACCAAAACAGACTATCGGCAGAGCTGGCAAGTGAAATGCTTACAACGGCAGCACAAAAAAGAGATGGAGAAATTAAAGCCGCTAATGAAACCTATGAGGGGGTTATAAGAGAAGCGGCAAAATTAAAAAATGCAGGAGCAATAAATGAAGAGGAATATAAATCCATGATACAGAAAGCACAGGAGAACAGAGACGCCCAAATTCTCAAAGCAAACGAAGCATATAACGGTGTTGCCGAAGAAATTCAAAATGCTACGCCAGGCATAGAAAAAGCTGTAAATATGCAGACAGGGGCAATGCTCACCAAATGGGACCAGTTTAAAATAAAGCTTAAAGAAATATGGAGCAACATAACTTCTCAAACGCAAAGAGCCGTAGAAGCTGTCTGTGGATGGATAAATGAGAAAATGTCAAATGCAATACAGGCTCTGCAAAATAGCTGGAATGGTTTTAAAAATTGGCTTGGCACATGGTTTAATAAGATTATTAGCAGTATTAAAAATTGGCTAGGCAATATAGTTTCTTCAATAAAGCAAAAAGCAAATGACATGTGTAATGCCGGTAAACAGATATTTAACAGGTTGTGGGATGGCATAAAAGGCGTGTGGAGTAGTATTACAGGCTGGTTTAAGAGCGTGGCTTCCGACCCTGTTGGAACAATTAAAGGCATTGCAAATGATATGTGGAACGCAGGATTTAATATTATGAGTAATTTGTGGTTAGGGTTAAAAAGTCTTTGGGGGCGCATATCGGGGTGGGTTGCGGAAAAATCAAGAGAAATTACCAGTAAATTAAACCCCAAAAACTGGTTTAGTGGCGGCGGCGGCGGAAGTCCTCATTATAACGGACTTTCGTATGTTCCCTTTGACGGATATAACGCAAGGCTGCATAAAGGTGAAAGAGTTTTAACAGCAGAGGAAAACAGGCAATACACCCAAAACAATAACCGCAGAGGCGGAGATACATATAATTTTTACTCAAACAAGGCTATTGACGAGAGAGAAGCGGCTCGCCAGCTGCGGCGTGTCAACAGAATAAGGGGGGCTTTATCATAATAGTACAAAGACGAGACAGCAATATATCTTTTAAGTTTGACGATAAAAATTTTGTTCTTACAGAATTTTCACCAAGCGCAATTGATGGCGACCATGTAACGAATAAAGTCCTTAATCAGCATGGAACGAGCATTGATAATACTACTCTTGACAGCAGAGAAATAACCGTTGCAGGCTATATTTTATCTGATGATAAAGAAGAGCTGGATAAAATGCGCAGCGTGCTTGTGCATACCGTTAATCCGCTTTTTTATGTGGATATAAGAAAGTCTGGCAAAATTATTAGTGGCAAGCCAACCTCAACACCTGACTTTGCCACGGATTATAAGAATTCTAATAAGTGTGTTCAAAAGTTTGCCTTTGCGCTTCTTTGTGAAGTGCCCTTTTGGAAAGATGAGCATGAGGTTAAAAGTATAATTGCTTCATGGGTTCCTGATTTTTATTTTCCTGCTGTGTTTGTGCTCGGTGAAAACAAGATGTTTGGACACCGAACGCAAAGCCTTATTGTGGATGTAAACAATAAAGGCGTTGTTGATGCAGGTATGATTATTGAGTTTGCGGCAACGGGACAGGTGAAAAACCCCAGCATTATCAATGTTGTGACACGAGAGGCGTTAAAAGTTAATGTGTCCTTAAATGCGGGAGATGTTATTAAAATAAATACAAATTTTGGTGAGAAGTCTATTACAAAAATTGTGGAAGGTATAGGAACAAACGCATTTAAGTTTTTAGATGATGAATATGATGTGTTTTTGCAGCTTCACCCCGGGCAAAACCTTCTTAGATATGATGCGGAGGAGGGGTTAGAACTGCTGAATGTGTATATAAGCAAAAGCAATTTTTATGTTGATGAGGTGGCAAAATGATTAAAGTTAAAAACCTTGCACTGGAAAAGTTGGGAGTTATAGAAAAAATAAAGATGTTAAAGACAGCAAAAGGCTATTCAAGATGTAAAAGCTTTGAGCTTAGCTGTCCTTTTACTCAAAACAACTTTGATTTGTTGAAAATAGATAACATCATTATAGTAGATGATTTTTATGGTGTTATTGAGACTGTCGCTTATGAGGATAACTACGAAGGAGATTTTAACATTATTGTACTCGGCAGAGAATTAAAATCATTGCTTGACAGGCGTATATTGTGGAACACATTATCAATGAGCACAACCGCCGAGTTATATTTACGCAAAGCCGTAGAGGATAATATAATAAATCCCTCCAACGCCGACCGTAAAATCGACGTTATAAGTCTTGGGGTAGTTAATGGTATAAGCACTAAAATAGACAAGCAGGACACGGGAAGTGATATTTTAGAATTGTGCGAGGAAGTTTGTATGTCCTGTGAGCTTGGTTTTGATTTAGTACCCGACGGCGACAAACTTAAATTTGTTGTTTATTCAGGAAAAGAAAGGGATATAAAATTTTCAGACCGATTTGACAATGTAGCTTCACAGGATTTAATGGTAGGCACAGGCAGCTACAAAAATACATGCCTTATAGCGGGAGAGGACAAAGGAGAAGCCCGCAAGAGAACCTCTATCGAAAGGGGAAAGGGACTGCAAAGGCGGGAAGTATATATTGATGCCAGGGATTTACAGCAAGAAGAAAATACAGCAAGTATGGCTTATACAAATATACTTCTGCAGCGTGGGAATGAAAGGCTTGCAGAAATGTCAAGAACACAAACCTTTGATTGTGAAATTATTGAAAGCAATGTTAAATACGGAGTTGATTTTAATTTGGGCGATATTGTAACAGTCATAAACGATAAGCTTAAATTCAAGCAAAAAGAACGCATTAACGCCATTGAAAGAGTTTATCAAAATAACAGCGTTTCTATAAATATTATTTTTGGAGAGGAGAATGTTTAATGGCGGAACATTATATGCCCTTTAATTCGGTTATAACTGATGGCATACCAGATAGGGCAATAGATGCGGATAAGTTTGGAATATATATAAGCAGCTTTTTCAGTGAGGGAGTGTTTAACTTAAAAAGTGGTCTTAGTTTTAACTTATCTACAAGAGACGATATGTCGGTAGTAATAGGAACAGGAAAAGCGCATTTAAAAGAAAAGTTTTATTATTCCGATTCACCTTTAAAGTTTATCTTAGCGCCTGCGGACGGAGTGCTAAACCGAATAGACACAATAGTGCTGCGGATGGATAAAGATAATAGGACGGTGGGGCTAAAACAGGTAAAAGGAACTTTTGCAGTAAATCCGACAGCGCCGGATGTTATAAGGCAAGAAAATGGCATTTATGATTTACAGCTATATCGCATTAGAGTAAATGCAGGAGCTATAAAAATAGAACAAAAGGACATAACCGATACGCGGTTAAACAATTCTGTTTGCGGAGTGGTAGCAATGGCTGTAGACCACATTGATACAACCACATTATATAATCAGATTCAGGCAGACTTAATGCATTTTAAGAAGGACACTCAAACGGATTATGACACGTGGACAGAAGAGAAAAAGCAAATATGGCTCACTTGGTTATCAAGTTTTAAAGAGGCTTATATTGATGCTTTTGAAGAGTGGTACCGAAAATTTAAAGCCGAAAACGAGACAGATTTTAACGAATGGTTCGCAGGAGCAAAATATATTCTTGACGGCAATCAGGCGGGTAATCTGTATAACTTTGTTGACGTTCACAAAAAAGAGAGAATTAACGCCAATGGAGGTGTCCATGGTTTACGGCTCAAAGATAACAAGCTGCAGGTCAATACAGGGACAGGGTGGGCTTCTCTTATGGAAGTACCGACAGGCATGGATGCCGACTATTTCAGCAGACTTTGCATGACTGCAGCTCAGTTTAATGCATTACAATGGACCGTTAATGCGTTTAATAACAATATAATGACGGAGGAGATATAAAATGTCATCAACAAACAAAACGCCCAATGTTGGGCTGAATCAATGGCTTCCTACAGATATTCTTAACTGGAATGATGTAAATAGCGACAACACTAAATTAGATGCATTTTTAGGTAATTGCTGGAACAGCAGTAACCTAAAATTTGAAAGTGGTACAGCACATATTACTTTTAAGAATGTGCCTGATGATAGCTTTTTAACCAGGTTTTCACGGTATCAGATTATAGGTAATATGTGCACAGTATGTTTTTACTTTGTGTTTCAAAAAACTCCAACGAACCCAGTGACTATTATTATAGATAATTTACCAGTTCCGATGAATGAGGTGCGTCCTGGAGCAAGCTTTGTGGGTTGTGAAAGTCTTAAAAGCTGGCCAAGTCCACAAGTGGCATCGGTGCGCCCTTTAAACGGCAGATTGGAATTAAGAGGCAGCAACGGGCAACAGGCGACAAGCACTATATTCAATACGGCTCAATTACAAAACGGAACTATATTAAACGGATATGTACTATATGAGATAGCACAGTAAAAAGGAGGAGAAATAAATGAAAACAAGAAATACATTAGACTACATAACAGACAGAGGATGTAGTGTTAAGACGGAAAAATACATTGTGGATGGTGGAAAAGAATATATGGTAGGCGAGCCTGAAAGGGTTGCTTATATGAACAGCGTATCAGGCAGGGCGAATTTAGAGCGGGATTATCCCGATTATTATAACGCTCTTATTATGACGGTATGGGGAGATACTCCTACCGTCATTGATGAAGAATAATTTTATATAAAGTAAATAAGCGTCCATGGGGGCATTTTTTTTAATATAAAAATTTAAAATTACCTCTTGACTTTTGAGTACACATATATTATTATTTATGTGTACTCAAAAGAGAGGTGATGAAATGAGCCCTCGTACAGGCAGACCAACAGCTAATCCCAAGAGTGAGATTATAAAAATTAGGGCCACAAAAGAAGATAGAGAAAAACTGCTTTATTGTTGTGAAAAATCTCAAAAAACGCAATATGAAATTGTAATGCAAGGGATTAATGAGGTTTATAAAAAAATAAAAAAATGAGAGTGTTGCTCCCGACCAAAGTTGCAAACACTCTCGCACACCAAAATAGATTGGTACAAATATTATAGCACTGTACCTCTATTTTGGCAAACGAAATGGAGGCTTTTTTAATATGAAATTAATGAATGAAAAAGAACACAGAGAAGCGATATTAGATATATACGCAATGGTTAATGCAAATTATCCAGAGACAGAAAAAGAACACAATGTATGGAAAGACTTAAAAGACTATTTGGCAAGTAAAAATTTCTTTGATTATGCGGGAGAAGATGCACTTTATGATGTTGATGATTTAGTTGGTGGTTTGGTTGTTGCATATGAGGAAAGAGGGTTTTACATAGGTTTTCAAACAGCAATGAAGCTTCTGGGAATTACATTAACGGAAGATACGAAAAACTGTTTAAAAAATAAGGAGGAAGTAGCATGAATGAATTAATTAAAATAAATTATGATAATGACGAGCCTAGAGTTTTAGGCAGAGATTTACATGGATATTTAGAAATTACTGAAAGATATTCAAGTTGGTTTAAAAGAATGTGTGAATATGGTTTTGCTGAAAATGTTGATTATTTAGGGTGTAAAGTTTTTAACACCCTAGCAAAACAAGAATTACAAGACCATCAACTAACAATATCAATGGCAAAAGAAATATGTATGCTGCAAAGGAATGATAAAGGCAAACAGGCAAGACAATATTTTATATCTCTTGAGGAAAAGTGGAACACTCCCGAAATGGTTATGTCAAGAGCGTTAAAAATGGCAGAAAGACAAATTAACAGTTTGAGCCTTATAAATTCCGAACTTACAACTAAAAATGCCATTATGCAGCCAAAAGCAGATTATTTTGATGAACTGGTTGACAGAAATCTACTTACAAGTTTTAGAGAAACATCAAAAGAACTTAATGTAAAAGAAAGTGATTTCATAAAATTTTTATTGGAGAAAAAATACATTTTCAGAAACAAGAAAGGAAAATTAGAACCATACGCCCAATATAGGAAAGAAGGATTGTTTGAAGTGAAAGAGTGTTATAACGAGAAAACTAAATGGAGAGGACTTCAAACACTTATAACACCTAAAGGCAGAGAGACATTCAGGTTATTGTTTTTAAAAGCAAGTGCATAACAAAGTAAATCAGAGCTTACGTATGTAGGCTCTTTTTTAATACAAAATTAAGGAGGAAGAAAAAATGGCAAGAGGAATTGAGAAGCTGCATCCGAAGGTGCAGGAGTATGCAGTAAGGCTAGTGGAAGAGTGTAAAAAGCAGGGGCTGGAGATTAAGATTACAGACACCCTGCGGTCAAAGG
>CAJUEF010000028.1 GCA_910585035.1 uncultured Christensenellaceae bacterium | reverse complement strand
GCCGAGCTTAAATACCTGTTTACAAGCTGAACATAAAACATATTGCCGTATTTATACCGCCAGCCGCCGTTATGATTTACCGCTATACTGTCGCTGTAGTTTACGGTAATGCCCCCTGACTTTTCTCTTGCATAGTCTATAGCATGATTAAGGCTGTATTTTTTGTCCCGCTCGTCCACATAAAGGGTGAAGCCGCCGCCATAGTTATATGACTGAACGGCAACGCTAATATCACAGCCTCTGTCCAAAGCATTTTTAAGCAGGCTTGAAAAGTAATAACACCCCTGTTTTATTGACGGCTCAGGCTCTAATGAATTAGGCGGAAGACCAAGGCTTTCACTGCACTGCATAACATCGGGAACTCTGCCGCCGCTTTCCACCTCCATAATTGCAAGGAGATAATTGATATATTCTTCAACGCCATATTCTCTTGCGTATTTCTCCACAAGAGGACGATATTTCAAAACATCCTGGGAAACGTTAAGGCCGCCAAAATCCATTTCATCTTTTTTATCATTTTCATCCTGCAAAGCTATAATCAGAAATAATAAAAGTGAGAACATTAAAATAAAAGATACTACAGGAAAAGCAATAAACTTTTTCACTTTTTACCTTTTCGTGGCGTTCTCACATTTTTTCTGGTATTTTTCTTTATTAAATTATCCCTAAGGTTAATGTTGCGCTTGCTTTGCCTGTTGTTTTTATAGGATGAACTTTGTTGTGCCTTAACGTTATTTTGTGGTTTTACCGACGCTGCCTTTCTACTTACAGCTTGTTGAGCATTAACGCTTTCTATATACATTGCAGGTCTTTTTGAAGATTGCTTCATATTAGGAATTGCATATTTATTTCCGTTAGGTAAAACTTTAATTTTATTAACAGGAACTTTACCAAGTTTATTTTGCATTTCTATACGCTTAATAGAAACATTTCTTCTACGTTGTTCCAATTTTTCTGTACGTGTAGCTTGCCGCTTTTCCCGCCCCTGCGTTATACTGCGCTTAAAATCTTTTACGCCTGATTTTACTTTATCTTTTGTACTATGAGCAGCATAAGCAGCCTGCGTTGGCACAGCCTTAATATTTTCTCTTGCGGAAACTGCATTATCACGAAGCCTGTTTTTTGTATCAAGCACTGCGCCTACTGCCATACCTGCTTTTTGTCCAATTCCGGAAGATTTATTATTTATATTAGCGCTATTTTGAGAACTGTTAGAAGAAATGTTATTTACTGTGTCCCGCATTGCAGAGCCATAAGACTTTTTGTTAGACTGGCCGGTAAATGTATTATTTACATTCTCCCTTTCTCCTACAGCTTTACCGCTTTTATTTCTTGGCTGATTTGTAGATGATGTGCTTTCGTTTGGTTTATAGTCACTGGCCTTTTTACCCCTCAACATTGAAGTCATACTTCGCATTTGCATAAAATGCACCGCATGCCTTAGCTTTGAATAGCCCCTGCGCATTTGCCCTGTCATTTGTTTTGCGTCGTTTGTTTGTAAATTAAACGCACCTAAAATTTCATTGAGCTTAAAATATACCCCAATAAAAAGCAAGGCTTGAATAAACAAAACAAAGACAAATGGAAAGCTGCTTGTTAAACTGTAAAGCATTGTTGATACGCAAAATGTAATTGAAATTACAAGGCTTATTCCCGCTCTGTTAATTATCAGATTAAACAGTTTCATAAGCGACCTTTTAGCAACATTTTGCTGGCCAGGTATTAAAGCAATTATAAGACTAAGTGGTAAAAATATTGAAAACAGTATAAACAGTATTTGAGTAAAAATCATAATTCCGCAAAGACAGACTAAAAAGAAACCTATTATCAAATTAAACAAGGCAAGCAAAAGTACCATAGCAAGCCTGTTCAGCACGGACGGAAGAGTTAAGTTATTATTATCTCTTTCCTCTATTTCTTTTTTAACTGCCTCTTCTCTGTCTTTCCCTCTGTTTTCCGATGGGCTTTTTTCCACCAAACCCAGTATTCTGTCCTGTCCTATTGCTCCCTCATCCGTTGTTCCAAACTGCAACAGCAGCCACGGCTGCTTTACCATCAAAGAAAAAACGCTGTCCCTTATAAGAGAAACGCTGTCTTTATCCTCTGTATTAACATTAGGCAAAATGACTTTGGCTCCAAGGCTTAAAGCTGATGTTGACAAGTCCTTGGAAAAGTCGTTTACATTTTTAATATAAAAAGGTGCAAATGCAAAAAAGGAAACTGACAAAGCTCCAATTAACAAAAAACTCACTATTGACTGAAAAGCTTTTGTCGTCTGCTTTTTTACAAGTCCCGTATAAATAACATAAACCCCGAGAACGAAAACAATAAGCAGTAAGGATGATACAAAAAATCCTATATTATTAAAGCCCTGTGGCGTTACGCCTGTTAAAATCTGAATGTTTTTACCTATAACGTCTACTGTATTTGAAATAAAATCCATTCTGAAAGCTTGTTCAACCGCCATGCTTACAAAACTTGAAATAAAAAGCATTAAAGTCCACAACATATTTGTAACTGCATAAAGAGCATACATTACATTTTTGCCAAAGCCCTCAAGCCAGTTCCATGGCAGCCAGTCCCATGAGGTATCAACATAAAAATCAAGCTGATAATTTAAAAGGGGGAATCTGCTGTATTCATTGGCTGATGAAACAGTGTCGTCAACAAGACCCACGGCAAAAGAATTTTTTACGGCAATTAAAAGCACAAAGCATATTACAATTAAAAATACAGGAAGATACTTTTTTAATTTGCTCTTTCCTTTCATGGTTACTCACTCATTTCTTCCGGTCTTGGCGGCTTGGTATCAAAGGCCTCAAGAAGCTCTTCAAATACAGGATGTATTTGCACAACTCCAACCCTGCCGTAAATATCCGCCATTAGGCACTGACCTATTTCCAAATTCCGTAAGGCATTTTGATTGTCCTCATCCTCACTGTCAATATTAAAAAATTCCAGGGTCTTTTTTATTTCCTCTATATCCGTTGACCTAAAAGCAAACTTCATACCTATATTGTTCTTTATTGTCTCGTCGTTTACGTCAACGGAATTTTGAGTGATAAAATACACTCCGGCATTCATGCTGCGCCCTGCCCTTACCAGCTTATCCGCAAGAGTTCTGCCCTGCTGAACGTTTAACATGCTCCAGGCTTCGTCAATTACAAACAGCTTAAATATCTTTCTGTCGCTCTTTATAAAGTCAAGAGCAAAGGTGCTTATGGCAATAAGCATTGAAATTGAAAGCAGCTCTCTTGTTGTGTATTCTTCAAAACTGCTGCCCTTATCGGGAAGAACAAGGTCAGCTATTTGCACTATATTAAGCTGCTTTTCAAGGGAAATTGACTTTTCCACCGTGCCGTCTGAAAACAGCAGCCTTGCAAAATCGTAATCGGTAAAAGAATTAATATGCTCCGCTATACTATCAGCAATATCCGTGCCTTGGCTTCTAAGGCTTTCTATAACACACAAAAGTCCTCTCCGCTCCGAGTTTGCCACATCCTTTATTGCCTTTCTAAGAGGAGGGAAACGCTTGCCGTCCCTGCTGTTTATGCCTGTTAAAAAGGTTAAAATATCAACGGCAAGGCTTTCTCCATCTGAAACGTCCTGCATTATAACAAACGGGTCAAGCAGACCTTTGTTTTCAATATCGTTAGTCAAATTGACAATATTTGTTTCTTTCCCAAGCCCCTCAAGCATATCCTTCCACTTCCCCCTCTCACTTTTTGGGTCGAGAATAAGGGCTTTTGCACCGTAAAGAACGGCGTAGTAATCAATAAGATTATTTGAAAGGGATTTCCCTCCGCCAAGACTGCCGAGAAAAGCTGCTGAAAGGGAATTGGTTATACTCCCCTCCACCCCCTGGCATGCAAGCCACGGCTGAATATACACATTTTTACCCGTGTCTACGTTATAGCCTATATATATTCCGTCTGTCTCTCCCAGCATTTGAGCCGCTCCAAAGCCAAGGCTTGCAATAAAGTCGCTGGTGACATACTGCACATAATCGCTTATATACCTTTTGCTGGCGGGAATAAACTCGTTATGCAGCCCCAGCATATCTCCAAAGGGACGAACCAGCTTTATCCGCAAGTCATCATAAAAATCCCTGACTTCTTCACATCTTCGGTTAAGTTCAGAAAGACTATCCGCCTGTATCCGCACAACATAGCTTAGCTTATACATGCTTTCTTTGCTTTGGCTTAAATCAGCTTCCAGCTCGTCCACATCATTTAACGCTTCCTCAACATTCTTTCCCGTTTCGTTGTTGCTGTTAAAGGCATGGTCGTCCAAATCTTTTAATTCACGCTTTTTGTTGCGGACTGTTGTAAGCGCCTGTTTGTTGTCTATTATTTCCACGTGAATAGAAGTATCCACAGGGAAAGAAAACTGCTGCTGCTGGTAATAAAATATTTCACATGAGGGAAATTGAAGCTCATCTATAATTGTGTTTATCGTCATATACGATACATAGCTTGTCTTACTTTCCGCCAAAAACTGAATATGCTTTTGATTTTCAATAAGCATACATCTTGCAGGTTTAAGCAGGTCATAACGCTTAATTGCCATGTTATCTTCCAGCTTCTTTTTATCAATATAAAATTCATAATCCTCAAAAGGCTCTAAATCCTGAGCGTATATATGCTCCAGCAAATAACCATAATCATCCTTGTTAATACTGCGTACTTTAAAACGCCTTGAGATTTTACTTTTCAGCAGCTTTTCAAGTTTTGCAAACCTTCTTATTTCCTCTTTTGGCATCTTTATATAATCTCCCATTGCCTTATGGTTTACGTCGTATATAAAAGATTTTAAATTGACCTTCACCATATCCGCAAAAGATGACAGGCTAAGTTCTTCATCTGTGGGTATCAGCTTAAAGCCGATAAAAAAACGATAATCAACTTGATTATCGCCAATCATTGAGACAAGAGCTTTTGTCTGCTCATCTATTCTTTTATATGCAATGTCTTTCAGCTTGCCTGAAACATACCTTTTGCATTTGTTTTGAATGTTGCTTATGCTTCTTTTAGTCGCTATTTGCAAAAGGTGTATTTGTCCTGTTTTACTTTGGGAAATAAGCTGACGGAAATTTTCATGAAGCTGCTGTTTTTCATCATAGCTTAAAAAGTTATAATTAAAAGGCAACAGCTCATAATATGCAAAGCATTCATTATTGAAATTCCATATTAAATTATCACTGATAAATTTTACGGGAAACATTTATTCCTCCTTTAAACCACTGTAATTTTCGCATTAAAAACTTCATTTTTTAAATTAACCTTTCTACCTGAATAGGTAACCTTATACCGTAAAAAATATCCAATTGCCGATTTTAAAAAACTAAAAGGGCTTTTCCCGTCAAAGGTCTTTTTGCTCATAAACCATGTAAAGGCTACGGGAATACCTATGTATTTTATTGCAAAATTGCTTATAAAACTAAAAGGGGGGATGTTTTTAAACATTATTAAAAACACTATTGAAGAAACAAGCCATAAAATCTGCGTAACCGTAAGGGGCACGGGAAGATTAAAATCAAAAAGCGCATATATAACCTTGTCCACATGCCAAATGCTCGAATAACTTTTTACTCTTTTCATTAAACCAACTCCTTATGTTCTCAGTTCATATATAATGCCGAATTTACCTTTACTGCAATATTTCCTTGCCAAATCCTCCAGTATCATACCGGGATAAAAAGCAATTTTAGAAAGATTTTCAATTAACCGGATAAAACGCCGTTTATTTAAAAATCATGTTAAAGAAATTTAACAAAATATCTTTAACCCCTGCTGTGTTAAACACCAGCCCCACGCCGATTACCGCAACAACGGTAAATGCCAAAAGCTCTGTAAACTTCCTTTTGTAAATAAGAAATATACCAATTAATGCAAGAGCCAGCAGCACTAAAGGCTGAAAGGTCTGCAAGCCAAACTCGTAAATATTCTGTCCTATGTTCATTCTATATTCTCCTTTTCTAATTCTTTAATTGTGATCATGTCAAATATTGAGGTTACATGATTATCCAAAATTGATTTGTGTTTTTCTGATATTTTAGCTTTTTGAATAATATCATCAACTATTTTTGTGTCATTAAGCCTGTCAAGAGCCATTGCTGTTTTTAAGGTCGGTGCGATCTGCTTTTTAATCCACTTTAAACTTTTGGCAAAGGAATACGGCTCCGGATTAACTGTTAAGGATAATTTTTCCTTGCAGTTTCCTAAAAACATCTCCCAGTTCTTATCCAGCTTCATTCTTTGCCGGTTATCGGAAGTTGTCCTGTCAACAAATCTTAAATAGCGGTTAATTATTTTAAATACCGTATTTTTAATTTCATTATCTGACAAATAATCATCAATGGCTTTTTGGGCGCGGGTATTTCTAAGGCGTATTTCAAAACGGTTTTTTTCTCTTGTTTCACCAATATCAATTCCAAATTTTGAATACTGCTCGTAATCCTTTTCATATATACAAAAGTGAATTTCCGATGTTCTGCTGCCTAAATATAAGGTATCTCCAAAACCGATTTTGCCAAGAGATTTTACTAGTTCACCACTTCTATAGGTTTTAAAAGAACGAAAAAGGGAAATGCATTCCTCGTTTTCACTTTTACGGATTAACTCTGCTACATTAAGCATACCCGTGTTATCATTTATTGCCAGGTCAATACGTTTTGTTATTCCTTTATGAATTTTTACACTTACAAAAAAGTCATACCAGTCACGGCCCTGGGCTTGGAGATAGCTTTCAAACTGTCTGCATCCGCGTCCTTTCAACTCAAGCAACACTCCCATATCCGTATTTTCAGAATACATTATTTGTATATCGCCTAAATAATAGTGTTCTGTATAACCATAGTAGGCGTAGTCTTCATGCAAGAAATGTTTAATTTTTATTTTTAAAATTTCCTGTATAACATACTCAGTGCTAATTCCCGAAAACCTGATTCTCACATAATCAAACATAATATTTAAAGGTTCGTTTGGATTAAATCTTTCAAGCTCATTTAACAACGCTTCCTTTAAGTCATCCGTTAAATTTGCTTTTCCTTTTTCAATTTTATTTAACCATTCACGGGTAATACCAATTAAAGCAGCTAGCTTTGACTGTGAAACGTTATAAGCCCTCCTTTTAGTTCTAAATTGCTGTAACCATAACTCATTTGCAAGCATTTCATCACTCCAAATAAAAAATGTGAACTTTTTTAAAAAACTTCACATTTGTTTTTTACATTTTAAAACCAGCTGTATAAGCCGCTTTTGCTGCTTTTTGGCGCTGATTTTTATTGTTATTTGTACCCCCCTATTAGATATTGGGGGATTAACATGAGCGAGCTTTCGCTCGCTCATGTTACGGCAGCGCATATAGTGGCGGCTTACGCTTCGCACGCCGCCCCTTATGCTTGCCTTTTCTTATGCAATTCCTCTATTGTTTTTAAAAAGTCATGTCCCACCTGCACCTTTGGCGCGTAAAACTCTGTAATTACGCTTGTGGAATTATCAAGATAACCACGGCCCTTTATATCTTTAAAATAAAAGTCCTTGTTGGTTTCACCAAACATCATGCCGTAGCCAACCTCAGACATGCGCCCAAGAGCAACACGGAAATTAAACTGGTCTCTTATGCCTTCTCCAAAATACTTAGCGTCCGGACGCTGGCAAGCCACAATCAAAAAATAGCCTGCCTGTCTGCCAAGCATGACTATTTGTTTGAGCTTGCTTAAAACTTCAAAGCTCTCCTTGTTGCCCAGCATTTCCATAAATGCAACGTATTCGTCAAAGATAAGAAAGTGAGGGGAGAGACCTAAATAAGCGTAATTTTCTCCCGTCTTATATCCTTCCATAGTTTTCATGGCGCCGGAGCGCTCAAGCATATCTTCGCAAAACTTATTTATCTGCTCAACCATATCTTCTTTTTTGTAATACACATTAGGAATAACCGTTCCAAGATCGGCAAGGTCTGCATTTTTCGGGTCAAGTATGGTTAACGTGGCATTGGACCTTAAAAGACATTCTATAAGCGTTAAAATAAAATATGATTTACCGCTGCCGGTACCGCCGCAAATAAGCATATGGGGAAGCTTGTCATATTTCCAGTAAACATTTTTCATTAGCTTTAAGCTGCCGTCTTTTGCCTCGACTTCATCAATGCTTATGCGGTTATTTAATATATCACACAAAAGGGTATATTCTACCAGTCCATCCTTTAGCTCTTTACTTATAACCTCACAAAAAAGCCCTGTTTCAAACTTCTTTTCCAGGCTAAGAAGCTGGTCCTGATAGCTTTTCATAGCTATTTCAACCTGAATAACAACAAGGCTTTCTATTCTTCTATAATATATCTTTGGAAAAAAGGTAATTCTCTTTTTTTCGGAAAAGGAAACATCCTTAAAAAAGCTGCCCTTATTATCCGCAGAAACATCATACAAATTATTGTCCAGTATCATTTTTGCCAGCATTTGCCTTATCTTTAGCTCTTTAAAATAAGTCCCTTTAAAATAATAAAGACAAAAATATATTGCAGTTGAACCGGCTAAAGCTATTATTGCCGTGACTAAAGAATACCTGCTGAAAAAAACCGATAAAGATTTAAAGCTGTAACCGCTTTTTACAAACGCTCTTACGCCGCCCATATTAAAGAATAAAAACAATGATAAAAAACATATGATAAAAAATACAAGGGCAAACTGCACAGTCAGATTTTCATCACCCTGCCGTATGCGTTTACCCTTAAATTTCTTTTCAAAAAACATTATTATTTACCGCCGCTGTTTGCTTTTTCTTCCGTCTTTTTAAAATCCACACCGGAGGATTTACCCTTTAAAACTATGTCGTCCGCTTTAATATACCAGTCCACATCGGCGGCATAAAACCTTGCCGTGGCAACTGTGTCTATTACCGGATTGATTATGTCCACCTCGGCGTTATATTCAAAATCCTTTTCCCCTGCCTGTGCCGGAATTTTGATTTGAATCATCTTCCCCTGGGCTCTGCTTTTTAAATCGTATGTTCTGCTTAACACCTTATTTGTTACTTTGCCTTCTTCATCCAGTTCAAACTCCTCACGTCTGCACGCCGAAAACCTTAGTTTTCCAAAGGTTGCTTCTTTATCAACAAAAATACCTTCCCGCAAACTCATTCTATCCATAAATATTTTCCTCCCTGTTAATCAATAATTTCTATAAAACCCAAATGAGTTTTTATATATTCTCCCCGCTCAGACAAAATTTGTCCAAACTTTTCAAAATCGATGCAATTCATGAGACTGTATAAATAATTATTTAAAACTATTTCTTTATCTCTCTCAAACATCTTACGCCCCAGTTCTTCATAGCTGTCAACCCCCAAAAAATGTATATCGGCAAATTTAAGGTTATGACCTGACTTTTCCAGCTCCGGCAATATATCTTCAAATTCTCCAAAGCGTGCTTCCAGCTTTTTATATTCTGCATTGTAATCTGATAAAATTTCACAATCTACAAACCAGCCGTTTTCATAAAACTCCGGCTCACTGCGTATATCTTTAACCTCAATGTCAAAAACATTTAAGGCGCCTAGGCTTTCTATTGCCTCTTCTTCATTTACAGGCAGCGAAAACCATTTTAAAATAGGCTCTTTTGTCTCTCTGTAATTTTTAAGCCCTGCTAAAATTTCTACTTTCATTAACACTCCTCCTTGAAAGTTGTCCTATTTATTTAAACAATCAAGGGCTAAAAAAGCGGAGTAGTTTTACCACCAAAACAAATTTATATTATATAGAAGGAGATGACCTTTTTTTACTCCGCTTTTTTAGCCCTTGATTATATCACTTTTTATTTATATATTTTCTAAGCTGCTTTTTTCACATTCATCAGCGTATACCTTTGCTTCTTCATATGTTTCAAACACATCAAACCATATATCACAGGTTTTCCCTGCTATGAAGTATTCAAATTGCGCATTTTCAGGCGCTTCAATTATCTTTACTTTTATTGTTCCATCATAAAAATAACGGTTATCAACTAAATACTTCATGGCAGTTCCCCTTTATCCTTTTATCATATCGTCGGCGTACATTATGTAATTGGTATATCCGTTATCGCCTATTTTATATCCTTCTGCTTTTATCCTTGGATTTACCAGCTTTACTCTTTCATCAAAATCAAATTCCTTTTGTCCTGCAGTTATTGGAATTATCACAGATATGCTGTCTGCCTTTTGTACCGAAGAATATAAATTATATATTCTTCCCACCTTTTCCGTCCTTCCGTTAATTCTTTGCTCGTAAAGTTTTCCTTCTCCTGCATATTCCAGCACTCCAAATGTCTTTTCCATATTTGGTATTATATTATTCAAATCCATTAAAACAGGCCTCCTTTTCTATTTTTACTATCTGCCCCGCACAATCCAGCTTTTAGATAGTATCGGCTTCATTTAGCTTTGTGTCCAGCATTCCTAAAGCAGCAGGGTTGTTCACTTTTCAAGGTGCAGCCGAGATAATCCTCAACAACGCTTTTAAATAAAAAAATGAAATTGATTTTTTACCTCAACTTCATTTTAAAACTTACTGTTATTTCTCTATTTACCTATTGCTTTTTTAACAGCTTTAGCTTAAAATTACAATTAAAAAAGTATAAAATTTAGGGAGGGGAAAAATGAAAAAAACTGTTACTAAAGCTCTGGTTGTTTTAATGGCATTAAGCATTATTGTGGGGCTTGCTGCATGCGGTAAAAAGACATCTCAGTATGTTGGCGAATGGAAAGCAACAACAGCTTCTGCTCAGGGAACAGAGGTAGACCTTGGCACATTGGGCCTTGCAGTTAACATTTCTGTCAGAGAGGACGGCACAATTGCAGTTACCGCTGCAGGTCAAACAGAAGAAGGAACATGGAAAGAAATTGACGGCGGAATATCCATAACATCCGGCGGCGAATCTATGGACTTAAAAATGGCAGACGGCAAGCTGCAAATGACAGAGCCTGATTCAGGTCTTGTAATGAATTTTGAAAAGCAGCAATAATTTTTATAAATTAAGCGCTAAACCAAAAAGCCTCTAATTTTTGCCGCAGCTTCATCTTAAAGCTTACTATTTTTCTTTTCACTATTGCTTTTTTAATGTCTTTAGCTTAAAATTACAATTAAAAAAGCATAAAATTCATGGAGGGGAAAATGAAAAAAGCTGTTACTAAAGCACTGGTTGTTTTAATGGCTTTAAGTATTATGGTTGGTCTTGCTGCATGCGGTAAAAAGACCTATGAGTATGTTGGCGCATGGAAGACAACAACAGCTTCTGCTCAGGGAGCTGAGGTAGACATTAATGAATTAGGTCTTGCACTTGACATGCATATTCTCGAGGATGGCAAAATTATGGTTGTCTCTGCAGAAAAGTTTGGACTGGGAACATGGAAAGAAATTGACGGCGGAATATCCATAACATCCGGCGGCGAATCTATGGACTTAAAAATGGCAGACGGCAAGCTGCAAATGACAGAGCCTGATTCAGGTCTTGTAATGAATTTTGAAAAGCAGCAATAATTTTTATAAATTAAGCGCTAA
The DNA here is from genome assembly GCA_910585035.1 of uncultured Christensenellaceae bacterium. Lineage (GTDB taxonomy): Bacteria > Bacillota > Clostridia > Christensenellales > MGBC116941 > MGBC116941. Next base: position 9,705 of record CAJUEF010000028.1, on the reverse strand, counting down.
ACCAAAAAGCCTCTAAAAACTTTGTTTTTTAGAGGCTTTTAAACAATAGCAAAGTTGCTTTTTTTTGTTTATTTAGTTAATATAATATTATGAGATTATAACATCGCAGAGTACATACAAAAGGAGAAGTTTACATGAAATTTACTATGGACAAAGTAGTTGCTCTTTGTAAAAACAGAGGCTTCATTTTCCCCGGCTCTCAAATTTACGGCGGGCTCGCAAACACATGGGATTATGGTCAGCTTGGCGTTGAGCTGAAAAACAACGTAAAAAAAGCTTGGTGGGCAAAATTTATTCATCAAAGCCCTTATAATGTAGGTGTTGACGCCGCTATTTTAATGAATCCAAAGGTATGGGAAGCCTCAGGACATGTGGGCGGTTTTAACGATCCTTTAATGGATTGTAAAGCCTGCAAGGAACGTCACCGCGCCGATAAACTGATTGAGGAATACAATTTTAAAAATAATATTGACACAGCAGTAGACGGCTGGTCAAATGACAAACTGGAAGCATATATAAAAGAAAACCACATCCCTTGCCCTGCATGCGGCAAGGAGGATTTCACACCTATCCGCCAGTTTAATCTTATGTTTAAAACCTTCCAGGGCGTAACAGAGGACAGCACTTCAACAGTTTACCTCCGTCCTGAAACTGCCCAGGGGATTTTCGTGAATTTTAAAAACGTTCAGCGTTCTTCAAGAAAGAAAATTCCTTTTGGAATAGGTCAGATAGGTAAGTCTTTCAGAAACGAAATAACCCCGGGTAACTTCACTTTCCGTACACGAGAGTTTGAGCAAATGGAACTGGAATTTTTCTGCAAACCGGGAACAGACCTTGAGTGGCACAAATATTGGAAAGATTTCTGCCATGACTGGCTGTTGTCCTTAGGCATTAAAGAGGAAGAAATTCGCCTGCGTGACCATGAGCAGGAAGAACTTTCCCATTATAGCAACGCTACTACAGACATAGAGTTTTATTTTCCTTTTGGCTGGGGCGAGCTTTGGGGAATTGCTGACAGAACAGACTTTGACCTTAAACAGCATCAGGAGTTTAGTGGCGAAAGTATGGATTATCAGGACCCTGTTACCAATGAAAAATATATTCCTTACTGTATAGAGCCTTCTCTTGGCGCAGACAGGGTTACCCTTGCTTTTCTTTGCTCTGCTTATGACGAGGAGGAGCTTGCGGATGGAGATTCCCGCATTGTTCTTCATCTTCATCCTGCCCTTGCTCCAATAAAAGCCGCAATACTGCCCCTGCAAAAGAACAAGCTTGGGGATTTATCCAAAGAAATATATGCAGATCTGTCAAAATACTTCGTTTGCGATTACGATGAAACAGGCTCTATTGGTAAGCGTTACAGACGTCAAGATGAAATTGGCACTCCGTTTTGCATAACCGTTGATTTTGACACTCAGGAAAAGGGCACTGTTACCATCAGAAACAGAGACACTATGGACCAGATAACTCTCAAGCTTGAAGAAGTTCCTAATTATATAAACGAAAAAATTATATTTTAAAAAACCTTTAGTTATAAATATAAAAGCCTCTATTTTATTAAATAGAGGCTTTATTATACTAATTTACAATACGTTATTTTGTTATTTTTTAATAATTAATCTCTGTATTTATCCACAATAGCTGCAACTTGCTTTTTATAATTTTCAAAGGTTTCCTGAACCTCATCTTGATTTTTTCCTGTGCATGTGATATAAAACTTAATTTTAGGCTCGGTCCCTGAAGGACGAAGAACAACCCTGTTTTTATCTTCCATTATCCATATTAAAACGTCTGCCTGCTTTGCGTCAACATTAGTTACTATGCCGTCGCTATAAGTGCGCTCAAGAGTGTTGTAGTTTTTCATGTAATGAGTAGGCACTTCAAAAGGATTAAAAGTTCCCGCCATATCCCTCATTATTTTGCGCATAATGTTTCTTCCTTTAACGCCGTCAAAGGTAAAGCTTATGCTTTCATCAATAGTATATCCAAATTCCTCATAGAGTGACATAAGCCCTTTATAAGCCGTTGAACCGCGGCGTTTATAATCCAGCACCATTGCTGCAACCATAAGAGCCCCAAGGCATCCGTCTTTATCCCTTATAAAATCTCCTATAAGATATCCGTTGCTCTCTTCAAACCCAAAGAAAAAATTGCCTTCAAAAGTATCATGTATATCTCTTATACGAGCTGCAATATATCTAAAGCCTGTAAGCACTTTAAACATGTCTATACCGTGTTTGTCAGCTATTCTGTCCGCCATTGATGTAGAAACTATACTGCGCACCGCAAAAGGCTTAAAGCCTTTTTCACACGTCCTTGCAAGAAAGTCTAACAACAGACATCCTACCTGATTGCCGGTGAGCATCATAAACTCTCCCTTATCATCCTTAATAACAACGCCTAGTCTATCACAATCCGGGTCAGTTGCCAAAATAACGTCTGCATCCTCTGCATATTTTTTTGCAACGTCATAACAATCTGACTTTTCCGGGTTTGGCTGGGTTATTTCAGGAAAGTCTCCGTTTGGCTTGCTCTGCTCCTCCACTACATGTATGTTATTATAGCCGCACATATCAAAAATATGTGTAATCGGTTTCATGCCCGCACCATAAAGAGGAGTATAAACTATTTTAATTTCATCACTGCCTTGAAGATGTTTTTTCTCGCTTATTTCCTTTACCTGACTGTAATAAGCATCCATAACAAGCTTGTCCACAATTTCGCATTTATCAGAACGCTCTTCGTTTTCTCCGCCTATAACATCAGAAAACTCGTCCACCTTGTTCATATAGCTAATGAGAACATCTGCCGTTTTGGTTCCTATTTGGCTGCCGGTAAAATCAAACACCTTATATCCGTTATATATTTTAGGATTATGACTTGCAGTTATTATAATACCGCAAAAGCACCCAAGCTTTCTAATTCCAAAGCTCGTTTGGGGCACTCCCTTAATCTCATCAAAGGTAAATACTTTAATACCGTTTGCTATAAGAATGTTCACGGTTACGGCAGCAAATTTACGGCTGTTGTTTCTGGAATCAAAGGCAACCAGCACTCCGTCCTCTTCTCTGCCCATATCCTTTATATAATTGGCAACTCCCTGAGTTGCTCTGCCCACCGTGTATATATTCATTGCATTGGTCCCGGGACGCATTTTGCCCCGAAGCCCTGCTGTTCCAAAGGTCAGATATCCGTCAAAAGCATCTTCAATTTCACTTTTGCTCATTTGTTCAAGCTGCTCTAAAAGCTCTTTATCCTTAACCTTTTCTTTCCACATATCGTAATTCATAAGCCTACCTCAAAATAAACATTTGTAATTCAACATTATCAGCTCAAAAGGAGATTTTAACTATTAAGCTTTAATTTGATAAATTTATCTGCAAAGCTGGTATATACCCTGAAGCTGAATACGTAAATTCATTTTAACGCTTTCTTCAAGCATAAATTCATCTGCCATATGAGCACACATTGGCTCGTGCTCAAAGGTACATCCAAAAGCAACTCCCGTTTCAAAAGCACGGGAATAAGTACCGCCGCCAATACTGCGGGGCCTGCCTACATTTCCGGTCTCCATTTCATACGCCTTTAAAAGCAATGTACATAACGGGTCGTTCTCATCCACACTGTGAATAGGGTTATGATTTATAAGATCTATTTCAAAATCTCTTAATGCGCTTTTAATGGTGGCGTCAACCTGGTTAAATTCTATATCATGAGGATGTCTCATGTCAACATTAAGTTTAAGTTTACCATCATTATAGTCTATTTTTGAAAGGGTACAGGTTAAATTTACGTTTGAAAATCCAAGCCCTGTTCCCCTAACATTTTTAAACCGCTCGTATAAATCCGTAAAGTTTGTATCCAGTTCCTTGAGTACACTGAGCATCTTAATTCCTGCATTATCTCCCTGATGAGGTATGCTGGCGTGAGACGCTCTGCCCTTAACACGGACATGGCATCCTTTTTCTGTTTCCTCAATTTCTGCTTTTACATTGCAGCTTTCAAAAAGTTTTTCTGTTTCCTCTTTTGAAATTCCAAGTAAAGCTTCGCAAATATCCGGTACTGCATTAACAGCTTCCCCTGCTTTTATGGACATAATTTTATCGCTTTTAAGCTCTTTGTTAAGTCCAAGGGTTAAAATCCCCTTCTCTTTGTTAATAAGAGGATAGTCTGCATCTGGAGAGTAGCCTCTCTTTGGGATAACCCCATGCTTCTTTGCATATTCTATATCCTGCCAGCCGCTTTCTTCATCGCATCCAAAAAGCAAGCGCACGTTATGCTCCGGTATAAATCCGGCTCTTTTAAGTGCAGCCAATACATATATTATAATTACGCAAGGACCCTTATCATCCATAACGCCTCTTGCAATGAGCTTACCGTTTTTACGTATTAGCATATAAGGGTCTGTTGTAAAGTCACACGGCGGCACAACATCCACATGCACCAGCACGCCGTATTCCGGCATTTCTCCTCTGTCCTCATAATCCATATATCCGATGTAGCCGTCTAAATTATGAAAAGTAAAACCAAATTTTTCACACATGCCCTTTACGCACATAAGAGCATCATAACAGCCCTGTCCAAAAGGCTTGCCATCTTCTGCGCTGCTCTTTACACTTGGGCATGCGATAAGATCAGCCAAATCAAGCAGCATATTTTCATAATTATCTTCCAGCCATTTTTTTGCATTTTCGATCAAACTAAACCACCATTCCTTTCGTTGGAATTTATTTCGCTATGTTCCCCTTTCGACATTCGTCGAAAGTATACACACGCTTCATAATTCCTCCTCTTACCCAAAAAACTTTCATGTTTTTTGGGTATCCCTTGGGTATTCCTTTCTTTGCATCCAATTTCACTTCGCTACGTTAAAATTTATTTCGCTATGTTCCCCTTTCGACATTCGTCGAAAGTATACACTCGCTTCATCACTGCTCCTTTTCTCCAAAAATCTTTGGATTTTTGGAGAACCCTTATGCGCTCTTAAAGATAAAAATAATCCCTCATCCCAACTAACAACTTTTCATATATAATTTATTTTACAAATAACTGCCATCAAAACGGCAACTCTTTAACGCCTTACTTTACTTCATTGCTTTCATCCTGTGTACATACACCGCCAAAACTGATATGTCCGCTGGAGATACCCCTGATATACGTCCTGCCTGACCTCGTCGTAGTTGATTTCGCTTTGCTCCTCTTTCGACTTTCGTCGAAAGTATACACACGCTTCATCACTACTCCTCTTACCCAAAAAACCTAAAGCTTTTTTGGGTATCCCTTGGGTATTCCTTTCAAGCTTTATATTTCGTACAATACTCAGAATTTAATGCATATTCTTCATTGCCTTCATCCTGTGCACATACACTGATAAAACCGATATATCCGCCGGTGATACCCCTGATATTCGTCCTGCCTGACCAATGTTTTTGGGACGTAGCTTTTTAAGTTTCTGCACAGCTTCAATGCGAAGACTGCCTACCTCGTCATAATCAATATCATCGGGGATTAAGCAGCTTTCATTGCGCCGGAACTCTTCTATCTGTTTCTGCTGCTTTACAATATATCCTTCATATTTAGCCTCTGTCTCCAGCTGTTCTATCACTTCTTTTGACGGCTGCTCACTGTCATATACGGCAATGTCCCTGTAATAAATGCCTTTGCGCTTTAACAGATCATAAAGGGAGGATGAATTCATATCCCCCGCCTGTCTCTCCTCAAGCAGCATTCCCAAATATTCGTCTTTGCCTACATGGGTAGATTTAAGACGCTTAACAGCCTTTTCCAGCCCGTTTTTCTTTTCCAGCATACGCTCATACCGCTCTTTGCTGACAAGTCCCACCTTATAGCCCTTTTCTGTAAGTCTCAAATCTGCGTTATCCTGCCGCAGCGTAAGGCGGTATTCCGCACGGGATGTCATCATGCGGTAAGGCTCGTTTGTACCCTTTATAACCAAGTCATCTATGAGCACGCCGATATATCCTTCGCTTCTGTCCAGTATCAAAGGCTCTTCCTGCTTTATATACTGCACAGCGTTTATACCTGCAATTATACCCTGTGCAGCCGCTTCCTCGTAACCGCTGCTGCCGTTTATCTGCCCCGCAAAAAACAGACCTGCTATGCTCTTTGCCTCCAGGCTCTGTTTTAACGCCGTTGGATCAATACAGTCGTATTCAATAGCATAGGCGCTACGCATAATATGTGCATTTTCCAGCCCTTTAATACTTCTTATAAATTCTATTTGCACATCCTCAGGCATACTTGTGCTCATGCCCTGCACATAAATTTCGTTGGTATCCCTGCCTTCCGGCTCTAAAAACAACTGATGACGGGGCTTATCCCCAAACCTTGTAACCTTATCCTCAATTGACGGACAGTACCTCGCCCCTGTTCCCTTTATGCTTCCGCTGAACATAGGGCTTCTGCTTAGGTTAGACCTTAGAATTTCATGAGTTCTCTCATTAGTATATCCAAGATAACAGCTTTGCTGCTCTCTTTTAATACCGTCGCTTAAAAAGGAAAATGGAATAATCGGCTTGTCTCCCTTTTGCTCTTCAAAAACAGAAAAATCTATGGTGCGCTTATCCACTCTTGGGGGAGTTCCCGTTTTAAACCTTCGAAGCTCAAAACCAAGCCTGCGTAAACAGTCCGAAAGTCCGGTGGAATTTTTCAGCCCGCAAGGACCGCTTTTTACATTATATTCACCTATTATAATGTTGCTTTCCAAATACACGCCGCAGGCAAGAATAACCGCTTTACACCTGTATTCCCGTCCGCTGGCGGTAACCACGCCGACAGCGCAGCCCTTTTCCGTGAGTATTTCCACTGCCTCGCCCTCGGCAATTTCCAGGTTTTCCGTGTTCTCAAGCACCTGCTTCATATATCTTTGATAGTCTTTCTTATCCTGCTGTGCCCGCAGCGAATGAACAGCGGGACCTTTGCCCGTGTTTATCATGCGCATTTGTATAAGTGTTGCGTCAGCGCTTATACCCATCTGTCCTCCAAGGGCGTCTACTTCTCGCACAAGATGCCCTTTGGATGTGCCTCCAATAGCAGGATTACAAGCCATTAAGGCAATACCGTCCAGATTTATTGTAAGCATAAGGGTGGATTTTCCCATTCTCGCAGCCGCAAGCCCTGCTTCCACTCCTGCATGGCCTGCCCCAACAACAACAACGTCATATTCCCCTGCAAAAAAACTCATGTATTCTGCCTTTCCTTAAATATCTCTATTCCGTAGGGAATATAATTGCACAAAGTATATACAGTACAATACCCGAGCCCCAGCCAAATGCCGTAAGAGCCCATACCACACGAATTATACTCACATCAACATTAAATTCTTCCGAAATACCGCTGCAAACTCCGGCTATCATTTTATTTCTATACGTTTTATAAAAATGTCTGTTCATTGTATACACCTTAATTTCTTTATTTTAATAATTAAAATATTTCCTGCTTCTCTTACTTTTTCTTTTAGAAAAAAGAAAAAGCAACAAAAAGAAAACCTTATATTTTTATATTGACTTCTTTTTTTATAATTAGTTTTCTTTGGCTTTACCTTTCTTTTTTAAAAGAAAGGTAAAAAAGCTTTGCTTTTGCAACCATTTCGTGAGGTTATTATAACATGCTTTCAGCTTGCGGCAGCAAGCAGCAGCGACAGCTGCAATGGCGATAGCCCAAAGCGTGTTCCAATGTTCTCCAAAGCACACAAAATCTTTGATTTTGGTTGTGCTTTGTGAGGTTATTATAGCATATTATGCCAAATGACACAAACCGAATAATCTTTCTGTTTTTTATCCGAATATACAAAAGCTTCCTTTGCAAAAACCGACTGTCAACGTATAATAAAATTATCAAAAGTTTTAAGGAGTGTTAAAAAATGACAGACATTGAAATTGCAAAGAAAGCTGTCCTTAGCGATATTGGCGATATAGCTAAGGATATTGGAATTCCGGGTGACGCACTTATCCGCTATGGCAACACCATGGCAAAGGTTGACCCAAATAAGCTTAACAGTTCAAAAGAAGGCAATCTTATTCTCGTAACTGCCATTAACCCAACTCCGGCAGGAGAGGGCAAAACCACCACTTCCGTAGGTCTTGCCGATGGACTTGCCCTTATAGGAAAGCAAGTTATGCTTGCACTGCGTGAGCCTTCTCTGGGTCCTGTGTTCGGCGTTAAAGGCGGAGCTGCAGGCGGAGGTTATTCACAGGTTGTTCCTATGGAGGAAATCAACCTTCACTTTACCGGTGACCTTCACGCCATCACCTCTGCCAACAATCTTTTAGCCGCCCTTATTGACAACCATGTGCAGCAGGGCAACAGCCTCAACATTGACCCTCGCCGCATTGTTTGGCGCCGCTGCATGGATGTTAACGACAGACAACTTCGCAACATTGTAAGCGGTCTTGGCGGAGATAAAAACGGCGTTCCCCGTGAAGACGGTTTTGACATAACCGCCGCTTCTGAAATTATGGCTGTTCTTTGCCTTGCCAGCGACATTCATGATTTAAAAGAACGCCTTAGCAGCATTGTTGTTGCTTATAACTATGACGGTGAGCCTGTAACAGCCGGTCAAATTGGCGCTCAAGGCTCTCTTGCAACTCTGCTCAAGCAGGCAATGATGCCTAACCTAGTTCAAACCCTTGCCCACACTCCGGCATTTATCCACGGCGGACCTTTTGCCAACATCGCCCACGGCTGCAACACCGTTACAGCTACCAAGACAGCCCTTAAGCTGGCTGATTACGTTGTTACAGAAGCAGGCTTTGGCGCTGACCTTGGCGCAGAAAAGTTCCTGGATATTAAGTGCCGCAAGGCAAACCTTTCTCCAAAGGCTGTTGTTATCGTTGCAACTATCCGTGCTCTTAAACACCATGGCGGAGTAGCTCTTTCCGACCTTAACACAGAAAATATAGACGCTGTTAAAAAGGGTCTGCCTAATCTTGAAAAGCATATCGAAAATATCACAAAGGTATACGGTCTGCCTGCTGTAGTAAGCGTAAACCGCTTTACCTCCGATACTGATAAGGAAATCCAAACAGTTATTGACGCTTGCTCTGCCCTTGGTGTAAAAGCTGTTATGAGCGACGTGTGGGCTAAAGGCGGCGAAGGCGCAAGGGAGCTTGCAACAGAGGTTGCCGCTCTTTGCGAAAAGGACAGCAAACTTACTTTCAGTTATAACCTTGAAGATGATTATCAAAAGAAAATCACCGATATTGCAACAAAGGTTTACGGGGCAAAGGGCGTTACTTTCACTGCTCAGGCGCTTTCTTCCCTTTCTTTCATTGAAAAGGGCGGATATAAGAACCTGCCTGTATGTATTGCCAAAACTCAATATTCCCTTTCAGACGATATGAAAAAGCTTGCCCGCCCAACTGATTTCGAGGTTACAATTCGTGATATTCGTCTTTCTGCCGGCGCCGGCTTTATCGTTGCTTTTGCCGGAAACATTATTGCTATGCCCGGTCTTCCAAAGGTGCCTGCTGCCAACAGCATTGACATTGACGATAACGGAGAGATTTCAGGACTGTTCTAGATTACTTTTCTTTCTTACTTTTTCTTTTAACTGAGATAGGAAATTTTTAATTTCCGATATCGAAGTTATGCAACGCTGAAACATTGCAGCGTTGTAAACATTAACACCTAAAAAGTAACAAAAAGAAAAACTATATACTAAGCAAACAAAAATCCCATTCTCAC
>CAJUEF010000027.1:10921-24664 GCA_910585035.1 uncultured Christensenellaceae bacterium | reverse complement strand
TTATTAAATGTGCAAAACAAATATAAGGTTTTCTCTTGCTACTTCTCTTTTTTCTAAAAGAGAAGTAGGGAAAAGAGAAGTAAGAAAAAGTAAATAAAAAAATTACAGTACAGAGATTTTTATAAAAATCTCTGTACTGTATTATTTTAAATTCTTTTAATCTTCTTTTTTTTCAGGAGTATATTCGATTAAATCCGACAGATTACAATTTAAAGCGTCGCATACCTTCATAAGATTTTCTAACCTTATAGTTTCCAAATTAATATTTTTATATAATTTATTTAAAGTGTTTCTGCTTATGCCTGTTAATTCCATTAATTTATTAACGTCATTAATGTTATTGTCAACCATTCTGTATTTTATATTACTTTTTAACATCAGTATAGCCTCACTTTTATTTACTGTAGTATTAATTTTAAATTATATATTAGGAAATTGCAATAAATATAGTAAAATTATATTGACAAATCTCAATATAAAATTATATAATAACTTTATATTGACAATAATTATATTTTTACGGTAAAAATATAATTAAATATACTTTAAAATTAATCAATAAAGGAGAGTTATTATGAACAGTATTTTGGAAGATTTATTTTATGGGGAGCTAAATCCGTCTCTTAATCAGGGCAGTCATGACAGCGACTATCAAGAAGCCTTGGACACGGTTGTAAACAATGAAGCAAAGCTGATAAAAATATTGGAGGGTAAAGAAAAAGAGCTGTTCAGCAAATATGCCAACGCATGGGCGCTGGTGGATGGAGCGGCAATGGCTGACAGCTTTGTTTTAGGCTTTAAAATGGGTGTTAAAATGGTTAGCGAGGCTCTTGTGGATAAAACTATTTAAGCATGGCTTTTAGGGCAAAAACGCCGCCATTTAGTGAACCAGTTTTTTAATAAGAGGTATTTTTTTCATGACCTCTCCCAAAAGGGAAAACAAAACAACTATGGCGATTGATTTTACATAGTCAAGGGGAATGCTTTTAATGGATATGTAGTTAGTTACAAGATAATCCAAAACAGTATATCCGAATATCCAATGAAAGTAATAAACATTCATGGTGTTGTTGCTTATAATTTCCAGCGGCTTTTTAAGCATAGGTTTTGCCTTAACAGCGTCACTTGAAACCTTGCCGGCAAGGATAAATATGCAGGAAGTCATAATAAGGGTGGGAAGGGAGTTATAAGCTTCATAAACGTTGTCCCAGCTTTCTTTTATAAAATTTGTTTCAACAGTCCATTTTAAAAGCAGCAGGGCTGCGCCGAAAATAAAGCCAAGTAAAAGCTGATAGGTTTTCACGTTTTTTAAAACTTTAATTTTCTTGTGAAAAAGTCCCCCTAAGATAAAGTAAAACAGCATAGGCCCAACAAGGCTGATAAACGGGTTTAGGTTTTCGGAAATGCCGTTTATGCTTATACCTGCCGTGGCGGGAGAAGTTTTAAGCAATGTGGAAATATCGTAGGTTACAAAGCAGAGAATAAGCAGGATAATCATAAATATAATTAAATAATATTCGTTGCCGCCTTGCATAAAATAATCGTATTCCCTTTTAATAAAAGGAAACATAATGTAAACGCATAAAAGGCAGGGAATAAACCAAAAGTGGGAAATACCGATGGTTTCTATATTCCCAAAAAGAAAAAGGGCGTTAAAAAGGTCTGTAAATTCTAAGTCGAAAAGGTTTACAGACTTGAATGCAGCAATAATTAAAATGGTGACAGTGCGCCAAAAGATAAATTGCAGAAATATAACAAAGCTCTTTTTAAGATGCTTTTTCAGTTTTAAATCATGGTTTAGCAAAAGGGCGCCGTTTACCATGAAAAACAGGGGAATGCACACGCTGTTAATTCCCGCAATAAAGCGGCTTAAAAGAACATAGGGGGTAAATCCGTCTGAATAATTGGTTTTATAGGCAAGGGTAAAATGGTATGAACATACAAGGAAAATGGCTATTGCTTTTAAAACATCTAAATAGTAATATCTTTCTTTTTCACTGTGCATACTTTTTTCTTTACCCCCAAAATGAATATGGAAAAGTATAACACAGATTTTAGAATAAATCTATAAGTTATACAATAAAGTAAAAAGTCCCCAAACAAAAGTTAAGGGACTTTTTTTTGCGAGTGTTTACAGCATATTAATATATAAAGCTATAAGATTTGCGCAGTTATCAACGCCTATTTTGCTGTCAATGGACAAGTGGTAGTTATCGGCAAGACCCCATTTGTGGCTGGAGTAGTAGTTATAATAGGTGGCACGGCGTTTATCAACCTTTATCATCAGTTTGCGGGCTTCCTTTTCTCCCACATTTTCTTCCCTCTGAATTTTCTTAATGCGCTGTTCTTCGCAGGCGTGAATAAACACATTAACAGCATTTGGGTTGTCCTCAAGTATATAGTCGGCGCATCTGCCCACGATAACGCAGCTTTCCTTGGCTGCAAGCTCTTTTATAAGATTAGACTGCATAATGTAAAGACGGTCGTTTATTGGCAGCTCGCTGCCCTTGCTTGCTCCCGGCTCTGCCATGTATGGTCCGGTGGAGAACATGCCAAGAAATCCCTTTTTAACATTTTCGTCGGCATCCTTTGCTATATCCGGATGCAAATTGCTTTTTTCCGCCGCCATATAAAGAAGTTCCTTATCATAATAAGGGATGTTAAGAAGTTTTGAAAGGGCCATGCCCACATCCCTTCCGCCGCTGCCGTACTGACGGCTTATTGTAATAATTGTTCTTTCCATGGTTACACCTCCGTAACTGAATTTTTATCTGTGTTATCCACTTCTTTTTGAAGCTTTGTAAGCTCTTTTAATTCAAAGTATACAAATATAAATGATACTATGAAGGCTAAAAGGTCAGCCACAGCTCCGCCGAGAAGAACGCCGTCAACCCCGTAAATAATGGCGAGAATTAAGGAAAGGGGAATGACAAGCAATATCTGTCTTGCAAGGGAAAGAATTGTTGATTTAATTGGCTTTCCGATTGCCTGGAACAAAATGGTTGAGGTAATATAGAAACCGTTTAATATGCAAAAGGGCAGGTGCAAACGGAAGCACTTGACTGCAAATTCAGTGTAAAGAGGAGATTCCTGCCCAAATATATTTATGATATAGGTTGGGAAAAACATAAATATAACAAAGGCAACGGCAGCGCATGCCGTGGAAATCATAACTGAAATTTTAAAGGTCTCCTTAACGCGGCTATACTGTTTTGCGCCGTAGTTATATCCGGCAATAGGCTGGGCGCCAAGGGCAATTCCAAGAAGTATGGACGTAAGTATTTGATTGACCTTCATTACAATTCCAAGAGCGGCAAGGGGTATTTCACTGCCGTATACGGATTTTGCGCCGTATATTACCAAAAGCTGGTTTATAACAGCCATAACCACAACGAAGGATATTTGGGTAAAAAAGCTGGAAGCGCCAAGGGAACACAGCTTTAAGGATGTGAACTTATCCAGCTTTAAGTTGCTTATTTTAAATTCGATATTTTTAAATCTGGTGGTGTAGTAAGCAGCCAGTATTAATGAAGCATACTGACCTATAATAGTTGCTATAGCCGCGCCCTTAACTCCCATATTGAATTTAAAAATAAAGATAGGGTCTAATATAATGTTCATAATTGCGCCAAGAAGCATAGTTGCCATAGCAAAGTTTGGGCTGCCGTCCGCTCTTATAAGGGAGTTCATGCCCGTACCGAGAATAGCGGCAGGAAAGCCGATAAGCACAATGCGGGTGTATGTAAGAGCGTATGACATAACGTCAGGAGTTGCGCCAAAGAGTTTAAGCAGGGGCGTTATAAAGATAAAGCCGATTGCCACAAACAATATGCTGAATAAGCCAAGCAAAGTGAAACAGTTGCCAACGCCAAGGCTTGCTTTTTCCTTTTTGCCTGCTCCAAGCATAAGGCTGTAATAAGCGGCAGTACCGTCGCCGATAAACACGGCAAAGGCGGAAGCCAGCACGACTAATCCAAAGCTTACGTTTGTTGCAGCGTTGCCAAGGTAGCCAACGCTTTGACCGATAAATATTTGGTCAACAATGTTGTAAAGAGCGTTTACAACTAAAGATATGGCGCATGGAACGCCGAATTTAAGAATGAGTTTTGTAACATTTTGTGAGCCAAAGCTCGCTTCTGTTGCTGTTTGTCCGTTCATGTTAATCTCCAATGCTAAAATTTTGTGTATTTTGTTATAATAACATTATTTAAATTATCTGTCAAACTGAGTTTTTTAAGAAGTATGTGGATAGTGTACCCGAAATGAAAAGGTTTTAATGGTTTTATATTATTTCCATATAGAGTTGCATAGAGAATGGTAACGTTTTATTAACTTTTAGACTGTAAAATAAAAAAGCCCCAAACAGAGCAAAATCATGTTCAAGACCCTTTAAAAAATGGAGGCGGCACCCAGACTTGAACTGGGGGTAAGGGTGTTGCAGACCCGTGCCTTACCACTTGGCTATGCCGCCATATGGAGCGGTAGACGGGACTCGAACCCGCGACATCCACCTTGGCAAGGTGGCACTCTACCAGCTGAGCTACTACCGCATGTTTCAGCGACGATATTTATTCTAACAGATTTAAATGAGGTTTGTCAATACCAAATATCATCTTTATAATATTATTATATTAATAAACCCTTAAAATGTTGACAAAAAAAATATAGATTTTAAGAAGAAATTAATATAGAGTATTTTAAAATCATCTTTTTTATTACTGAAGTTTTTATATATTACACAGTTTTATTGTTACATTACTTGCAACTATAGGCATAAAAACAGAGCTGCTGCTCCGGCAGATTATTTATCTGCTTTTGCAACAGCCCCTTTTTTACTGTCTGATTATCTGCTTCTCTTTGCCTTAATATAAAGTCCGGCCATCATGGTAAGTGATACTGCTGCCATCAATGTATATAAAATTATTGAGACACTGTCGCCGGTAAGAGGAGTATCCGTTATTTTTTCATCGGATGCCGGTGTATCAGGCGTACTGCTGTTTGTAATTTCGTCTTCTTCATTTGGCTTGCTGCCGGTAGGATTGCTTGTTGCTTCCTCCCAGCCGATGGCAATGGGAGACAGACCGTATACCTTGAAGGTAATGCCGTTTTCTGTCTTGGTCACTGTGGGATATTCCACATCTCCTGCATAAAAGCCGTTCATATCTGCCGTAAACATATGTGCGACAGTAAAGTCATGGGTGTCTCTTCCTGTACCAGACGGGTAAGGAAGAGTTATGTTCAGACCGTCTGCCGGGAAATTATCTTTGGTTACACTCTGCCATCCAAGTCCATCGGTATTTACAAGAAGCTCCACATCATAGACCACTATGTTCTCGTCCGTAATTTTGCCGGCTAGCTCTTGTATCTTCAGCCGCATTTCTTTCTCGATCTTTAAAGGAGAATTCAGATGCTCCTTATCTTTAAAAGAGTCCGGCACTTTGGATATGCCGTTTTCTACCTGTATCTTGAATATAACCCCATCCGTAGATTCCTGGGATGAATCAGTCACTACGCTGATTCTGCCCATAATTTCCGGTAAGGATGAAGGCAGAGTATAATTGTTTGTGCCATCTCCTTGAAGAACCGCTTTGTCTTGTGCGTCCTTCCAGGATAGCTTTACTTTTTGGCTGCCCGCAGCCACTGTCTCATATACGCCGGACAGCTTGCTTGACGGGCATTGGAACCGGATCGTTCCAAGATCTTTTTCAAGAATGCCTTTAAGCTTCAGCTCACCGTAAAGCGTTGCTGATGAGCCTTTGATAGAATCAAGACGGTCCACTGCCTCCAAAGCGCTCACATCCCATGTAAGTGTTTTGGGAGAGACAGTCAGGGTGTATGTGCTTTTTGCTTCCAAATGGTTCTCGGTTTCGGAAGCGGTTGCTGTGATTACAGTACTGCCTGCCTTAAGGATTATGACTGCTCCTGTCTTTGGGTCGACAGATGCTACCGATGGGGATGAGCTGCTGTAAGTCACGACTGCTCCTGCCTCTGCGCCATGGGCGGATATGGTGAAGCCTGCATCCCCATATGTCACTTTCTTTGTTGATTCTGGAAAGGCAAAATTGCTCTGTTCTACCTGGGGAGTTACGGTTATGATAATCTCAGCCATAACCGACCTTCCCTCCAAAGTGGCTTCTACACGGTATTTGTAGCTTCCTGCCGGAAGTCCGCTCTCTATAGTATATTCAGAGCCGTTAGCACCGTTTATAGTGTCCCAGCTTCCATCTGGGCGCTGTTTTGACCAAATAAATCCTGAGGCCAGCGGATGCGCTTTCAGGACTGGAGCGGCGCTTAAAGTAAAAATAGGAACGGTTATTTTCTTTTCAATTTTGGAGGTCTGAGGATTGTAAATCTCTACCGTCATATTATCTCCGCTTGCCAGTAGTCCGGTCACGATCCGATTGTCTGCATCCGAGTATTTATAAATATTTATTGGCGCTGTATTTACCGATGGATTAAAGGAGTAGACTGAATTTCCTACATTAAAGTACAAAATTCCTTTTGAGCAGGAAAGTCTTGAAAAGCACATAGGGAACATAGGCCATCCGTTTCCCAGGTTTTCTATATCAAAAGTGCCTACTGAAACTTCGGCCCCGTTAGCATTTCTTTTGACCAGTGTGGCACCGCGGTATATATTTGGGTTGTTGGCAACTGTTTCTCCTTTAAGATAATATGAACTTCCATTTACTGTGTAAATAGCGGATTCGCTTAAAGGAGCAGTCTTATGCCAGGAATTATCGTATTTTGTGCTGCTGCAAGTGATATCGTTGGCATCCCAGTTATGTGTCTTGCTCATGGCAGCGTCACTGAGTAAGAAGTTAGAATGCTTTACATATCCCATTTCTCCTACTTGACTCTTTGCAGTCGCATCATCATAAGTCAGGTCTGCATGATACCATTTGCCGTCCAGCTTTACATAATTCCATATATGGTTCATTGCCTTGCTTTTGCAATAGTCAGATTCTATCCCTGCCTTTTTCAGCAGAGCAGCGTAGGCAAGAGTATACCCCTCACATACTCCGATGCCGTTTACCAGAGCTTCGTAAGCGTTTCTCTTTTCGATTCCAAGGTTATTATTTGCATTTTGATCATATACCATATGCTGAACCAGATAGTCATGCAGTGAGGTTGCTTTCTGCTCATCGCTCATATTGGCTTCGATGACTTCAGCGAATACCCGGTCTATAGCGGCTTTATATTCTGCTACGCTTTTCTTGTTATATGCTGTGTTATAAGTGAACCGGCATTTTTGGACGATCCCGTCCGGTGATGTAGTGTAGTAGTTTCCCAATACATAAAATAAATCCGGGTTGTCCTGTGCCACATCCGGCCAGATACTGTTCATATCATTTGCGGTAAGGTTGTAGATAGATAAGTCTATTTCTGCATCCCAGTTGGTCATTGCCGCTGTCATTGCGTTCCATGCTTCTTTCACACTGGGAACTGCTGCTGCCGGCTGGATTTGGGCATAAGCGGCTTTCTGCTGTTTTACAGCAAGCTCGCTTAGCTCGCTTGCAGGTTGTTTGGCATTTTCATTACTGCTTTCATCCTGCGGTTCGTTTGCTTCTTTATTGCTGCAGGCGGACACGTCCTCCATGCATAAAGGACAGTCTTCATTTCCTGTGTCTTCAGAGCATGAGACTGTGCAGATACAAATTGTCGGGGTGGTATCTTTCATTATTGTGTCATCTGTTATCTCAGGGGCTTCTTTCCCTGTGTTATCTGTTATTTCAGGGGCTTCTTTCCCTGTGTTATCTGTTATTTCAGGGGCTTCTTTCTCTGTATCATCTGTTACCTCAGAGGCTTCTTTCTCTGTGGCATCTGCTGTGTGCGCTGCAGTAACGGTGGCCTTTGAATGGCTTGTCATTCCAAAAGCGAGGCACAGAACGAGAAAAAATACCAGGATTCTTTTTCCATTTATTTTCCATTTTTTCATTTTGTTTTTCCTCCTAATTTTTATGCTCTCGGCACAACCCTAAATTGACATGAATATAAATACTTGTTTGCATTATATCAGATTATTTATAATAAAAAAAGGAAAAAATAAAATGTGTATAACAAAAAAGCAAAGGATAATATCCTCTGCTTTTTTCTTTACCACATACTCTCTTTTATAAAGTGGGTTAAAAGTTGGTTATTCTAAAAAATAAAAAGCCTTAAAACTCACTGTTTAAAGGCTTTTTATTGGTGCCGAAGACCGGAATCGAACCGGTACGGTGTTAACCACCGCAGGATTTTAAGTCCTGTGCGTCTGCCAGTTCCGCCACTTCGGCATAATTGCTGCTTAACTATAATACAACTTATTAACCTTAAATGTCAATACCTTTTTGTTTTATATACATTATAGTTTTAGCAATATACTTAAAATAATTAATAATAATAATTATTTTTAAAATAAGTATTGCAAAAACTATTTAAATAGTATATAATACAATTATACAAGTAAATTTAAAGGAGGTAAAATTTTATGTACACATTTACAAAGGAACTGGAAACAGGAAATTCACTTATTGATTCTCAACACCGTCAGTTGTTTGATGCAATAAATAATCTTTTAAGCTCATGTTCTTCCGGCAAAGGGAGGGATGAAATACATAAAACTATTAAGTTTTTATATGATTACACCGCAAAACATTTTAGTGATGAGGAAAAATTACAAGTTAAGTATGGATATCCTGATTATAAAAATCACAGACAGTATCATGAAGGCTTTAAAAAAGTGGTAAAAGATTTGTCTGAACAGCTGGATAAAGAGGGACCGACAATTGCTCTTGTAGGTAAAGTAAATACAAACATAGGCGGATGGTTGGTAACTCATATTAAACGTGAGGATACAAAAGTTGCTTCACATATTAAGTCTAAAAATGCTTAAGTATTACATACTAAAGTTTAAAAAGGATTGGCTGATCGCCAATCCTTTTTTGCATAAATGCTCCATGATATTAATAATCTAAATTCCATTGAAAAATGCAAAAGAATATGTATAATTGATAATACAATATGCAATTTTAAGATTTAATATATAGTTATAAAGGAGCTTAATTATGCTAAGAAAAGCCACACATCAGCTTGTAAGCTGGAAAGTAAGGTCAAATGGCAGGGTGATGATAGTAAGAGGAGCAAGAAGAACAGGAAAAACTTTTATTGTAAATGACTTTGCAAAGGATTTTTACAATAATACTGCTTATGTGGATTTTAAAGAAAACGATCGTATGAAGCTTCTTTTTGAAAGTAAACCGGATTTTGTTCGTTTGAAAACTGCAATACAGATAGAAACGGGAGTTAGTATTTCGAAAGAAGATACTTTAATAATTTTAGATAATATAGACAAAGTTGAAGGCGCTGAAGCTGTTCTTACCGGGTTTAACAAAAGCGGTTATTCTTTGGTTGGCATTTCCTCCAGTGTCACCGGTGAGGCAAATAAAAAAGATATAGAGGAAATAATTCTTTATCCCATGAGTTTTGGTGAATACATGGAGAGCAGAGGATTTAAAGACCTGTCCGAGCTTATTTATACCCGCGACTGGGAACTGAAAAAAGTGTTTTCAAGCAAATATAACGAGCTGCTTAGAGAGTATATATTTGTTGGCGGTATGCCGGAATGTGTTTCAGAGTTTTTGGAAACAGAGGATTATTCCAAGGTCAGAAATATACAGGAGGAAATTTTAAAAGACTATGAAGCAAGTTTTTTTAATATTTTATCAAAAAAAGGCGCAGAAAAACTTCAGACGCTTTATAAGTCAGTTCCCGAGCAATTAATAAAGGAAAACAATAAATTTGTATATGATAAGGTTAAAAGCGGGGCAAGAGCTAAGGAATTTGAAAAGTCTCTTGATATACTTCTTAAATCTGGAATTGTGTCCAGAGTAAACCGAATGACAAAACCCAGCATTTCTCTTATGGGATATCCCAGCAACACCTTTAAATTGTTTATGAGTGATATTGGGCTGCTTTGCGCAAAACTTGGAACAACGATAAAAGAACATCAAACTGATGATATATTTGATAGTTTTAACTGTGCTTTAGTGCAGCAGTTTGTGTGGCAGCAGCTTTTAAGCATTGGAGTTGTTCCAAGATATTGGTCGGCTTATAAAGGTACATCTAAAATGGATTTTTTAGTTTTGTCCGCAGGGGATATAATACCTATTGAAACTGTTGGCAGAGAAAATAAAAAGGCGAAAAATATGAAAGTATATTTGGAAAAGTTTGCTCCTAAAAGGGCTGTGCGTCTTTCCATGTCTGATTACCGCAACGATAAGGGATATATTAACGTGCCTGTTTTTGCAGCTGAGGCTGTTATGGAAGTTTGCGGAGGGAATATTATTAAACGCTAGGCATCTGCTAGTTTTACCTAAAGAATATTTTAAACAAAATTTGTTTGTTAATGCATTATTTCTTATAAGAAATGATAAGAGGGCATGAAAATGAGTTTACTGAAAAGATTTTGGCAGATAGTAATTATAATGTTGCTTTATGCAGTGATGTTTTTTATCATAAATATAAAAAGAATGACCCTTGTCGAATATATAGTGTTGGTTTTATTTGCAGTAAATATAGCTGCGGAGTTTTTTGATATTTGCTCAAATGAATAGTAATTGAAAAATGTCCTGTTAACAGGGCTTTTTTAATAGAAAAGCTAAAAAGTGCAGCAATACTGAAAATTTTAAAGAAATCATTTTTAAATAAGCATTAATCTAATTTAAAGAAATTATTATAGATATTGTATAGGAGGCAGGATTTATTATGAAAGAAAAAGTTTCTGCAGTAATTATGTTTGTTTTAATTGCGGTGTGTTTTTGCGGGTGCAGCCAAAATGAAATTAAAGAAAATAAATCACAATTTGAGAATACATTTGTAAGTGATATTGTTAAAACAGAAAGTGTAAGCAGCAGCGTTAGCCAAAGCGATAACACAAATAACCAAGTCACAAATAATGCTAAAGAAAAATCCGGCTCTGTTAAAAATGCAGGGTCCCTTAATGGACGGATAATATTAATTGATGCAGGTCACGGAAAAGGGGATTACTCTAAAAAAGAGCCTGTTGCACCCGGTTCAAGTGAAATGAAAGCAGCTTTTGTGGCAGGAACTTCGGGGAAAAATCAAACGGAAGCGCAGCTAAATTTAAAGGTTGCCAAAAAGTTACAGGCAAAGCTAAAAGCAATGGGGGCACAGGTACATATGACCCGTATGGGAGAATCTACTACTATGAGCAATGCTGACAGGGCAGAGATGGGAAACAGCTTAAAGGCAGATGTGACTGTTCGCATTCATGCCAACGGAAGTGACGATAAAAGCGTTAATGGTATATTAACAATGATTCCGGGGAGTAAACATGTAAATCAGGAGATTGTGGAAAAAAGCGCTGCAGCAGGATCGGCTGTTCAAAAACATATGGTGAAACAGACGGGCGCAAAGGATGGCGGTTTACAAACGAGGGATGATTTAACAGGCTTTAACTGGAGTAAAGTGCCTACATTTCTTGTGGAAATGGGATTTATGACTAACCCGGAGGAGGATAAAAAACTGGAATCTTCAGATTATCAGGATAAAATAGTGCAGGGCATTGCGGATGGCCTTTTGGAATACTTTGGATGACGTTTGGATGCCGGTTAAAAGGAAAATACATTAAATAATTATAATTTTTATTTGTGTATAATAAAAATTTTATAATAATTTTGGTATTAAATAATCTTATTATATGATATAATTACACTGAAAAGGGAGTGACAAAATGAATAACGGTTATATTGGAAACGGATATGGCGGCAAAAAATTTAACAAATCAAGGATTATTATTGTTTTTGCAGTTGTGATTTTGGCTATTACTGGAGTAGGATTTGGTTTTAGTTACGGTATTAAAAAGTTTAAAAACTCATCTTCTAACTCAGCAGGCAGTGTGGCTGCTAATAACGGCGTAAAAAATAATGATGCAAAAGGCGTTATTGAAAGCGCCGAATATATGGCAAAAGGCTATGATTACGACGGTGCAATTGCACTTATTCAAAGCCAGGCTGATTATAATTCAAAACAGGAATACCAAGAGGCAGTTCAAAAATTTCAAAATGAAAAGGCACAGTGCGTTCCTGTGGATGTTACAAAAGTTCCGCACATATTCTATCACTCACTTGTAAACGAGCCTTCACGCACCTTTGATGTGCAAAAGCTTGGTGCAGCTTATGCTAACGGACATCAGACATGGATGGTTACTACACAGGAATTTGATAATATTACCAAAGCTCTTTATGATAACGGATATGTTTATGTAAGGCTTAGGGATTTGGTTGTTGAAACAAAAAATGCCGATGGAACGGTTACCTTTGAAAAAAATACAAATTTACTGCTTCCAAGGGATAAAAAAGCAGTTGTGCTTTCCATAGACGACCTTAGCTATTACCACACATATGAAAAAGGCGGTTATCCAAATAGGCTTATAGTAGATGAAAACGGAAAGCCAAAATGTGAGTATACCAATTCATCAGGGGAAACCAGCATCGGAGATTATGATGTTGTGCCACGACTGAATACTTTTTTAGAGGAGCATCCGGACGGCGCTTATAAAAACGCAAGAGGACTTATTGCAATGACAGGTTATAACGGTGTGTTTGGGTATCGCACAGACGTGGCCTATAAAACAGGAGAAAGGCTTGGGTCCGACCAAAAGGCGTGGCTGGCGGCGCACCCTGATTTTAACTGGGATACTGATGTTGCAGAGGCAAAAAGGGTAGCTCAGGCTATAAAGGATTCAGGGTGGGAATTTGCGTCTCACACTTGGGGACATATAAGTGTTACGGGTAAAAGTGCAGAAGATCTTAAGATAGACGATCAAAAGTGGAAAAATACAGTTGAAAATATTATTGGTCCTGTTGACACTATTATATTTGCTCATGGAAATGACATTTCAAACCATAAGGATTACAGCGCAGATAATCAGGCGTTTCAATATTATAAAAGCTCAGGTTACAATTATTTCTGCAATGTTGATGCGAGCAATCTGTATTGGAATCAGTTTAGAAGCAATTATATTCGACAGGCAAGAATTAATCTTGACGGGCTTACTTTAAATAGGGCTATTAGCGGAAAGACAAAGGTTTTAGACAATCTGTTTGATGCAAATGCTGTTTATGATTCAAGAAGACCTGCATTTGCAGCCGTAGCAGGCAAAGAATAGACAAAGTTAAAAGTAGAAATACTAAAGGCAGCAGAGAAATGTCTCTGCTGCCTTTTTTATGCGTGTTATCAGTTTATACATAATATGGCAAACAATTTCTGCATTGTTATTGATTGTTTATTTAACTTTTATTATAATAAAAATGTTGAATCCGTAAGATGATTAAGTATGTTTTGGCGTTAATATACGAGACTAAAGAAGGGTAACACAGCTACATGGAAAATCTCGCGAAGTTTTCAGACCGTTTTTTTGAGTTTGAATATGAGAATAGGCTTTTTGAAAAGAAAATAGACGATATATATTTTTGGAATTTAATAAGAGACAGGATACACAATAACATCCTTATTTCATGCGGCGATATGGGAAAAACAAGTTACACAGTGCCAAAGGATATGTCGGGGAAAATAAAGACCTTTGTTTTATATTGCATTCATGCGTTTGCAAACGTGTTTACAGGTTATAAACAGGCGGATACTTTAATTGTTAATCATCCCCGCAAGGTTAAGGTGGATGATAAATATCAGGATATATACAGCCAGTGGCTGGTGGAACGGCTTAAATCAAAAGGTGAAAAT
>CAJUEF010000027.1:7462-10847 GCA_910585035.1 uncultured Christensenellaceae bacterium | reverse complement strand
AGGGTGGAGCGAACATTATATTGAAAAGGACGCAAATACTCGTAATTTAGAGAATTTTTCTATTATTAAAAAGGTTTATTATAAATTTTTCGCAAAAAACACCCTTATGAATAATCCTGATTTAATTAATATTTCAAATGGTTTAAAAAAAGAATTCGGAAGCGACGGAGATTTATTCAACGTATGCTTTGCGCAAATGAATATATTTAAAGCTGATTATGCTTATTACACTAAAATATTAAAAAAGATAAAACCGAAAAAAATATATTATGTCGTAATAAATTCTTTAAAAGGGCTTATTGCTGCCGCCCATGATTTAGATATTCCAATTGAAGAAATTCAACACGGCCTTATGAGCCGTTATCACTTAGGCTATAGTTTTCCTTATAACGATAAAATACCTTATTTTCCTGACAGAATGTGCTTGTTTGGGGAATACTGGAAGGACATAACCCCACTACCGCTTAAGGGCGATAGTTTTGATTACTATAAAAACAGTATACGGAAATATGAGCCTTTGCCGGTGAAGGAAATAAAAAACAATAAAACAGTGTTTATCAGCCAACCAAACATTGGACAGCATATGTTAAAGTTTTTAAAAGGGCTTTTGCAATGCAAAGAAAGTGAAGATTTAGATATTATTGTAAAACTTCACCCGACGGAATATGATGTTTGGAGAAATATATATCCTGAATTAATAAAGATGTCAGAATACAGTAATGTAACGGTTATAGATAATTTTGATATGTCTCTTTATGAAATTTTAAGGAGTTCGGATACGGTTATCGGTGTGGCATCAACTGCGCTGTTTGAGGCGCTTTATTTTGGGTGCGACGTGTTTTTAATGGATGTGCCCGGGGCGGAATGGGTAAAGCCGCTTATTAATGAAAAGCTGGCAAGAACCGTTAACAGACCGGAAAGCTTTTTGCAGCAGATAAAAACGCCTTATAAGCGCGAAATTGATATTGATTATATATTTCATAAGTAATCCTCTACTTCTCTTTTAGAAAAAAGAGAAGTAGCAAGAGAAAACCATATACGGTACAATATATTAAAGTGTATATAAATAAAATCCCATTTGTAAAAATGGGATTTTTGTTATGTTTTCTATAACAACTTGTTTCGTATATGGTTTTCTTTTTCCACCTTTCTTTTTTCTAAAAGAAAGGTGGAAAAAGAAGGAGCAAAAAATTATTTCAAATGTTTTTCCATAAAAGCAAAGGCGTTATCCCATCCTGTATCGTTAATTTCGTGCCACAGCTCGGGATATATAATAAGCTCAACGTTTTCCGCTCCAATTCCCTTTAAATCATGATAGAGCATATTAACTCCCTGTGGAGTTATCATAGTATCAACTCCGCCATTTTGCATTAAGATGGCTATGTCTTTAAGGCTTTGATAATTCTTATAAGGCGAGCTGTCTGCAAGAATTTGATTAAGATACTGCTGAGTTAAAATTGAAGCGCTTCTGCCTGCTTTTTCATCATAAGCTATGCGGGATAAGTCACTATCCATAAGCTGTTCGTAGTAAGGAGTGCCTATAAAAGGAGTTATTGCCTTTGGCTTGATTTCTGCAAAAGTACAATATTTATATATTGCACATGCACCCATGGAGATGCCAAGCATACCCATTCTTTTCAAATCAGCCTGTTTTTGCTCTTTTAGGGAGCCAACAACCTTTTCAATATCATATGGATACATTGCCATAACTTCGGGAAAACTCTTTAAATCGCCGCCGGTGCGCTCTCCGTGACCGTAGGCATCAAATATAACTGAAAAATATCCGTTTCTGGCGTACTGTACTGCAAGGGATATACTGTCTTTCTTGCTGCCGCCATAGCCATGGATAATAAACATGGTGGGTTTGCTTTTGCCGTTATCATTAAAAACATCTATTACCGCAATATCATCCACATATCTTTTTTGAAAACTGATACCTGGATGCTGGTTTTCAAGCTCGGTTAAGTGGGTTACGCCGGCTGCGTTGCTGCCTGATGGAGAAAATGCCGGAGAGGCGCAGCCGAAAAACAGAGCTGACAGTAAGGTAAGCGCTGTTATAAGCGCTACTGGTTTTATTAATTTATTAATTGTTTTTTTCATTGATATCTCCTGATTAAAATATAAAAATGGAAAGTATTTATATTATATATTTATATAAGGTATGTGTAAAGATATAAAGGGGCAAATATACTTTACATATTTTTCTGAATTGGTATATAATATAAAATGTTGTGTATTTTTAAGAAATCGGATTTTATGACAATTAATAATATTATTTATATTTTTTGGAGGCAATAAATGACAAAGACCTACGGAGCAAGCGACCTTGAGGTGCTTGAAGGTTTAGATGCAGTGCGAAAGCGCCCGGGCATGTATATAGGAAGCACGGGACAAAGGGGGTTGCACCACCTTTTATGGGAAGTGCTGGATAACGCAGTTGACGAGGCGGCAAACGGATACGCGGATAAAATAAGCGTTGTGCTTCACAGTGATAATTCCGTTACTGTTGAGGATAACGGCAGAGGAATACCGGTGGACATGCATCCAAAACTAAAGGTGTCCGGAGTGGAAGTGGTATTTACCCAGCTCCACGCCGGAGGAAAGTTTAACAGCGGGAACTACGCTTATTCCGGAGGACTGCACGGAGTTGGCGCATCTGTTGTAAATGCGCTTTCCCGCTATCTTGTCGCCGAGGTTGCAAAAGACGGAGTGCTTTACCGCCAGGAATATAAAAGCGAAGAGGATAAGGATGGCAAAATATCCGCAGGAAAGCCTACAGGGCCACTGGAAAAGGTTAAGGCTACCAAAAAGCGGGGAACAACGGTCACTTATTTACCGGACGGGCGTGTGTTTGAAACCGTTAAACATAATGTAGATACTATAAAGCGCAGGCTAAGGGAAATTGCTTTTTTAAATAAAGGTCTTACAATCATTCTTACCGACGAAAAGAGCAGTAATAAATGGGAATTTAAGTACGACGGCGGCATATGCGACTATGTAAAATATATAGACAAGGATAAAAATAACCTTTTTGAAGTCCCTGTGCATTTAGAGGGTGAAAGTGATAATATAAAGGTAGAAATTGCCTTTGCTTATACCGACGCATATACGGAGAATATCTATTCTTTTGTAAATAATATACCCACTACTGAGGGAGGAACCCACGAGGTTGGCTTTAAAACGGCGTATACAAAGATAATGAACGAGTATGCCAGAAAATTTGGATACCTAAAGGAAAAGGACAATAATCTTCTCGGTGAGGATTACAGGGAAGGCATAACTGCTGTAATTTCTCTTAAAATGGCAAATGTGCAGTTTGAGGGACAGACCAAAGCAAAGCTTGGCAATACCAATGCAAAGCCTGCTGTGGAAAGTGTGGTTAATT
>CAJUEF010000027.1:851-7452 GCA_910585035.1 uncultured Christensenellaceae bacterium | reverse complement strand
TCAACGCTTCCGGGATTTTTGGATAATTTAAGCAACAGTGCAGTTCTCAGCACTATTGCAGAAAAGGCTGTTAAAGCAGCCAAGGTCAGGGAGGCTTCAAGGAAAGCTAAGGAGAATGCGAGAACAAAAAATAAACTAAAGGGCGCTCCCCTTGTGGGCAAGCTTGCCAGCTGCAGCGGACGAAAGGCAGAGCAAAACGAGCTGTTTATAGTTGAGGGCGACAGCGCCGGTGGCAGTGCAAAGCAGGGAAGGGACAGACGGTTTCAGGCCATACTTCCCCTTAAAGGAAAACCTCTTAATGTGGAAAAAAAGCGCATAGACCAGGTGCTTGCCAACGATGAATTCCGTTCCATAATAACTGCGCTGGATACAGGGCTGGAGGAGGATTTTAATATAAATAAGCTGAAATATCACAAAATAGTGATACTCAGCGATGCAGACCAGGACGGCGCCCACATTCGGGCTATACTTTTGACATTCTTCTTTAGGTATATGCGCCCTCTTATAACGGGAGGACATGTGTTTATAGGAATGCCGCCTCTTTATAAAATATCTTCTGGGAAAAGCATTAAGTATGCTTACAGCGATAAGGAGCTGCTGGAATATACAAAGGGCAAAAAAAACTATACCATTCAGCGGTATAAGGGTCTTGGTGAGATGAACCCTGAGCAGCTTTGGGAAACCACCCTTAATCCTGATAACCGCAGCCTTATTCAGGTTACTATTGACGACGTTGCCGAGGTAGACAGAATGGTTACGGTGCTTATGGGAGACAAGGTGGAGCCAAGGAAGGAATATATCAGCGAAAATGCTGAATTTAACAAAAAGGATTTGTATGAAAGTATAGGTGAATTACATGGATAAGGACAAATTATTTATACAATCCATGGAAGAGGTAATGCACAACTCCATGATGCCTTATTCCGAATACGTTATTTTGGAGCGTTCTCTTCCAAGGGTGGAGGATGGGCTTAAGCCTGTGCAGCGCCGCATTCTTTTTGCCATGAACGACCTTGGTATAACGGCGGACAAGCCCCATAGAAAGTGCGCAAGAATTGTCGGCGATGTGCTTGGTAAATATCATCCTCATGGGGATACTTCTGTTTACGATGCTTTGGTGCGCCTTGCCCAGCCTTTTAATATGGGGGAGACTTTGGTGGACGGCCACGGCAATTTTGGCTCTGTGGACGGCGATGGGGCTGCTGCAATGCGTTATACAGAGGCTAGAATGACCCTTATTGCCGACGAAATTCTCAGGGATATTGATAAGGATACAGTGCCTTTTCGCTTTAATTTTGACGATACTTTAAAAGAGCCGGAGCTGCTGCCTTGCGGATTTCCAAATCTGCTGGTAAATGGTGCCACCGGCATTGCTGTTGGCTTTGCAACCAATATACCTACTCACAGCCTTTCTGAGTGTATTGAAGGTGTGGTTGCAAGAATGCAAAATCCCGATATAACTTTAAAAGAGATGATGCAGCATATTAAAGGTCCTGATTTTCCTACAGGCGGAATTATGTATGTAAATGACGAACTGACGTCAGCCTATAAAAGCGGAAAAGGTAGAGTTATTGTCCGCGCAAAAATCTCTACGGAAGAATTAAAAAGCGGTAAAACCCTGCTGGTTATAACAGAGCTGCCTTACCAGGTAAACAAAGCCATGCTGCTTATGAAAATATCCAAGCTGCAGGAGGAAAAAAAGGAGCTGTTTACCGATATATCCGACATAAGGGACGAGAGCGACAGGGACGGAATGAGGGCGGTAATAGAGCTAAAGAAGGACGCTAACGTGAAATCAACCTTAAACGCTCTTTATAAGTATTCCGATTTACAAATTTCCTTTTCCATCAATATGGTTGTCATAGCAGGGGGAAAGCCTTGCCAAATGGGGCTTATGGATATTATAGACAGCTATATTAACCACAGGCGCACTGTTGTAACGCGCCGTACCCAGTTTGACCTTGACAAAGCAAAGGCGAGGGAACACATACTTTCCGGGCTTATGACGGCAGTAAACGATATTGACAACGTTATTGCCATAATAAAATCGTCTAAAACTGCAAAGGAAGCTAAAGAGCGGCTTATGGAGGCATATGACTTTTCAGATATTCAGGCTCAGGCAGTTTTGGATATGCGTTTGCAGCGTCTTACATCTTTGCAAATTGACGCTCTTCGCAAAGAATATGAGGAAATATTAAAGCTGATAAAATATTTAGAGAGTATCCTTGCCAGCAAAAAGAAACTAGACAACCTTATTATTAAAGAATTGGAGGACATTAATAAAAAATACGGCAGTAAGCGGAGAACAGCTATTATAAGGGATGAAAATCCACAGCTTGAAACGGTTATTAAAAAAGAAGAAGCAAAGGAAACCGTGATGTGCGTTTATGGAGACGGCAGCATAAAACGCATGGAAAAGCCGGATGAGGATGCAAAATACAGCTTTAAAATGCTTACCAATCAAAAGCTTTATATATTCACATCAACAGGAAACTGCTATACGGTTTTGCCAAAGGATATGGACATTGCAAAGCCAAAGGACAAAGGAGCGCTGCTTTCGGGGCTGTTTGCCGGAGTTGAAGTAGATGAAGCTATAATTGCCGTCTTTGATAAGATGGAGGAAAGCGACCTTTATTTCTATACGGAAAAGGGCATGATAAAGCGCACTGCCTCCCGTGAATATGTTACCGTTAAGTCGAAAATCGGTGCGATTAAGCTTAAAGACGACGACAGGGTTATTGTCATTGAAACAGCCAACGACAGTAAAAGCAATTTGCTGATTACCAAAAATGGAATGAGTATTAATTTTAAAGGGGCGGACATAAATCCGATAGGCAGAATGACGGCGGGGGTTAAGGCTATGAAGCTGGATAACGGCGATAAGGTTATATTTGCCCGCCAGGTGGACAGCCACGGCGAAGTGATCGTAGTGAGCGACAGGGGATATGTGAAAAAAACACCGGTAATTGAATACGATTTGCAGGGCAAGAATGGAAAGGGTCTTAAAACCTTTGATTTTAAAACGAACAAATCCAATGGACGCTGTCTTGTATTCGCGGATTATATTACAAATTCCGCCGAGTATGAAGCAGTGCAGAAAAACGGTGAGGTTACTAAATTCAGCAGCAGTGAAATTGTGTTCGAGAGCAGAAACAGCAAGGGAAGCAACGTGATTATGGTAATTATGGATAACGTGGTGGATAGCTGTAAAAGAGTTTAACTACAGTGGAATAATGTAAAAAGGGCTGTCATATGTATTACCAACACATTTTTGAGGGGTAACATATGATTAGCAATAATGAAATTACTTTAAGCGGCAAATGTATTCAGGATATGGAATACAGCCACAGCGTTAAAACCGAGGACTTTTTTAAGTCGTCTATGGAAATAAAAAGGCTCAGCGATAAGGTGGATGTGCTGAATTTAACGGTGCCGGAAAATCTTTGCGGACAGATGAAACCTGGGGGATACTACACTGTTAAAGGCCAGCTTCGTACATACAACAGGTTTTTTGAAAATAAAACCTGCCTTGTGCTGACGGTGTTTGTAAAAGAAGTTGAGCCGTGCCATGTAACTGTTTGTCAAAATGATATTATGCTTAACGGCTTTATCTGCAAGCCGCCTGTATACCGCACGACGCCTTTTAACAGGCAGATATGCGATATACTTCTTGCAGTAAACAGGGGTTTTAATAAATCAGATTACATTCCATGTATATCCTGGGGAAGCAATGCGTTTTTTACATCGGGGCTGGCAGTTGGCACCAATGTCGTTATTAAAGGAAGGCTGCAAAGCAGGGAATATGATAAGGTTGGCGAGGACGGACAGGTGCAGCGTAAAACAGCTTATGAGGTTTCTGTGGCATCTATAGAAGTTAAGAATAAAAAGTAGCGGATTTTTTTAATATAAGCAAGCTTTAAATCGGCTAATGGATGAGAAAACAACAAAGGCCCGTATAAACACTAGGTTTTACGGGTCTTGTAGTTTACAGTCTTGTAAAAATTGCACGATCTAGCTAAGTAAGCTTATAACAAATACAATTGATGAAAAGAGATTGCAAAGACAGTGGAAGACAATGGAAATATAGATGTTTTCTTTTTTATATGCAATTATAGAAGCAATAGAAAAAATACAAATTCTGAATATATTATTAAAAGGAAGCCACCAATGGTAGAAAGAGAATGCTACTGATACCCAAATAGGAGCGGCAGCCCCGTAATTTTTCATTTCGCCGGTTAAATATCCTCTGAAATAAATTTCTTCTATAATCGGTAGTATAAGCACATTCATTATAATATAAAAAACAGCGGTAAATACAAGTATATTTTTAGGATATAGTTTCATCAGTTCAAGGTTGTTCCAGTTAAAATATGCGGGCAAGGTCATGTAAAGACGTGCGGATATTTTGGAAAATACCATGTCTTCCAAAGGGCCTATGGTTATAGACATAAGCCCTGCGAAGCCAAATAAAACAAATCCATAAAGAAGGATTTTCCACCAATCCATTTTTCTGTATTTTGAAAACGCGATCTTTAGACCGATATTTCCGTACTTACGTTTGTTGGCTAAAAGAATAACGGATATTTCAAATATGAATAAAGTTAAAGTGGATAAAATGAAAAACAAAGTAATGGAGGGAACGCTTTGCCAAACCATTCCTACCGCTATGTACAGAGCAGTTGATATTGCACTTGGAACTACAGTTAGTATAAATAATTTTGGAATTGTTATCTCTTGTGATTTCATATCTTCCTCCTAAGCTTTAAATACGTTCAATCAGCTTTGAACATAATAAAAATCAATCTTAAATATAAATATAAGGTTGGTGGAACAACCAAGTCAACAGGGCAAAATAAACTTTTGAATTTTATTTTAACTTTATAGCTGGAAAATTTATTTGTTTATTTAAAAGCTTTTAAGAATATGTTTAAACTTTAAATGCAGACGAATGTTGCTTTGTGCAATCAAATACATTCTTTTATTAAAGGTATGTTTTTAAATTTATTGATTTCAGATAACTGAAATATAAAAGGACATAGATAAGGATTTTTTACCGATTATTATAACAAACTTTTTAAACAAGGGTTTAAAAAAACCTCCCATACTTATGTATGGGAGTTCTTTGTTTTTTAAAACAGAGTTTTATTAACATCTATATGTTAGTATTTATATAGTTGCTTTTTACATAACCGACATCGCCGTTATGCCTTATTACATACCAGCCGTTGACCTCTCCAAGGACGGTAACGGCATCACCGTTATTTGCCGTGCCTACTATAGGCGCCATAACCGAAGGACGGCTGCGGATATTAAGGCGTCCAAAACGAAGCTCAACCCTGCCCGGTTTAGGGGTCATTGCTTCGGCAAATGGGATGTTAAAATATTCCGTAAGGGAGAGGGCTACGTTTCTTGCAATATTTTCTATATTGCCTCTTATCCACTCGGCATCCTCCGGATTGTCGTGGAACGCAAATTCTATAAGTACGGAAGGCGCTTTTGTTCTTCTTACCTCTCCAAGAGTGGTTGTCGGAACGGTTTTAACCAAATTTGGATTTGGATATATCACCTTTAAATTTTCTGCTATAATGTCTGCAAAGCGCTGACCTTCTTTGCTACCCGGATAATAAAATACGTCGCTGCCGCGCACCTTACCTGCATTTTCTCCGGCAGCAGCATTTGAGTGAAGCGCCAAATGCAAGTCATAATTGCCTTGGTTTGACTGGACTATTGAATCTGCGGCAGTCATATCCGTGGTGTTTCTTGTGAACTGAATGCCGTTGGAATTCAGATATGGCACAAGGGCGTCTGCAATAAGGTTCATGTAATATTCCTCACTGCCTTGATTATCGTAATACATATTTTTTTCCTGAGATGACGGACTTAAATATATTCTTGGCATAAAAAAACCTCCTTTGACCTATTTTATGCAGCATAAAGCTGCTTGGTCAAAGGAGGGCTTTGCCCTGAAAGGAGTTATTTAAAGCCTGGAGCTTATCTATTTCCACTAAAGTTTTAAGCTTATCCGCCGTCCAAATTGGCGATAAAAGTTTATTTTTTGCACCGTCTCCCGTAAGCCTTTCAATAACCGTGGTTTCAGGAATGAATTCTAACTGGCGGACAACGATGTTTACATATTCCTCTCTGGAAAGCAAAGGGAAAGGGGTGAACCTGTATTGGTCCGCTATTTTTGTGCCCTTTAATATATTCAGCATATGAATTTTAACTCCGCCGGGGCTAAGTTTGCCAAGCTCCCTTGCAGATTCTATCATCATTTCCGGGCTTTCACCGGGCAGAGAATTAATTAAATGCACGCATATCCTTATGCCCCTTAAGGCTAACATTCTATAGCCTCTTAAAAAATCATTGTAAGTGTGGCATCTGTTAATATGTTTTGCGGTGGAATCATGAATGGTTTGCAGACCCAGCTCCACAGTTAAATAAGTGCGGGAGCTAAGGTCATAAAGCATATCGGCGATACGGTCTGTAATGCAATCTGCTCTGGTGCCTATGGAAAGACCCACCACAAAGGGGTATTCTAAAATCTCGGCGCATTTACTGTAAAGAAAATCAGGTTCGCAGTAAGTGTTTGAGCCGGTTTGAA
>CAJUEF010000027.1:0-841 GCA_910585035.1 uncultured Christensenellaceae bacterium | reverse complement strand
TGGCGTCGCCGCACTTTTTTTCTATTCTTGCCGCTTCATTTATAAGCTGCTGAAAAACAGCTTTTTCTTTTGGAGCCTCTTCACTGCAAAAGGTGCAGCCACAGGTGCTGTATTTGCCGTCTCTGTTGGGGCAAGAGCAGCCAAGCTGCAACGATGCTTTATAAACCCGCCCGCCAAAGATTTTACGGTTGTGGTAAGCCAGCGTTAAATAGCGTTTGTTATTATCAGAATGGATAAAAGGATTATTCACTTGTTTCCTCCGTTACTATATTTTAACACGATTTAAGCTTAAAAGGGAAGAGGATAAAACAAATTTGTACTGTTTAAATGTTTTTTAGAACAAATTTTAGTAAATAATTCTGCCCGTGTTAAAAAAAGCTTGCCATTTTAAAGGGTTTATGTATAATATATTGTAAGGAGGCAATTAAGCATGAGGAAAAACACAATCATAAAAACAGTATTTTTACTGTGTGCCGTTGTTCTGGCAATGTTTGCACTGACTGGCTGCAAGAAAAAAAATGATAATCAGCAGGATGTACAGCAGGATCAGCAGGCTGCTGAACCAATGTCTGAAATTGACTCCTTTGTACTTAGCGTTAATACATTAAAAAGCAGCTATGACCAAAATAAGGTGTTAAAAAATCAAGTTGAAGATGCTGCAACACAGGCGATGGTTATGGAAGGCTTTATTTCAGAAATGCCGGAACTTTATGAAGATGCGGAATATAAAACAAAGATAGCTGAAATTTATAATGCGGTAAACAGTATTGACATTT
Organism: uncultured Christensenellaceae bacterium; assembly: GCA_910585035.1. GTDB lineage: Bacteria > Bacillota > Clostridia > Christensenellales > MGBC116941 > MGBC116941. Next base: position 65 of record CAJUEF010000027.1, on the reverse strand, counting down.
CAAAAGAAGGATTGGAAAAGGAAGCAGATGTTGACAGCTCTTTTAACGGCTTAAAACAGGTAATT
>CAJUEF010000026.1 GCA_910585035.1 uncultured Christensenellaceae bacterium | reverse complement strand
GACGGTTCAGGCTCTAATGAATTAGGCGGAAGCCCAAGACTTTCACTGCACTGCATAACGTCTGGAACTCTGCCGCCGCTTTCCACCTCCATAATTGCAAGAATATAATTGATATATTCCTCAATGTCATATTCTCTTGCGTATTTCTCCACAAGAGGACGATATTTTAAAACATCCTGAGAAACATTAAGACCGCCACCGATTAAATTATCATCATTCTTATGTTCCTCTACAATTAAAATCACAAACAACACAAGAGAAAAAAGGGTAAAATAAAAAGCCACGAAACCAATTAAATATTTTTTCATAGCTTATCTTTTCTTTCTGTTATTGTTTTTTACGTTGTTTCTTGTGTTCCTGCGTTTAGTAGTTTGTTTTATGGCATTCCTACGAAGATTAGCTTTTCTAACATCAAACCTTTGACCCGACATAGAATTGTTATAATTAACATCCTTTATATACTTAGCAACAGGATGATACTTAGAACCTAAATTAATAACTTTCGGTTTACCCTTTAGATTAACTCCTCTATAATTTAAATTTTTAGACTTTTTATCTTGTTTAACTATATTAGATGTAGGAATATTATTCTTATTTCTGCCTAATTTATCATCATTTTTAACAATACGGCTGCTTATACTGTTATTCTTATTTTCAGTTTTTATAGCCGAGCTTTGTATATTCGGACGCTGTACTTTACTAATATCATCTTTTATCGGCTGTTTCCCTGTTTTTATAGATGAACTTTTTACATTATTATTTCGCTTAATATTATTTAAAGTTTTATCTTTGGCAGGTTTATTGTCATTACGCTTAACATTACTTGCTTTTTCATTAGCATTGGTAATTGGCTTATCTTTAAAAGTGCCATCTTTGTTTTTTACACCAGAATTTACATCACTTAAACTACGTGCATTGGAAAAACTATTTGCGGAGCGGCTAAGATTTTCTGCATATAACGTGTTACACTTTTTAGCAGAACCGTTTACATTCTCCCTGCCCCCTGTAGCTTTGCTGATTTTATTTCGTGGCTGATTAGCAGATGATGCGCTTTCGTTTGGTTTATCGTCATTGCTCTTTTTATCCCTTAACATTGAAGTCATACTTCGCATTTGCATAAAATGAACCATATGCCTAAGCTTTGAATAACCTCTTCGGAACTGTCCCTTGGCTTGCTGCATTTCGTTACTCTGTAAACTGAAAACTCCTAAAATCTCATTTAATTTTGTATATACGCCTATAAACAATAATAGCTGTAAAAACAAAACCAGCAAAAATGGAAACTGTTTTGTCATGCTGTATATCATAGTAGATACGCAAAAGGTCAGTGAAATAACAAGAGAAATACCCGCTCTGTTTATAATTATATTGAATAGCTTAAAGAAGAATTTTTTTGCAACATTCTGCTGACCCGGCAATAATGCTATTATTAAACTTAGGGGCAAAAATACAGCATATATTATAAATAATATCTGGGTGAAAATCATAATGCCGCACAGGGACAAAACAAAAAAAGCAATAATTAAGTTAAAGACCAGCAGCAGCATAACTACTGCAAGACGGTGTAGTACGCCTGTAATAGTTAAATTACCGTTATTTCTTTGTTCAATTTCCTCTTTAACAGCTGCTTCACGATTTTCATTTGCACTTTCACTTAAAATATTATTTACCCTGTCAATACCTATGCTGTTTTCATCAGTATCATCAAATTGCAACAAAAGCCACGGCTGACGTACCATCAAGCTAAAAAGACTGTCTCTTATAACAGCCGCACTGTCCTCACCCTCTGTGCTGCTGTTTGGTAACACCAGCTTCGCTCCTATATTTAATGCCGTACCCGCCAAATCATTGGAAAAATCATTGACGTTTTTAATATATACAGGTGCAAATGCGAAAAAGGAAGTTGAAAGCACACCAATTAAAACAAAACTAATAACTGACTGAAATACTTTTGTGGTTTGCCTTTTAATAAGTCCAGTATAAGTAATATATACGCCCATCACAAACACTATAAGCAAAAATGACGATACAAAAAAGCCTGTGTTACTAAAGCCCTGCGGCGTTACGCCTGTTAAAAGCTGAATGTTTTTACCTATTATATCAGCAGTTGAAGAAATAAAATCAAGCTTAAAAGCCTGTTCAACAAGAAAGCCTACAAAATTTGCAAAGTACAAAATTACAATCCATATCATATTTGTAATAGAATAAAGACCGTAAGCAATGGTTTTGCCAAACCCTTCGTTCCAGTTCCAAGGCAGCCAAGTCCAGCTTTTGTCAACAAAAAAATCCAACTGATAATTCAAAAGCGGGTATCTACTGTATTCATTTGCGGACGATACAGTATTATCTACCAAGCCGGAAGCCTTAACGGGAAGTGAACAAGCTAATATTACGGCTGCAATACAAAAAAGCATAAGATACAATTTCTTTTTATTTTTCATGAAATCAACTCTCTTTATCTTTCCTTGGAGGCGTTGTATTAAAGCCCTCTAAAATTTCTTCAAATACAGGATGAATTTGTAAAACTCCACAACGCCCCTTTATGTCCGAAAACAAGCACTGACCGATTTCTAGATTTCTTATTGCATTTTGATTATCTTCGTCCTCACTGTTAAGATTAAAAAACTCTAAGGTCTTTTTAATTTCTGCAATATCCGTTGACCTGAAAGCAAACTTCATACCTATATTATTCTTGATAGTTTCATCACCGACATCAACAGCATTTTGCGTTACAAAATATACTCCTGCATTCATGCTTCGTCCCGCTCTGGTTAATTTATCCGATAAAGTTTTACCCTGCTGAACATTTAAAATGCTCCAAGCTTCATCCAATAAAAACACCTTAAATATTTCCCTGTCGCTTTTAATAAAGTCAAGAGCAAAAGTGCTTATTACAATTAACATTGATATTGATAAAAGTTCTCTTGTGGTGTAGTCCTCAATGCTTGCGCCCTTATCAGGCAATACCAAATCCGCAATCTGTATAATATTAAGCTGTTTATCTAAAGTAATAGATTGCTTGTTTGTTCCATCCGAGAAAAGCAGCCTTGCAAAATCATAATCGGTAAATGATTCAATATGACGAGCAATATTATTTGATATATCACTATTCTGTTTATACAATTCTTCTATTACTCTAAGCAAACCCCGCTTATCCGACATGGCAACGCTTTTTATAGCCTGCCTTAATGCTGGAAACTTTTCACCGTCTCGGCTGCTAATACCTGTTAAAAAGGTCAGCACATCTATTGCAAGGCTTTCGCTATCCGATACATTTTGCATTATAACAAACGGATCAAGCATTCCTTTATTACTTTCGTCATTCGTTAAATTTACAATATTCATTTCAGGTGCAATGTCAGAGAAATTTTCTTTCCACTTTCCCCGCTCACTTTTCGGGTCAAGAATTAAGGCTTTAGCTCCATAAAGCACTGAATAATATGTAATCAAGTTACAAGAAAGAGACTTACCCCCGCCAAGACTGCCTAAAAAAGCAGCTGATAAGGAATTGGTAACGCTGCCCTTTATACCCTGAGCCGCAAGCCACGGCTGAATATACACATTGTCGCCTGTGTCCTCATTATATCCAATATATATACCGTCAGGCTCTCCCAGCATTTGTGTTGCGCCAAAGCCAAGGCTTGCTATAAAGTCACTTGTAACATACTGCACATAATCATTAATGTACCGTTTACTTGCAGGAATAAACTCACCATGCAACCCTAACATATCGCCAAAAGGACATACAAGCTTTATTCGCATATCATCATAAAAATCCTTGACTTCATCACGCCTGCGGTTTAATTCATTAAGCGTATCAGCTTGCAGCCTTATAACATAACTTAACTTATACATATTTTCTTTGGATTGGTCTAAGCTTGCTTCCAGTTCATCAACATCATTTAAAGCTTCGGCAACATTTAATGCAGTGTCGTTTCCAGTTTTAAAAGCATGTTCATCCATATCCTTTAATTCAAGCTTTTTATTTCTTATAGTTGAAAGAGCTTGTTTATTTTCAACAACCTCCACATGAATAGACGTATCTACAGGAAAGCTAAACTGCTGCTGCTGATAATAAAATATCTCGCTGGACGGAAATTCAAGCTCAGATACAATAGTGTTTATCGTCATATACGTTAAAAAAGTCTGTTTATCCTCCGTATCAATCTGAATGTGTTTTTGCCTTTCCGTCAGCATACAGCGGGTAGGCTTTAATAAATCATAGTTTTTGATATTTGTTACATCTTCTAACTTTTCAGAGGGAATATAACACTCATAATCTTCATATGGTACTAAAGCTTGACCGTAAATGTGCTCAAGCAAATATCCGTAATCGTTTTTCTCAATCCTTCTAATCTTAAACCGCCTTGATATTTTATTTTCAAGTAAACGTTCAAGCTTTGTATATCGCCGAATTTCCTCACTAGTCATACTTGCAAAGTCTCCCATTAATTTATGATTTACGTCATATACAAAGGTTTTTAAGTTTACTTTTATGCTATCTTTAATAGCCTTAAAGTCAAATTCTTCATCTGTGGGTATAAGCTTAAAGCCAATAAAAAAACGATAATCAACTTGATTATCGCCAATCATGTTTATAAGAGCTTTTGTCTGTTCGTCTATCTTTTTATAGGTTAAATCCTTAAACACTCCCATCACGTGAGCTTTAGATTTATTTTGTACATTCTTTATACTGCGTTCTGTCGCTATTTGTAAAAAATGTACCTGACCCGTTTTAATTTGTGAAATAAGCTGTCTGAAGCTTTCATATATTTGCAGCTTTTCATCTACGCTTAAAAAATTATAGTTATATGGCAGTAGTTCATAATAAGCATAGCACTCATTATCAAAATTCCATATAAGGTTATCGTTTAAAAATTTTATAGGGAACAATTTAAGTCTCCTTTCGTTGATTTTATTACTGTATTTAACATTACCTTATCCAGCTTTACTTTACGCCCCGCATAAGTAACTTTATACCGAAACAAATATGATATTGACGACCTTAAAAATCCAAAAGGACTTTTGCCGTCAAAGGTTTTTTTGCTCATAAACCATGTGAAAAAACCGGGAATACAAAGATACTTTATTAAAAAATTGTTTATAAGGCTTATAGGCGGTATATTCTTCAATACAACCACCACAAACAAGGACGACACAAAAAACATTATCTGTGTTAATGTAATTGGAAAAGGTAAATGAAAATCATCTGACAAAGCATAAATAACTTTGCCGATATGCCAAATATTGGAATAACTTTTAACCTGTCTCATATAAGCTTTTTACCATTCCTTTTTAAATTATTATTTAAAAAACATATTAAATAGATTTAAAAATATGTCCTTTACCCCCGCAGTGTTAAATACGAAACCTACAGCCAGCAAAGCAACTACTACAAAGCCTACCAGCTCCGTAAACTTACGCTTATATATCAGATACACCCCAATAATTGCAAGTCCAAGCAATACTATAGGCTGCATGTTGCTAAGTCCAAAATTATATAAATTCTGTCCAAAGTTCATTAAATTTCACTCTCCTTTAAAAAATCATTTATTACTATCATGTCAAAAATGGAAGTCGAATTATTTCTTATAACCATCTCCAATTTCTCCGAAATTTTAGCATTATCTATAATCTTATCGATTATATCCGTACCGTTCATTTTATCTAAAAACATAGCAGTTTTTAACGTGGGCGCAACTTGTTTTTTTATCCAATTAAGACTTTTATCAAACGAATAAGGTTCAGGCTTTTCTGTTAAGCACATTTTTTCACGGCAATTACCTAAAAAAAACTCCCACTTTTTATCAAGGCTTTTTCGGTGTATATTACCATCACTGTCAGAGTCTATAAAACGGACATAGCGATTAATTATCTTAAAAACAACATTTTCAATGTCATTGTTCTTTAAGTAATCATCCAATGCTTTTTTTGCCCTGTCATTCCGTAAACGAATTTCAAAACGGTTTTTTATTTCAATATCATCAATATCAATACCAAATTTCTGATACTGTTCATAATTTTTTTTATAAATACAAAAATGTATTTCTGATGCTCTGCTGCCTAAATACAGGGTATCGCCCATACCTACAACATTCTGTCTTGATAATTCGCCGCAGCTATATGTTTTATAGGAGCGGAATAACGAAACACATTCTTCATTTTCACACTTTTGTATTAAGTATGGAATATCTAAAAGACCGACCAAATCGTTTACTGCAAGGTCAATACGTTTAAAAACACCATTTTGAAGTCTTGCGTTTACAAAAAACTCATACCAGCTTTTCCCCTGAGCCTGAAGATAGCTTTCAAACTGTCTGCACCCCCGACCTTTGAGTTCAAGCAATATACCCATTTCTTCAATATCGGAACACATAAGCTGAATATCACCTAAAATGTATTGTTCAGTGTAGCCATAGAAAGCATAATCTTCATGTACAAAGTGCCTGAATTTAATACCTAAAATATTTTCAACTACGTCTTGTACATCAATATCATTAAAACGTATACGTACATAGTCAAACATTACGTTAAGTGGATTACTGGGGTTAAACTTTTCAAGTTCAAACAATAGATTCTCTTTTAGCTTTTGAGATAAGTTAGTGTGTCCTTTTTCAATCGTATTCAGCCATTGACGTGTCATGCCTATTGAAGCCGCCAGTTTAGATTGAGAAACTTTATATTCTTTACGTTTACTTATAAATTGTTGTAACCAAATTTCATTAACACGCATTTTTTACTCCATTTTTAAAATGTCAAGATTTTTTACCGAGTTGACATTTTGTTTTTTATCGTAAAATCAACTGTTCATGCATAATATAATTGATTTTACTTGACTTAATTTTGTCATTTGTACCCCCCTATTAGATATAGGGGGTTTTACACGCACCGCCTTACGGCGGCGCTTAACTGCTTCGCCGTCTTTGCGATTTTACGCTTCGCAATCGCAGCCGTCTCGCCTTTCTTTATACAGCTTGCTTATAGTCGCTAAAAAGTCATGGTTTTCCGGCACTGTTGGAGTATAAAATTCTGATATTACTTCACTTCCATTACTGAAATATCCACGTCCCTTTATCTTCTTAAAGCAAAATCTCTTTTTCGTTTCGCCAAACATCATACCATAACCTATTTCTGACATTAAACCTAATGCAAGTCTAAAATGAAACTGGTCTCTTATTCCCTCGCCAAAATACTTAGCGTCAGGTCTTTGACAAGCCATAACTAAAAAATAGCCTGCCTGTCTGCCAAGCATGACTATTTTTTTTAATTTGCTCAACACATCAAATTGTTCTTTGCTGCTTAGCATATCCATGAACGCAACGTATTCATCAAATATCAAAAAATGTGCCGGTAAGCCTACATAAGCGTAGTTTTTACCTGTTCTATATTTTGGTAAGGTTTTCATTGTTTCGGAGCATTGCAGCATATCTTCATAAAACTTATCAACTTGTCCGATAATGTCGTCTTTAGTATGATATACATTATCCATAACAGTCTCTAAATCAGCCAGGTCTGCATTTTTAGGGTCTAACACTGTAATTTCCGCATTAGAGCGTAAAAAAGTTTCAATAAGGGTAAGTATTAAGTAGGTTTTTCCACCGCCAGTACCTCCCGCAATAAGCATATGTGGTAAATTATCATATTTCCAACTTACATTTTTCATTAGACGTATTGAACCGTTTTTAGCAACAGCTTCATCAATGGAAATGCGGTTTGTAATTACGTCCGGCAATAGAGTATACTCAAAAAATCCCTTAAACTGTTCTTTTTGTATAACCTCACAAAACAAACCAATTTCAAGCTGATTATCAAGGTCAAGCAATTTTTCCTGATAGCTTTTCATGGTTATGCCTATTTGGATAACTATTACACTTTCAAAGCGTTCAAAAGTCATTTTCGGAAAAAAGGTTATGTGCTTCTTTTCTCCAAAGGGAATATCGGTAAACCAGCCAGCACTGTTATTATCTGTAGAAACATCACACAAATTATTATCAATTATCATCTCTGCTAAAAGCTGTTTTATCTTTAAATCCTCAAAATAATTCGGGAATTTCTGATACAGAAAGCCTAAAAAGGTAGCGGAAAGCATGGCAGGAAAGACATAGCCTAAAAGTATATTTTTATTAAGCAAAGAGAAAAACTCTAAAAGGCCATATCCCTGTTTTATGCTAAATCGTATAGTAAACACATTAATCAAAAAGAAAAAAACCAAATACAAAAAAAAGAAACCTAAAAGTAAAGTGCGTATAACCAAATTAATATCATTCGCTCTTACACGTTTACCCCTAAATTTCTTCTTTTCTTGGTTCGATTTTATATTAAGTACTTTTTTAAGTTTGTCTATCATATAAACAAACCCCTGTTACTATTTATTATTCTTTTCTTCTGACTTATGGTCAGGAATGTTTTGTGTTCGCCGTACCTGTCCTTTTAAAACTATGTCATCTGCCTTAATATACCATTCAGCTTCAACTAAACGACCCTCTGTTCGTGGAACTGTACCTAAAATAGGATTTACTAATTCCACATTAGCGTTATAATCAAATTTTTTCTCACCTGCACTCTCAGGGATTTTTACCTGTATCATCTGTTTTTGTCCTTTGGATTTTAAGTCATAACGGCGAGAAAGTACTTTTTTTGTTGCGTTACCCTCACCATCATATTCAACTTCCTCACTCCTAAGTGCGGAAAATCTTAGCTCTCCAAATGTAGCTTCATTATCTACAAATATTCCATTAGCTAATCGCATTTATTTTTCACTCCTTTAACAGTATTCAAGTATTTCTATAGTGCTGCTTATTATATCATCCTTTGTTGCTCCATCCTCTAACAGCATTTCCTTTAAACGTTCAACAGCTTCTACTTCGTCAGCAGCTTCAACTACATCCTTATATGTAATTACGCCCCTTACATCAAAAAGATATTTTTTCATTATTCAACCTCATATCTTTAGTTATTTTAGATACAAAGTCGGCGGCTAGGCTATATGTATCAAATTCATAGAACCATATATCACTGTCTTTGCAGCTTACCAAATAATCAATCGTAAGGTTATCATGTAATTCATGAATTTTAACTACAGACGTACCGTTGTTATAGCACCGACTTTGTACTAAATATTTCATTTTATACTCCTTTAAGTAGCAGCTTTCACCATATCGTCGGCATACAGCATATATTTGGTAAACGCTCGGTTTTCTACCCAATAGCCTTCGGCTTTTATTCTTGGGTTTACAAGCTTAACTTCTTCGTCAAACTCAAACTCTTTTATTCCTGCTGACGTAGGAATAATCACCTCAATATTATCTGCTCGCTGTATATTGGAGTATAAGTTATACCTACGCCCTATTTGCTGTCTTTTGCCGTTTATCCATTCCTCAACAATTTCATCTTCGCCTGCAAATTCTAACACTCCAAAAGTTTTTTCCATATCAGGAATTACCTGTTTAATATTCATATTATTTTTACCTCTTAAACAATAATAGCTATCCCCCTGCACAATTCAGCTTTTAGATAGTATCGGCTTCATTTAGCTTTGTGTCCAGCATACCTAAAGTAGCAGGGTTATTCTTTTTTCAAGGTGCAAGTGAGACAATCCTCAACAGCACCTCTTTAATAAAAAATGAAGTTGATTTCTTACCTCAACTTCATTTTAAAACTTACCGTTTTTTATCACAATAAATGTCAAGCTAATGTCAATACTAAATTGAGGTATTTTAACTGCCCCCATCTTGTAGACAGCACACAACCTCGTATATAATATAAAACAAAAACAAGGTGTAAGAAATTGATAAAAATTGCAATATGCGATGATGAAAACTTTATGCTTAATATGCTTTACGAAAAAATATCGTCCTTTTTTAACCATCAAAATATTAAAGTGAATATTTCAAGCTTTTCAGGGGGAAAAGATTTACTTAACAGCAACAATAATTTAGATATTATCTTTTTGGATATTAAAATGGATAAACTTGACGGATTTGAAACCGCAAAAAAGCTAAGGGATAAAGGATACAAGGGGCTGCTAATATTCGTCACAGTTTTAAAGGATTATGTGTTTGATGCTTTTGAGGTGCAGGCCTTTGATTATCTAACCAAACCACTAAAGGAAGATAACTTTATAAAAACGATGAACAGGGCTCTAAAAGCTATTCAAAACAAAAACGATGAACATTTGTTAATACAAAAAAACAAGGACATAAACATTATTCCATTTGAAAATATTATTTACTGTGAAATTATAAACAGAAAAGTTTATCTGCATTTAAAAGACAGCTTGGTTATTGACTATTATGATAAAATCGAAAATCTTGAAAAAAAGCTGGATAATCGTTTTTATAAGTGCCATCGCAGCTATCTAATAAATTTACAATATCTTAAAAGTTATAAATCCGGGCTCGCTTACATGACAAACGGCGATTTAGTTCCCGTTTCCCGTTTACGCAAAGATGAATTTTCAGCTTTTATACTTAAATATATGAAACAACGGAGAAATGAAAAATGACTATATGGATGGACATTATTTATCCTTACTTTGAAGCAATGCTTGAAATATCTGTAATGCTGATATTTTTCAGCAAATATTTAAGGAAAAATGTTAATTTTGCAAAAATACTTCCTTTTATTGCTCTGGGCTTTATTATAAGCACAGTGTCCGTCCCTTCTTTGTATATACTTTTACTTCTAATTATAATGCTAATTCTATATGGTACTATAATGCTAAAAGCAGACATTAAGCTCTGTTTTTTATACGCTGTGCTGACAGTAGAAGTTATGCAGCTTTGTTACGGCATTTTTAATTCTGTATCGATTATTTTATCTTCATTTTTATACCACATAAATCCAATGGCGCTAAGTTATGTTTTTATGATACTTGGAAGTCTGCTTGCCCTTTGCCTGTCTGCTTTATGCTACTTAACCATTTTAAAATATATGAAGCATAAGGAAAACGCTCAAAGCCAGTATGTGATGATGATTTTAATTCCCCTGCTAATGATATTTACCGTTAGCGGATATATTAATTATACATTTTACGGAAACTCTATCACTATAGAGCACACCTATAACCTTCCCTATAGAATTCATTTCCAAATGCTTATTATTCAAACTCTAGGCATAATAAGTATTTTTGTCATACTCTATTCATATCAAAAATTAACTGACAGATTTTTAATCAGCAAAAAGCTGTCTATCCTTGAGCAGCAAAGTTATTTTCAAAAGCAGTATGTGGAAGAAGCTGAAGCCCATTATAAAAGCACAACATCACTTAGACACGACATGAAAAATCATATTTTAATTATAAAAGGTCTGCTGGAAAACAGCGACTTTGAAAAAGCAAAAACCTATATAGAAGAAATGAATATCACCGCCTCAGGTTTATCTTTCCCTTTTCAAACGGGAAACCCCGTAGTAAATATACTTTTAGAAAACAAAGCCGCCCTGGCCGCCGGTAATAATATTACAGTAAACAGTTCTTTAGCAATACCTGCTAAATGCAACATCAGCGATATGGACTTTTGTATTATCCTTTCAAATGCCCTTGATAATGCAATTCACGCATGTAAAAAACTAGAGCCGGATAGGGATAAATATATCAACATATCGGGTCATATACAGGAAGATTTGTTTTTAATAGAAATAGAAAACACCTTTAGCGGCAATCCACATTTTAAATACGATATTGGACTTACAAACATTAAACTTGTTGCTGAAAAACACAGCGGCTCAGTGGATATTAGCACAGATAATAATACTTTTTGTTTAAGCGTCCTGCTTATCATTTCAAAGCAACCATAAAGCATCTCACAACATTTTTGTAGAAACGCAGCAGACCGCATATTAATATTAAATTAAAGAATATTAAATTAAAGGAGGCAGAAATAATATGAATGTACAAAATATTAATAATAATGTTTCAAATGAATATGTAAAGCAGACGTTGAAACCTAAAAGTCATGAACCTGTCGCAAATGCAGTAAATGCCCCGGACATAAAAACAAAACCTTTTGAAGATTACGAAGACATATATGAGGATAAATCAGAAGAACAGTCTGCCGGTATTTATAAGGTGACACCGGATAAAGAGGGTAACCCCAAAATTGAATTTAACGACCCAAATAAAAAGCCGGAACAAAGCAAGGCTGCAAATCCTAATAAAAAAGCTCCTAATACCGATAGTCCCGACAAGAGCAATCCTGATAAAAAAACAGAAAAATGCATAGCAAATACTGATAAAGTAGATAGAGAAATTAAAAAGTTAAAAGCTAAAAAAAAGAAATTGGAACAGCAAATAAAATCTTTAAACGACCCGGAAAAAATCAAAGCTTTGGAAAAACAGCTTGCTCAGGTTAAAAGTCAGTTACAACTAAAAGATAACGACGCATACAGAAAGCGGTCAACCACTTTTAATTGAAATCCTTAATAAAAAGTGCTATGATGATGGCGAATACTGTTTACAAAAAAGGCAGTTTGAACAAAGAAAAGAGGAGCATGACATGGAAATTTCATCTCTGCTGTCTACAATAAAGGAAGCTGAAAACTATATTCGATCCAAAATCGAAGCAGGCGCATTAAGCGAAGTCCCTGTTACTTTGTTTGAAGATTTAGAATTAGCTCAAAAGGCAGTTTTAGAATGTGCAAAGTATGATGGATTTGATACCAATGGGTTTATAACCATAATAACGAAGACCTATGGAAAATTCCCCGCATGATTGACGAAATATGCCCGGGATATAAATTTTATCTCCGTTATCACGGTGGGAACCTTAGCCCAACGGAAACCACATTAATTGCGTTGTATCAATAGAAAAACTTAATTTAAAAACATTTATAAATTAAAAAAAGACGGTTTAGATTTTTAAACCGCCTTTTTAGTTTAAATATTAATAAATAATTTTCAACATATACTCTATTTATTTTTGCGCTCGCCTTCTTCAAAATATACATTTGCCTCTATTTCATCCTTTTGAGCGTCATAATATGTGAAGTGTCCTGTAATATCGTCGCTGGTCCAGTTGCCGGAAATTATATCTCCGCTTTCCAAATGATATTCTCCATGCCCGCTTTTCTTGCCTTCTTTAAAATTGCCGCGGTAAAATTCCTTTTCGGAATAGTTCATCTGACCTTCACCATGAGGTAAATCACTTTGATAATGCCCTTTATATATTGCCCCTGATTCATAGGTATATTCTCCATAGCCCTGTTTAACATCATTTACAAACATACCTGCAAAATAATCACCGTTAACATACCATATCTCGCCGTATCCGCTTTTCTTATCCACCAAAAAAGCGCCTTTATATTTTGAGCCATCGTTATAGAAAAGCACTCCCTGACCGTCTCTTTGGGCGTTTTTATAGTCTCCCTGATATTCATCACCGTTTTTATATCTTATAGTTCCCTTACCCGTAATCGCTCCTTTTGTAAAGGTGCCTTTATAAACAATGCCTGTTGCGCTTGTATAAACCCCTTCTCCATCCCAAACGCCGTCTTTAAAATTGCCGCTGTATTTACTTCCGTCACTGTAAGTCCTTTCAAAATATCCGTTCTTCTGATCTTCAGCCTGAGTCTCCGTCTGCTTTGCAGTGGTAACCTGCTGGGCATTTGCATTTGTCTGTTCGCTTAAAGTGGGTTCTGGTGTCTTTTTGCCTCTTGAAGAGCTAAAATATATAGCACAGACAATAACGGCAATTAAAGCAACAAGACCGGCAATTATCCACATTAGCTTTCCATTGCTGCTTTTTTCCTCATTTTCATCCTCCAAAAAGGATTCAAATTTAGGCGTGTCCTTATCCTCGGTTTTTTGCTGCTCTTTTTGTGGCTGCAAATCCCCATTGGCCTCGCTTAAATTTTCCTGTAAATCTGCTTCCTTATTCTCATTTTCATCAGGCGTGACAGCCGGGCTGTTTACGGCTATATAGCTGTCTCCATCCAAATCATCTTCATCTATAAGAATATCCTCCATTTTAGGAGCTTTAAGTCTTGAGCCACAATAAGTGCAAAACTCTGAATCGGTAGGTATTTGCTTTCCACATTTTTTACAATACATTTAATGCCCTCCTAAGTTATTAAACAACTATTTTCCTTTAAAGCAGTCCTTGAAGCGATTGTTTTATTCTGTCGCATTCTCCCGCAAATTTTTCCTTGCTGTTATCCACAGCATCCATAATTTCCTGAAGCTTTTTATAGGCTTCCCTAACTTCATTTTTACGCAAAGTTATTTCTTTATCTACAATAGACATGGATTCCTCACGTAAATCCGCAACTTCTTTTTCCATTCTCTTTCTCATGTCGTCACACTGCATTCTGGTATCCGCAATCATTTTTGAAGCTCTAATCCTAGCCTCTTCCTCAATGGCTCTTGCAGAATCAAGACTTGCCTTTATTTCGGAAACTTCAGCGCGGGCTATCTCAATAGCTTTTTTATTGCTGCTTTCAACCTGAATAATTTCCTGCTTATGAGCGTCCTTCAAAGCGCTTATTTCCTTATTATGAGCCTGTCTTTGTTCCTCAAAGCGGCATATTTCATTTTTTATCTTCTCCTCATATTCCCTTTTTAAATCATCTATTTCCATGATGCAATTCTCTTTAGCATCGTTTATTGCTATCTGGGAAGATATTTTAATATCTGCCGTTTCTTTGGTAAAGGTTTCTTCTTTTTCCTGCAAATTGCTCTTTAGCTTTTTAATCTCCATCTCAAGCTTTTTAATTTCAAACTTATATGAAGCTTCTTTTTTATTAAAATTCTCTTTTAAACTTCTCTCGCCGGCAGTCATCTCATCTACCAGTCTGGACATTTCACCAAGCTTTCCCCCAACTCTGCCCTGCGCCTCATCCACCTGATCAAGAAGCTTTTCTATCTCTTTATTTTTGGCTTTAATTGCCGCCTTTTGCTCTGCCGCAATATTTTCCAATTCACTTATTCTTACGTTTAATTTATTTGTATAATTATCTTTTTCTCTATTAAGAGTATTAATATATTCAATAACCTCTTGTTTATTAAAACCGCTAAAAGCAGTTTTAAACGTCTGTTCGTTTACCATCACTAAAACCTCCATCAATAAACCGTTATTATTTGTATTATACATTAAAATACAAAATTACACAAAAGAATTAATGGAATTAAATAAAAAAGCGGTGGCTTATTTTAAAAGCCACCGCTTTATACTCTATTAAATCTCAGTCAGCTTATACCCTTCTGGCACTTCAAATTTAGAATTATCAACATTTTCATCATATTCTTCGATTAAAAGTGTTTCTGTAACTCCATCTTCTGTTGATTTAATGGCTTTACAAACATCGCCTTCAAAAAGAAAGCGTATAGCCTTGGAATCAGAAATAAACTCCTCATAATCATAAGGCTTTCCATTAAGCTCATCCTGACCGGCGCTCATATTGCTTGAATTTAAGTTTATATTTTCTCTATCCATTATAAAAATAAAAGGATTAATGTCATCAGTATCATCGGTTTTTACCGTCTTAATAGCTGTTTTGCTGTCATGAGATATAGTGTAAACATAATCGTCCTTAATCATAATTGTAACATGTCCGTTTTCTTCTGTCGTCATATCCACATAATAATTTCCGCCGCTAATTCCCATTTCTGTTTTAGTTGCCTCTTGCATATTCCCTGAAAGGGGCATTATCATGCAAACCAGCCTTACCGGATGCTCCGCAGCATTAAGGCTTTCTAAAATAAACTTTTTGCTTTTGGTGTTTACAGCGGATATGTTTTCACTTCCGGAAATTATTTCAGTACCACTTTCAATATCTTTTTCTTCGTCATTTTTATTTTTGCAGCCGGTAACTGCCATAATAGTTATAACGGCAAATATCAAAGCAAACAGACGTTTTGTCATATTTCTATACCTCCTGAAGTCATCTTTAAATATGCAAAATAATTATATACATTTTTTCTTGTTTTGCCAATAATAATTAAATCTATATCTATAAATTATGAATTATTCCCCGGGAAAAACGAAAAAACGTCAAAACACTTTTTGCGTCAATTTTAATTTTTTAAAACAAAACCATAAAAAGGTATTATCTCATAAAGGTAAAACGACTTAATAAAAATCATTTTTAATAAATCTTTTCCTTTATTCGTTGATTTCCTACTGTTTTTATGGTATATTTATTCATATTATTAATTAAATAAATGAGGTGATCCTTTTATGTCTAAAACCAATTACAAATTTGAAACCCTCCAGCTCCATGCAGGACAAGAAACTCCGGATCCTGCCACAGGCTCAAGGGCTGTTCCTATTTATCAAACAACTTCTTACGTGTTTGAAAATTCTCTTCAGGCAGAAAACCGATTTAATCTTAGTGAAGGCGGAAATATTTATACCCGTCTTATGAACCCTACATCCGATGTCTTTGAAACCCGCATCGCTGCCCTTGAAGGCGGAGCCGCTGCCCTTGCCACCGCTTCCGGCGCCGCAGCAATAACATATGCAATTCAGAACATCGCTTCATCCGGAGACCACATTGTATCCTCAGAAGCAATATACGGAGGAAGTTACAATTTATTTGCAAACACTTTAAAGGATATGGGCATAGAAGTAACCTTTGTAAACGGTGACAATGTATCGGAATTTAAAGATGCAATTAAAGCTAATACAAAAGCAGTGTTCACAGAGACTTTGGGAAATCCCCACTCGAGCATAGTCGATATGGAAGCAGTGGCACAAATAGCTCATGACAGCGGAATACCTCTTATTGTAGACAACACCTTTGCAACTCCTTACCTTTTCCGCCCTCTTGAGCACGGTGCAGATATTGTAGTACACTCTGCAACAAAGTTCCTTGGCGGTCATGGTACCTCTCTTGGCGGCGTAGTCATTGACGGAGGTAAATTTGATTGGAGCGCAAGTGATAAATTCCCTGGTCTTACAAAGCCAAATCCAAGCTATCATGGCGTAGTATTTACAGAGGCAGTGGGAAACCTTGCTTACATAATAAAAATGCGTACCACCCTTATGAGGGATACAGGCGCAGCAATCAGCCCTTTTAACTCCTTCCTGTTCCTCCAGGGGCTGGAGACTCTATCACTTCGTGTAGAACGCCACGTAGAAAATGCCCTTAAAATTGTAAGCTTTTTAAATAACCACCCTAAAATAAGTAAAGTGAACCATCCTTCACTTGCGGATAATAAGTATAACACCCTTTATAAGAGATATTTTCCTAAGGGCGCAGGCTCTATATTTACCTTTGAAATGAGCGGCAGTGAAGATGATGCAAAAAGCTTTATTGACAGGCTTGAAATCTTTTCACTGCTTGCAAATGTTGCAGACGCTAAATCTTTGGTTATTCACCCTGCTTCAACAACTCATTCGCAAATGTCCAAAGAGGAACTGGCAAAAGTGGGTATAACTCCAACTACAGTGCGCCTGTCTGTTGGAACGGAGCATATAGATGACCTTATAGCCGATTTGGAAAACGCACTGAAATAAAAGATATTGCAGCAAAAAGCTCATCATTTTAGGTGGGCTTTTTTTGTTTCTTAAAATAAAAATTTAATCCCTTGACAAATATATCGTCTGACGTTATAATTATATCGTAATACGATATATCGGTTATAGTTATAACGGAGGCTTAAATATTGAGTAACAATCAGGAAAACATAGCGCTTACAGAGGGAGTTTATTACATATTATTATCTCTTTGCGAGCCTCTTCACGGCTATGGCATTATGCAAAAAACTAAGGCCATGTCCAGTGGAAGAGTGCGCCTTGCTGCCGGCACTCTATATGGCGCAATAAATTCCCTTTTGGATAAAGGCTGGATAAACGCCCTGCCTGAAATCTCCGGCGGCAGAAAAAAAGAATATGTTATTACAGAGCTTGGAAAATCCATATTAAAAGGTGAAATTCACCGTTTGCGCGAACTGATTAAAAACGGCGAAAAAATAATCGGGGGTGAAATAATTGACTAAAAAAATACACAAACTTTTCTTTGTCTGGGATTTTGATAAAGAAGAACAATGGATTAACGATATGTCTGCAATGGGTATGCAGCTAATAGAAACAGGCTTTTGCACTTACGTTTTTGAGGATGGTCTGCCGGGAGAATATGTATACCGTTTAGAGTTATTGGAAAAGAGAGCATCAAATAAAAGCAGCATGGATTATATAGAGTTTTTAAAGGATACGGGCATAGAATTTG
The DNA here is from genome assembly GCA_910585035.1 of uncultured Christensenellaceae bacterium. Classification (GTDB taxonomy): domain Bacteria; phylum Bacillota; class Clostridia; order Christensenellales; family MGBC116941; genus MGBC116941. The sequence goes on along the minus strand of CAJUEF010000026.1, from coordinate 6,542 downwards.
TTGGAAGCTGGTGTAGATGGGTTTATCTTCGCAAAAAAGCTTCCGATACCCCCTTTGAACTATTTTCCGACATAGATTCAATTATAAAACATATTAATACTATACTTTGTCTTATACTATCTCTATGTTTATTAAACTTAACAATAGGCATATTAAATGTATTTATGGGATTTTTAACAAACAAGCTTATTGGCTCAGTTAATATCATTTTAGGAGTAGCCTCACTCTTAGGCTATCATACGATTTATATGAAAAAATGTAAGCTCCATAAGGAACGCAGCCTGCATGAATAAATTAAAATGCCTTATAAAAAGACTCCATACTTATTAATGGAGCCTTTTTATATCAATATGCTATGTACTTTTTTAATATTATACTTCTCTTAAAATAAATGTAATAATTACATCATTAAATCCACATGCTGAATTGTTCCCACTTCACCGTTTTCCTTTAGAAAAATGCCCGTCCTTCGCACCTGCCCAAGAGCCGCATTAGAGCTGTTTTTAACAGTAAAGTCACTCTGGGTGCTGCCAAGATAAATTGCGCCAATGCCTTTAACTCCAAGGGCAAGCAGCTTGTCATTGCCATATTTATCCTTAGTCCATATACGCAGCTTGTCGTAAATAGCATCGTTTTCGTCTATCCAGCCATTCCCGTCGTCATCATATTTGGCAAGATCAGCAAACCCATTTCCGGACTGGGTTCCAAAAAGCTCGCTGCCGTCGTTAATCTTTCCGTCGCCATTAATATCCAAAGCTAAAAATCCGCTGCCCTCACCGACAAAGGATATACTGTCCTCAATGCCGTCACAGTCTAAATCAAAGGAAAATTTTGTCTCGGTAAGGTCAGTTCCGGCAGAATCAAAATTAATTACCAGCGGATCAACAGCGTTCATAATACCTGCCTGAAAGGACATATTTGTCTTTTCAACAAATTCCCTGTTCATGGAAATACTTGCGGAAAAATCAATTTCCCTGCCGTCTGCTGTTCTCACTGTTCCCCTTGCTGCAAAATTCATGGTTTCCTTTTCCACACGGGTTTCGGTAGACTGGTAATTAATCCCCACAACTCCGCCGCCAAGTATGCTTTTCCCACCGCCGCTCATACTGCCTTGCAAACGCATCTGCATTCTCTGCGCTTCCATGCGCCTTGCCTCGCCGGTAAATGACTGCTGCAGCATTTTAGACGGCGTAAAAAATTTCAGTTTTTTTCCCGTTAACATGCTTATCATCCTGGTAAGCGCTTCAATCTGTGTGCTCTTATAATCGTTCATATCAAAGGAAAATCCCGATTGTCCAATACTTGTCGTAATGTTAGCTTCATTTTGGTTTATAATTGTGCGGGCCTCGTCGGATATGGTAACAGTATCTTCAATATAGCCTTCTTCTCTTTCTATGTTTATAAGTGCGCCGTTACGGGTTGCCACCTGCATTGTTTCTTTTTTATAACGCGCTTCCGACTTTTTGGTGTCTGCGGCAAGAGCCACATTAGAGCTGTCAATTTTCAAATATTCCGCCTCCTTTTTTTCATGATGTTATAATCCCTTTTCACCTTTCTTCTTAAAGAAAAAACTTAATTATAAAAAAGTAAGTTACAGTAAAAAATATATGTGGTTTTCTTTTTGGTACTTTTCTTTTTCATAAAAAAAGGAAATATGTATTATAAATATCGGAATTCCCCACTAAAAGTTTAATGTGTAACAATATTACAACTATGTCGGATAGCCTATAATATTGGCGATAAACTAAAAAACCTAGTCATTAACTTCTTTTAATTTTTTAAAGACAAACTGACAAACAAGCGACAAAGCACTTGTACATTTTATTCCATAGTGGTAAAATAATTAATTATTGACATTTTAATATAAAGAGGTGAAATTATGATTAACGTAGCTGTTGTAGGATATGGAAACATTGGAAAAAGCGTAGTAAAAGCTGTGCTTTTAGCTGATGATATGAAACTTTGCGGAATTATAAGGAGAACTCCTTCTCCCATCCCTTCTATTGATGTGCCTGTTGCAACGGATATAGAACACTTAACAGAAAAAATTGACGTGGTAATACTTTGCGCACCTTCAAGAAGCATTCCTGATACTGCGGGAAAATACCTTTCAAAGGGTATTTCCACTGTAGACAGCTTTGACATTCACACCCAGATAAAGGATGTTCGCGCCAAGCTGGATAAGCTGGCAAAGGATGGAAACGCCGTTTCCGTAACTGCCGCAGGTTGGGACCCGGGAAGCGATTCCTGTATACGTGTACTCATGCAGGCCATGATACCTACAGGAGTTACTTACACTAATTTCGGTCCCGGTATGAGCATGGGTCACAGTGTTGCCGTTAAAGCAATTGACGGCGTTGTAGACGCTATCTCAATGACCATTCCTCTTGGCACAGGAATTCACCGGCGCATGGTATATGTGCAGCTTGAAAAAGGCGCTGAGTTTACAAGGGTAGAAAATGCCGTTAAAAACGACCCTTATTTTGTTCATGATGAAACCCACGTTATTCAGGTTGAAGATATTAACGAAGTTAAAAATGCAGGTCACGGTGTTGACTTACAGCGCCTTGGAATGTCCAGCGGCGTGAATAACCAGCGTATGAGTTTTAATATGACCATTGATAATCCGGCGCTTACAGCACAGATAATGACAGGCTGTGCAAGAGCGGCATGCCGCCTTAAAAGCGGATGTTACACAATTATAGAGATTCCTCCTGTAGACCTGCTCCCTGGGGAGCGGGAATACTGGGTATCAAAACTTGTTTAATAAATAAAATATTTAAATATTTAGTAGGAGGAAACTTATATGGAAGACGAATTGAAATTAGTTGGTGAAAGAATTGCAAGTCTCAGGGATATTTGCGATGTAACCGAGAAAGAACTGGCTGACAAACTTTCCGTTTCCATTTCCGAATATCAGGATATGGAACAGGGTAAAAATGATTTTGCCTTCTCCCAGCTTCAATGTATTGCTTCAACTCTAGGCGTGGATATTACCAGCCTTCTTACAGGAGACGACCCTAAGCTTAAATTTGAATGTCTTACCCGCAAAGGTGAAGGCGTTCTCTTTAAACGCAACGAAGAATTTATTTACAGGCATTTGGCAGCTACGTTTAAAAACGCTAAGGCAAGCCCTTTCTACGTTGTGAAAAAATACGAGCCTAGTGAAAGCTTTGGAATTTACAGCAGACACGAAGGCGAAGAATTTGACTATGTTTTAAAAGGCACTCTTAAAATAGACCTTGGCGGAAATGTATACGAATTAAATGCGGGCGACAGCATTTACTATAATTCAAACACGCCTCACAGCATGACGGCTATCGGCAAAACCGATTGCGAAATGCTTGCAATCATAATTAAGTAGGAGAAGACAATGGCTTTATATTCTAAATATATAAATAGAACTGAATTTAATTCATATGAAGATTTCTACGTAAATTACAGAATAAACGTACCTGATAAATTTAATTTTGCCTATGATGTAATAGATGAAATTGCAAATGAAAAGCCTGATAAAATTGCTATGATATGGTGCGACGTAGAGGATAATGAAAAAATAATAACCTTTGGGGAGCTTCAAAAGCAAGTCAATAAAACGGCCAACTATTTCCAAAGTAAAGGAATTTCCAAAGGCAAGTCGGTAATGCTGATACTGAAAAGACATTATCAATACTGGTATTCCATTCTCGCCCTTCACAAGCTGGGAGCAATTACAATTCCGGCAACAAGCCTGCTTATGGCAAAGGATGTTAATTACAGGGTTGAAATGGGCGATGTGGATATGATTGTGTGCACAGAAACCAACGACGTTCCAAAACACGTGCTTGAAGGCGTGGAAATGGGAACAAGACCTGTAATACTATCCTGCACCGGAAACGTAGAAGGCTTTGAAAATTTTAATGAAGAAATAGAAAAATACAGTGACGAGTTCAAACGCCCTGAGGGAGATTTAGACGCATGCAATGACGATATTATGCTGCTCTACTTTACCTCAGGTACAACAGGTTATCCAAAAATGGTGGCACACGACTATACTTATCCTCTCGGGCATATACATACAGCAAGGTACTGGCATCACTGTGAAGAAGACGGGCTTCACCTCACGGTATCAGAGACCGGCTGGGGTAAGGCTGCCTGGGGCAAGCTGTACGGTCAGTGGATGTGTGAAACCGCAATTTTTGTATATGATTTTGATAAATTCGAGCCTGATAAGCTTATTGAAAAAATCAGGAAATACAAAATAACCACTTTCTGCGCTCCTCCTACAGTATTCCGCTTTTTGATTAAAGAGGATATTACCAAGGAAGACTTTGCAAGTGTAAAACACGCTTCCATTGCCGGTGAACCTCTCAACCCTGAAGTGTTTAAACAGTTTAAGGATATTACGGGTCTGGAGCTTCGCGAAGGCTTTGGACAGACAGAATGTACCCTTGCTATGGCAAACTATGAATGGATAGACGTGCAGCCAGGCTCCATGGGCAAACCAAGCCCTACATACAATGTGGATATAGTATCTGAAGACGGAAAAAGCTGCAAAACCGGTGAAGTTGGCCAAATTGTATTTAGAGCTAACAGAAACGGTCAGGTGGGGCTGTTTACAGGCTATTACAAAGATGATAAAAAAACCGAAGAAGCCTGGAAAGACGGAGTGTATCATACCGGCGATGTTGCATGGAGAGATGAACACGGATATTACTGGTATGTAGGACGCGCAGATGACGTTATAAAATCCAGCGGCTACCGCATAGGACCTTTCGAGGTAGAAAGTGCGCTTCTTGAGCATCCTTCCGTTCTTGAATGCGCAGTAACCGCCGCTCCAGACCCTGTAAGGGGCTCCGTGGTTAAAGCAACAATCACTCTTGCAAGAGGCTATGAGCCAAGCGAGGAATTGAAAAAAGAGCTGCAAAATCACGTTAAAAACGTAACAGCTCCTTATAAATACCCAAGAATTATTGAGTTTACAAACAATCTTCCAAAAACCATAAGCGGCAAAATACGACGTGTGGAAATAAGAGCAAAAGACAATGAAAAGAAAAAATAAAGGTTTATTTTTTATGGGGCGTGCTTTCGCCCCAAATTTTTTCTTGTATATTGCTGAAAAAATGATATAATTAATAAATGTATGAATATTTCATGAACGCCACCGATTATATATATGTTTTGGTGGCTTAACAGTCTAAGGAGGAGCATTTCTCTGTTAAACTTTATAACAGGCTTTAATATGGCGGTTTTCATAATATTCATTATTCTTTACGCTTATCAGTTTATTTACCTGATATCTGTATTTGTAAAGAAACCGCAAGAATATGAAGCAAAAAAACAGCACAAGTTTGCAGTGGTATCAAGTGCCAGAAACGAAGAGGCTGTCATAGGAAACTTTATTGATTCTGTTAAAAAACAAAAATACCCCGGCGAGCTGGTGGATATTTTTATAATAGCGGATAACTGCACGGATAATACGGCAGAAATAGCCAGGCAGCACGGAGCATATGTATTAGAACGCTTTAACGATAAAGAAGTTGGCAAGGGTTACGCTCTTGATTACTTTTTTGACGTTATTAAAGCAGAATATGCAGATAACGGCTATGAAGCATTTATATTTTTTGATGCGGATAACTTGCTTGATGAAAACTATGTTGCTGAAATGAACAAAGTTTTTGATAACGGTTACAGAGCTATTACCAGTTACAGAAATTCAAAAAACTATGGCAGTAACTGGATATCCGCAGGATATGCCCTTTGGTTTTTAAGAGAAGCAAAATACCTAAACAACGCACGTATGCTGCTTGGCACCAGTTGTGCAATATCAGGCACAGGCTTTCTTCTCAGTAAAGAACTGGTTGAAGAAAATGATGGCTGGAAATATCACCTGCTTACAGAGGATATTCAATTTTCAGTTGCCAATATCTTACAAAAGGAAAAAATCGGCTATTGCGGAAAGGCAAAGCTTTATGATGAGCAGCCTTATACCTTTAGCCAGTCCTGGAAACAGAGAATGCGCTGGTGCAAAGGTTTTTACCAGGTAGTTATGCACTATGGATTTTCACTATTTAAAAATATGTTCAGAAATTTCGCTTGCTTTGATATGCTGATGACTATTCTTCCTGCCATATTTTTGACCTTTATAAGCGTAATTGTCAACTGTGGATTTATTGTTTTAGAACTTATACAAGAAGGAGTCAAACAATCCGTAATACCGATTATACTGCAGGGCTTTGGCATGTCCATAGTATATTTTTACCTTATATTGTTTTTCTTTGGTGTTATCACAACAATTACTGAATGGAAAGAAATCCATTGTCCTGTAGTTAAAAGAATATTGTATTGTTTTACATTCCCAATTTTTATATTTACTTACATACCTATTTCAGTAGCTGCACTGTTTAAAAAGGTTAAATGGGAGCCTATTAAACATGATGTAAATATAAGCATAGAAAGCTTATCCACAAAAACAAAACATAATGAATAGATAATAAAAATACAGCCATAAAGGCTGTATTTTTTTGCTTATTTCTCTTCTTTTTCTTTTAGAAAAAAGAAAA
>CAJUEF010000025.1:18991-25390 GCA_910585035.1 uncultured Christensenellaceae bacterium | reverse complement strand
TTACCTGTGGTTATTGGCTTTATAACTACAGTATCTCCGGTGTAATATAATGTTTTATCAGTAGAAACACCGGTAAGATTCCATGTTTTTATAGCAGATTGAGGCGAACTAACGTTTACAGTAATAGATTTAGAAATAACCTTATCGCCGTATATGGCATCCACAGTAAACATATATTCTCCTGGTGCGCTTAACTTAAGGTTCATAAAATTGCTTGTTGTAACTTGTCCAATTACGCCCCAGCTGCTCCAGTTATTTCTGCTCCAAACATATTTGTATTTTACACCGCTTGTGTTACCTGTGGTTATTGGCTTTATAACTACAGTATCTCCGGTATAATATGATTTTTTATCAGTAGAAACTCCGGTAAGATTCCATGTTTTTGCACTTGTTTGTGAAGACTTAACGTTTACAGTAACTGATTTAGAAATAACCTTATCGCCGTATATGGCATCCACAGTAAACATATATTCTCCTGGTGCGCTTAACTTAAGGTTCATAAAATTGCTTGTTGTAACTTGTCCAATTACGCCCCAGCTGCTCCAGTTATTTCTGCTCCAAACATATTTGTATTTTACACCGCTTGTGTTACCTGTGGTTATTGGCTTTATAACTACAATATCTCCAACAACGTAATTGTATTTATTGTTTACAGACACTCCTGTTAAATTCCAGTTACTTGGTGCATTAAGTGCAGCAAGCTTTTCAATAGCATTGTTGTTTGTGGAATTTACAACATTTTTATCCTCGTTAATAATGTTGATTTGATTTTCCATTAAAGTAAAATCAGTTATTTTATCTGGCTGCTGCTCAGATGTAAAACCAAAAGTTGTAAAGCTTGATACAACAATTAGCATTATTCCGAGCATAGCAGTCAAAAATTTTTTCATGTTATCACTCCTTTTAAAACAATTACAAATATATTACTTTTTTTAAGTAGTATTAATATTTTAATGCATTTTTTAAAATAAATCAACAGATTTTAAAGAATATTGTTTAAATATAATAAGTTAAAATTTGTTATTTTTAAGTTTTAAAATTAATTTAATTAATTCATTTTTTTCATTTTTAACTTTTTTATAAATTACATTTTCCAAACACAGATTTAACAGCTCTCCTATTTGCTTTCCGGGTGAAATGCCTGCATTAATAATGTCTTCACCGGATATGTCTAAACCGGATATACTAAAACATTCGTTGTTTTTAATTATTTTATTGGCAGTTTCAATTATTTTGTTTAGCACGGTAATATCTTTTTTTTCAGCAATTTGTATTGCTTTTAAAACGGTTAATAAATCAAAAAATAAATTTTTATCCATTTTATTTAATGCAAACTTTATGCTATAATCTTTTGGAAATAAAGGATAGTCAATGGTTTTTAAAATATCGTTAATCTGTATTTTTAATTTTTTAGGCAGTTTTAGTTTTTCAATGTGTTCATTTGGTATTTCATTATTTGTTTTTATATAATAATAATATAAAACTGCAAGCTTTTGACCGCAATTTTTACATAAATCAATGGCTTTACAGCAGCTCTGCCAATAATTTTCATTAATTTGATATTTATTAAAAATCAAATATTCAAATATATTTTTATATTCCAGTAGAATATTGCCTATTTTTTTACAATCCAAAATTTTTAATAATTCTAAAGTCTTTCTTTCACCGGATACTTTGTTAAGTTCTCTATATTGCTTTTTAATTGCATCTGAAGTTTTTACATCTATAGAAAACGACAGCTGTGCCGAAAAACGAATAGCTCTTAATATTCTAAGAGCGTCTTCATTAAACCGTATTTGTGGCTCGCCGACACAGCGTATTATTCTTTTTTTTATGTCATCAAGTCCGTGAAAGGGGTCTATAACCGTGTTATTAAAGGCAATTGCATTCATTGTAAAATCTCTTCTGGATAAATCTTTAAAAAGAGAGTTAGAAAAATCAACGCTACTTGGATGCCTTCCATCGATATAATTTCCGTCGATCCTGTAAGTGGTAATTTCAACAGTAAATTCATCTATTACAACAGTAATTGTTCCAAATTTGCTTCCGGTAAAAACTGTTTTGTGATTTTTAAAAACATCTGCTATTTCTTTTGGTTTTGCGTTAGTACACACATCAAAATCTTCTGGTTTTTTTGACAATACCATATCTCTAACGCAGCCTCCCACCAGATATGCTTCAAAACCATTTTTATTAAGTGATTCTAGTATGTAGTTTATTGATTCAGGAATATTATAAAAATTCATTTTTTAACATTAAGTCTTTATTATAGACACCTTTTAATAAGTTTTAGTATTTAAAAATCATATAAAAGTCTTACCTTTTCTTTTATAAAAAGAAAATCTTATATATTTATTTTGATACTTTGCATTTTCATTAAGTCTATCTTATAAGAATTTCTCCTCAACACTTTTATGGTTATTATAGCATAATTGCTGCTTATTACATACATTAATAAATTTGCTATTAATCAAACATTCACAAAGATTTATTTAATACATATCTATATATTAACAGGAGGTGAATAGTTTGAATAAAGAAACTGGATTTTTAAAAGTTGAAACATTAAAAGCACAAATGGCAATGCCCGTTTCAGGCGCAAAAGTAACTGTGTTAAAAAAAGTAGGAGATAAAAAGGAAGCTGTAGCTGAATTAACCACAAATCAAGATGGAAGCACTAAACCTATAGAACTGGAAACTGTAAACTGCGAGTTATCATTAGCGCCAAACGATAGCCAGCCATATGCTAGTTATGATGTAAAAGTTGAGCATCCGGGGTATCAAACAAAATACTTTGTAAATGTACCTGTTTTTCCTGACATTGTTTCCATTCAAAGCGTTGAAATGATGCCTTTAACAAAGGGAGAAAATCCTAATGATGAAGAATATATAATTGAGCAAGAACCACAAGACCTTTAAGGAGGAAATCTATGGCAGTAAAACTAAGTATACCCGAAACGATCGTTGTTCATTTAGGGCCGCCAAACTCCAATGCCCCAAATGTTACAGTGAATTTCCAAGATTACATAAAAAATGTTGCTTCCAGCGAAATATATCCTACATGGCCAGAAGAAGCAATAAGAGCAAATGTTCTTGCTCAAATATCTTTTGCGTTAAACAGGCTATATACTGAGCATTACCGCACACGGGGATATAATTTTGATATAACAAATTCCCCTGCCTATGACCAGGCATATGTTAATAAAAGAAATGTCTTTGAAAATATAAGTGAAATTGTAGATGAAGTTTTCAATAACTATGTTGTGCGGGAAGGTGAGCTGCTTCCACTATTTACTCAATATTGCGACGGAAGATCAGTTCAATGTGATGGCCTCTCCCAATGGGGTACTGTAACCTTTGCAGAAAAAGGTATGTCAGCATTAGAAATTCTTCAGAATTATTATGGAGATGATATTACAATTATAGAAAATGCTCCTGTTCAAAATGTTCCCGAATCATATCCCGGAACACCTCTTAAACTAGGTGACAGCGGTGTGTTTGTAAGAATTCTTCAAATTGAACTTAACAGAATTGCTAAAAACTATCCTGGTATTAAAAAAATTCCTGATGATGCTATAGGTTATTTTGGTATAAGCACTCAGGATGCTGTTAAAGAATTTCAAAGAACCTTTAACCTTGACCCAGACGGCATAGTGGGTAAAGCAACATGGTATAAGATAGCTTATGTATATGCTGCCGTTAAAAGGCTGGCAGAACTTGATGCAGAAGGAATACAGCTTGAGGATGTTTTAGAAAACTATAGAACAACTCTTAAAAACGGTGATGTTGGCAATGGTGTGAGAGCCATACAATATATGCTAAGTATTGTTGCTTTGTTTAATGATGAAATTGAAACAGTTAATATTGATGGCATTTTTGGCGATCAAACTGAACAAAGTATTAAATCATTTCAAAGGGCTTACGGGCTTCCTCAAACCGGAATTGTAAATGAAGAAACGTGGAATAAATTAAACGATGTGTATTTATCTCTTGTAAACAGCTTCCCTTCTGCTTCCGAAACAGATATTAACAAACCATTTCCAGGTACTGATTTGATAATAGGCTCTCAAAACAGTAATGTAAAACTAATGCAAAACTATTTAAACAGAATAGCTGCTGTCTATAAATCTATTCCAACGGTGGATGAAACTGGATATTATGGAATGAAAACAGCGCAAACAGTATCGGCTTTTCAGGAACAATTTAACATTCCCGTTTCCGGAGTTATAGGACCTGTTACATGGTATAAAATAACACAAGTGTTATCTGATATATCATAAAAAAAAGACGCAAGTAATTTGCGTCTTTTTTACACTATTTTATTCGTCTTTTAACTCATCTAAAAAGCTTTCCGGAAAAAACTCTGCAATAGAAACTGAAGATTCTGTTATTTCAGGAATATATGTGTCATCTTCATCATCAGGTTTTATTAAATCATCATTATTTGCAATTTCATCCTTTGGCGCTCTTTCTCTTAAAAGCTGTTTAATACTAAGGCTGATTTTTTTATTTTCAGGGTCCACGGAAAGTATCTTGCACTCTACTTCATCACCAATATTAAGCTCATCAGATACTTTATCAACGTGGTTAAGGGCAATTTGAGAAATGTGAATAAGCCCGTCTATACCAGGTTCAAGCTCAACAAATGCGCCAAAATCAAGAACGCGAACAACCTTGCCTTTAATAACCTGACCTTCGGAATATTTGCTGCTTACAGTTTCCCATGGTTTTGGAAGAAGCTGTTTTAAACCAAGAGAAATTCTTTCCTTTTCTTTATTAACTGAAAGTATTAAAACATTAATTTTATCATTCACCTTTAAAATATCGCTAGGATGGTTAATTCTATACCATGCAATATCGGCAACATGAAGAAGACCGTCTACCCCGCCAATGTCAACAAAGGCACCAAAATCTGTTATTCGCTTTACTGTGCCTTCAATTTGCTGCTTAGGAACAAACTTACTCCAAAGTTCTTCTTTAAGTTTATTAGCCTCAGCTTCAATAATTACACGGCGATTACCAACAATCTTTTTCTTGTTTTTATCAAACTCAATTATTTTAATATCAAATGTTTGCCCTACAAACTGATTTAAGTCTTTAACAAATTTAATATCAATTAAAGAAGCAGGTATGAAAACTCTTATACCGTCAAGATCTGCAATAACGCCGCCGTTAACTGCTTCTTTTCCAACAACAGTATAAACTGCATCTTTATCTTTAAACTTTTCTTCAAGCTCATTCCACATTTTTCTGCTTGCAATTCTCTTAACAGATAAAAGCACATTTCCTTCGCCGTCATTAAGCTTTATCACCTGTGCTTCAATTTCATCGCCAATATTAACCTCCTCACAAAGATTAACCGATGAATTTGCTGAATATTCATTTTTTGGAATTATTCCGTCAGATTTATATCCAATATTAATAAAAACTTCATCTTTATTTACTTGAACTACATTTCCGCTAACTATTTCACCAACTCTGATTGCTTTTAGAGACTTTTCTAAATCAGCGTAAAAACTGTCTTTATCCTCCACGACTTGTTTACTCTCCGTTTCCTGTATTTTATTTAAATCAGTATTTTTTGCTGCTTCACTACATGAACATTCAGCTTTTGCTGAACAGCAGCTCTGTTCATTTTCAATTACGTTTTCTTCGTTTTCACTCATCGTGGTTATAACCTCCCTAATTATCCAATCAGGCGTTGAAGCACCTGCTACTACCCCAATTATATCACTAGTTTCAGTTATTTCAAGAGGTAATTCGCCAGCATTTTCAATAAAATATGCTTTTTTGCAATATAATTTACAAATGTCAAATAATTTTTTGGTATTTGAACTGTGTTTTCCGCCAATGACGACTATGCAGTCGGCTTTTTTTGCAAGCTCAATTGCTTCTTGCTGCCTTATTGCCGTTGCATTGCAAATCGTGTTGTAAAATTTTGGAAATTGTACTCTGGTTTTTATAGCCAAAACAATTTCATCATACCTGTTTTTATCAAAAGTAGTTTGCACAACAGCAATACATTCTTTCATTTCAGGAATATTTTTTGCCTGCTCGATGCTGTTTATTATTAAGCATTCGCCTTTCACCCATCCTCGAATTCCAATAATTTCAGGATGAGAGGCCTCTCCTATAATAATAACAGGTACTTTTGCGTTTTTTACTATTTCATGTACTTTGGAAACAAAAGGACATGTATTGTCGATTACATTTATATCATTTGCTTTGCAATATTCATATATGCTTTTTGGAACTCCATGAGAACGAATAAGAATATTTGTATTTTTAATGCCGTCAAGACTGTCAATAGTGACCGCTCCTTTTTCCTCCAGCATTTTTACAACGTCTTTATTATGAATAATTTCTCCATATGTGTAAAGCTCGTCATATTTTTTAATA
>CAJUEF010000025.1:14016-18981 GCA_910585035.1 uncultured Christensenellaceae bacterium | reverse complement strand
TTTTCACTCCAAAACAAAATCCGGCGTTTTTTGCCAGTATAATTTTAGCCATTTATCTCTTCGCCGTAAACAAGGCGGCTTACCTCCCTATGCAATATATCGTTCATTTGATTATATATGTCTGATGTAGCCTTTTGTGAATAGAATTCACTAAAATCAACAGGTTTTCCTATTTCCACTATGGGCCTTTTAAAAAGCCCCACTCGACGTTTTATGCCAACAGGAAGAACTGTCGCTTTTGTTTTATGTGCAATAAGCGGTAATCCGTCTTTAAATTTATGAACGTATCCGTCCCTGTTTCTTTGTCCCTCTGGAAATATTCCCAAAATTTCTTCGGATTTTAAAATTTTAAGCGCTTGCTTAATTGCTGCAATGTCGTTTGTATCTCTGTCCACAGGAAAAGCGCCTCCTGCATACATGAATTTTGCCATGAGTTTATTTTTAAATAACGCTTTTTTAGCCATAAAATTTATAGGTCTTGGGAAGGTGTCGCCAAGTATTACCGGATCCCAGTTGGACATATGGTTGGCGCAAATTATCGCAGAGCCTTCATCAATTAACGCAATATTTTCTTTTCCTATTATTTTTGTTCTTCCAATAAACAAATAGAAAAACGGACGGCCTATAGCCCTCATAAATTTATAAAACATTGCTTTTCACCCGCTTAAAAATCATATCAACCACCTGCAAAGCCGTTAAATCACTGGTATCAATTTCAATGGCGTCATCAGCTTTTACAAGAGGAGAAGCTGCTCTTGTTTTATCATTTTCATCCCTTAGCATTATATCCCGTTTTATTTCTTCAATGGATATTCCCGTTTCTTTTTCCTGTAAATAACGGCGTTTAGCGCGCTCTTCAATACTTGCCGTAAGAAAAAATTTATTTTTTGAAGCCGGAAGAACTTTTGTGCCAATATCCCGTCCATCCATAACAACGCTGTTAAACCTTGCCAGTTCCTGCTGAAGCTCAACCATTCTCTTTCTTACCGCAGGTATTTTTGCGACTATTGATGACTTCATTGAAACTTCTTTTTCCCGCAAATAAGAGGAAACATTTTCGCCGTTTACTATTACATTTGGAAATTTATCCACATATTTTATTTCCATAGACATGCTCTTAAGCATATTCATAAAATCAGGATTGTTTTCATTTATATCTATATTGCTTTTAATTGCCCAGTATGCCACAGCGCGGTACATTGCACCTGTATCCAAATAAATAATATTCAGCCGTTTTGACAGCTCTTTGGCAACTGTGGATTTACCACAGCCCGCCGGACCGTCTATGGCAATTGTTATATGCTCATTCATTGAGAATTCCTTTCTAACTGCTAATTCCTGCGCAATACCCTGTTGTAAAGGCTATTTGCAGATTAAATCCCCCTGTTTTGCCGTCCACATCAAGTATCTCTCCTGCAAAATAAAGACCGTTTATCAGCTTTGATTCCATAGTTTTAGGATTTATTTCTTTAATATTTATTCCGCCTTTTGTAACTATTGCAAAGTCCAGGCTTCTGTATGATATTGGATTTAAAGTAAAGCGCTTTAAAAGCTTTATTAATTCTTTTCTCTGTTCTTTTTTTACTGAATTTATTTTCATATCTTCTGTTATCCCATATTTTTTAAGTAAATTTAAAAATACGGGTATCATTGCTTTTGGCAATAATTCAGCAAGATATGATTTAAACTGTTTATTTTTATATTTTTCAAAATCCCTGAGCAGACGGTTATCCAGCATTTGTTCGTCCAAAGCCGGTTTTAAATCAATATAAATTTCAACTTTATTAAAATCTACTTTACCGAGAACAGATGAAAGAGTAAGAACAAGAGGACCGGTTATACCAAAATGAGCGAATAACATTTCCCCTTGGTCTTTGTATATCTGTTTACCACTGTAATTACAAACAAGGCTTACGTTTTTTAAAGATAGTCCCTGAAGCTCTTGTAAAAATCCATCGTTACAATTTATGGGAACAAGAGAAGGAACAAGCTCAGTAACGCCGTGCCCTGCCAGTTTAGCAAATTTATATCCGTCGCCAGTAGAACCTGTAGAACTGTAAGAAGCTCCGCCGGTGCATATAGCAATGCTATCTCCTTCTATTTCGCCTTTAGAAGTAACTACCCCTTTAGCCCTGCGGTTATTTATTATTATTGACTTAACGGTTGTATTTAAAAGCACCTTTACCCCAAGCTTGTCTAATTCCTTTTTAAGAGCTTTTATTATATCGCTGGATTTGTCGCTTTTAGGAAATATTCTCCCTCCTCTTTCGGTTTTAAGAGGCACACCGTTTTGTTCAATCATATTAACAATATCGTTGTTATTAAAAATGGAAAAACTACTGTATAAAAATCTGGGATTGGACATTATACATGAAAAGAACTCGTCTTTTTCTGCTGCGTTTGTAACGTTACAACGTCCTTTACCCGTTATAAACAGCTTTTTGCCAAGCTTTTCATTCTTTTCAATTAATATTACATCTTTGCCGGACCTTGCTCCGCCAATGGCACAAAGCATGCCGGCGGCTCCCCCTCCAACTACTATAAGCCTGCTCATTGTTCTCCTTTTTTAGAATATATTTTAGATGTCCCCCAAACTTCCTCCAAAGTTTCAAAATATTCTTTGGCTTCATCCTGCCTATGCAGGGATATTGCAGCCACCAGTGCGTTTATAACACTAAGAGGAGCAACAAGGGAATCTGCCAGAGCTGTTATATTGCTCTTGGCAAAAATGGCATAGTCCGCTTCCTTTGCAAGAGGAGACATTTGCGTATCTGTTATTGCAATGGTTTTTGCGCCTCTTTCCTTTGCAAATTTCATTGCGTCTAAAGTTTTGGTGGAATAGCGCGGAAAGCTTATTCCTATAAAACAATCCCTTGGATTTATTCGTATGATATACTCTAATGTATCCGCATGTGTGGGCATAACACAAAGGCTGTCAGGCAGCAGATATGCCAAATAATGAATGAGAAAAGCAGAAAGAGCTTCACAAGACCTTACCCCTATAATATAAATCTTTTCTGCACTTAAAATGGATTCAACAGCCTTGTTAAACACGTTAATATCCATTTGCTCAAGAGTGTTTTTTATATTTGCAATATCTTCTTTTAATATGGTTTCCACAACATTGGAATTTTCCATTTCATTCTGAGCAATTTTTAACCGCTGCAACGATGTGAGCTTTGACTGTACAAGCTGCTTTAATGCCTTTTGAAATTTAGGATATCCGTCAAAACCAAGGGAATATGCAAATCTTACAACTGTGGATTCGCTTACGCCAATAGCTTTGCCAAGCTTTAACGCAGTCATGTATGAGGCTTTATCATAATTTTCTAAAACATAGCCTGCAAGAAGCTTGTGTCCTTTACTCATACTGGGAAGTTCATGTTCTATCTGCTGCAATAAATCCATCTATCTGACCTGACCGTTTCCATATATTATATATTTATTTGAGGTAAGCGCCTTAAGCCCCATAGGACCTCTTGCATGGAGCTTTTGCGTGCTTATTCCCATCTCTGCGCCATAGCCAAATTCAAATCCGTCTGTAAACCTTGTGCTGGCATTGACGTATACAGCGGCAGCGTCAACCGTATCCAAAAACTTTTGAGATAATTCATAATTATTGGTTATAATGCATTCGCTGTGCATTGTTGAGTATTTTTGTATATGTGCTACAGCCTCGTCAAAACCGTCTACGATTTTAACTGCCATTTTTAAATCTAAATATTCATTTTCAAAATCAGTCTCATTTGCAGGAATAGCTCCGTCACACATACTGCATACCCTATCGTCTCCATGAATTTCAACACCGCTATTTTGCAGTGATGTTATTATGTCCATTTGTGCAGCTGTATCCAAATTTCCGTCAATTAATAAAGTTTCAGCCGCATTACATACGGATGGCCGCTGGGTTTTAGCGTTTATAATAATTTCCTTAGCCATTTTAATATCCGCTGTTTTTTCCACAAAGATGTGGCAGTTTCCAACTCCCGTCTGTATAGTTGGAACAGTTGAATTTTCTATAACAGTATTAATTAATGAAGCCCCGCCTCTTGGAATAAGCAAATCAACATAATCATGAAGTTTCATAAGCTGATTTGCACTTTCTCTTGAAATATCCGTAATAAGACCTATGGCGCCCTCA
This sequence comes from uncultured Christensenellaceae bacterium, assembly GCA_910585035.1. Lineage (GTDB taxonomy): Bacteria > Bacillota > Clostridia > Christensenellales > MGBC116941 > MGBC116941. Next base: position 14,840 of record CAJUEF010000025.1, on the reverse strand, counting down.
GGCAAGCCTGCTTTTTCCGCTGCGCTTGTAATTATTTTTACGATAGCTTTATTGCTGTTTATTGCTTCCTTACCGCCCCTTAAAATAACGCAATTACTGGTTTTAAGGCAAAGAGCAATGGCATCGCTGGTAACATTTGGTCTTGCTTCGTATATAATTGCAACAACACCGAGAGGAACGCACATATTGCCAATTTTAAGTCCGTTTGGCCGGCGCTGGGTTTCATTTACAACGCCTATAGGATCATCTAAATCTGCAATTTGACAAACTCCTTTTGCCATATCCTTTATTCTTTCCTTATTTAAAGTCAGTCTGTCTAAAAGCGCTTTGCTCATTCCGGCTGCAGCCCCTGATTCTAAGTCAAGCTTATTCTGCATAATTATATAATCTGATTCATTTATAAGCGCGCTTGCAATATCCTTTAATATTTTATTTTTTTGACCTGTGGTAAGCTGTAAAACTTCTGTTGTTGCACTTTTAGCATTTTTTGCAATCTCAATTACCGTATCCATTTATTTCCTCCCCATTAAGCCTGTCTTTCAGGAATTGAAAGGTTTAACTTACTTAGGTTATTTCTTCTTATTAAATCATTTTTTAATTCACGTACAGTGTCCTTATCTACTTTTTCAAATAAAGTATTTTTTTCTATGCCGCAAAGGACACATTTATCTGCATTGTTTGCTTTTGAGCAGGAACATATCCAGTAATTTTCTTTTTTATAAGGAAGACATACGGCGTATTTGTTTGTAAGACCTTTGAGTCTTTCCAGCTCATATCCGTCTAAAACGTCAATATCATATTCCAGACGCTGGCCTTGTTTAGTC
>CAJUEF010000025.1:13577-14000 GCA_910585035.1 uncultured Christensenellaceae bacterium | reverse complement strand
TTCAAAATATATTTGCTCAACGGAAAAGTTAATATACATTGCGTATGGATATTCGGAAATATCAAAACTAACAGTGTCGCTGTAAGAAACATTGTTAAAAACCTTATCGGCTATTTTTCCATTCATGGTATCAAAAATTTCCAGAGTTATATCAAAAGCCTTAATAGGTTTTTCCGCAAATAAATTTAGATTAACAACAAGCTTTTTTTCCGCAGGTTTGCTTAATATAACATAAGAAAGAGTATCCATAGGGCAACCTATAAAGCAGTAATTAATTCTTTTTTTATTCACTGTAAATTCCACAGGCGCCATGCCGGGCGCTGAATTATAATTAGGAATTGAAGATACATTTCTTGCTGTTTGTCTTGGTAACAGCATAAGGGAATGTATAAGGGCAATTATAAAAAATCCATAGGCATATAT
>CAJUEF010000025.1:0-13567 GCA_910585035.1 uncultured Christensenellaceae bacterium | reverse complement strand
CCTTCCCTTTTTCTTGGCTATATATGCCGGCAGACAAGCCATAGGTATTAAAATCATTGCGGACATTCTTAATTGTTCCGCAGTTATAGTTGCTGTTGGCAAAATATCACGTCCTTTTATTAAGTAATTAAAGTTATTATGTTATTATACATTATATTTACATAAAAAAAAACCACAAATTATACGTTGTTTATCACCTAATTAAATGGTAATATAAATTTATATGAATTTTTAAATAAAATTTTAAAAATTTAACGGTAAAAATAAGTTTTTAAAACGGAGAAAAATTATGGATTACAAAAGAGAAAGTTTAAAAAAACATTATGAATGGAAAGGAAAAATAAGCGTATCCTCAAGGGTTACCGTAAAGGATAAAAATGATTTATCAATAGCTTATACCCCCGGTGTTGCGGAGCCTTGCCTGGAAATTCAAAAAGACGTGAATAAAAGCTACGAGCTTACAAGGCGCTGGAATATGGCGGCTGTTATTACCGATGGCAGCGCAGTGCTTGGCCTTGGAGATATAGGTCCGGAAGCGGGAATGCCGGTAATGGAGGGGAAATGTGTGCTGTTTAAAGAGTTTGGAGGCGTAGACGCTTTCCCTCTTTGTATTAAATCCCATGACGTGGATGAAATAGTAAATACAATTCATCTTATTTCAGGTAGTTTTGGCGGAATTAATTTAGAGGATATTTCTGCTCCTAGGTGTTTTGAAATTGAAAAGCGTTTAAAACAGCTTTGTGATATTCCAATATTTCACGATGACCAGCATGGAACCGCAATAGTTACCACTGCCGCAATGTTAAACGCTTTAAAATTTACAAAAAGAAAACTGTCAGACCAAAAGGTTGTAGTATGCGGAGCGGGAGCGGCAGGAATTGCAATTACAAAATTGCTTATGAGCCTTGGGCTTAACAGCGTAATACTGTGTGACAGAAAAGGAGCTATATATAAAGGCAGAGAAAATCTTAATGCCATTAAGAAAGAAATCAGTGAAGTCTCAAACAAAGATATGATTAAAGGAAGTCTGGCAGACGCTATGAAAGGTGCAGACGTGTTTATAGGCGTTTCAGGACCGAATATTGTTACCAAAGAAATGATTAAATTAATGAATGCAAATCCTATTGTTTTTGCAATGTCTAACCCTGTTCCTGAAATTATGCCGGAAGAAGCAAAAAAAGCCGGAGCCGTTGTTGTAGGAACAGGCAGAAGTGATTTCCCAAACCAAATAAATAACGTGCTGGCATTTCCGGGGATTTTTCGCGGAGCCTTTGACGTAAGAGCAAAGGATATTAATGATGAAATGAAAATAGCAGCTGCAAAAGCCATTGCAGATCTTATAAGCGATGAAGAATTAAATGCAGATTATGTCATCCCCGCTCCTTTTGATACAAGAGTTGCAAGCGCTGTTGCAATGGCTGTTGCAGATGCAGCTAAAAAAACGGGAGTCGCAAGAATATAAGTTTTACTTAACAAATTTTACTTAAAACAAAAAATTATAATGTATATACAAAACCTTTCATAAAGATACAAAAGTTGTCAGTTAACAAAATGTTTATTATCATTGACAACCAGGAAATAATATTGTAATATAAGGGTAACATTTTATTGTTGCAATAACACATACTATTCAATTGAGATTTTCACGGAGGTAATACATTGAATTTTTTTAAGAGAAAAAGCAAATTTGTAATTGCATTTAGTATGACGGCAGTATGCCTTATACCTTTTGCATCCAATGCATCATCCGCAAAGTTTGACATTATTAATCCAATTACCGGCACAAGTTCACAAGAACTTGCATCACAATCAAAAGAGACTTATGAGGAGGAGCTTTCTCCTTTTCCAAAATTTACAGATGGCATTATGCCTGCAATTATTGATGTAGAGCCTATAAATGATGTAAATGAATTTCTTCCGGAAGAACCAAAGCCGGAAACAGATTTAACGGAAATATATCCAAAAACAATAACAACTGAAGAAATTTTAGGTTTAATAAGACGGCAAAAAGACACATACACAATTATTGATTTAAAAACAGGCATTTATTTTAATGCAGTAAGATATGGCGGAAATAAACATCTTGATACAGAACCAAAAACTGCTGCGGATTCAGAAAAGTTAAAAAGTATTAACGGCAACAGTTGGACCAGAAGAGCCATTGCAGTTTATTTTAAAGGTAATTTTTATGCTGCGTCAATGCACACTATGCCCCATGGAAACGGTCATGTATCCGGAAATAATTATGACGGACACATATGCGTACATGTCACCGGCAGCAAAACCCATGGAGGAAACCGGGTGTGTGAGCAGCATCAGGGCATGGTAGCAAAATCCTCGGAAACGAATATTTCAGAAATTTTATCATCAATTCATGAAATAAACGAAGATTAATCTTATAAGTTTTTTACAAAAAATTTAGATTGTTTAAATTCATTAAAGCCCAGCTTTTTATAAAAGGCATGGGCTTTTGTTAATTTAACTCTTGAGTGCAGACGAATTTGTCTTATCCCCTGTTTAAAATACATGTCTGCAACATAATCCATCATCATTTTGCCTACACCCTGTCCCCTGTATTCTTCTCTTATCATTATCTGTATAATCTCTAAAAACGAAGCAGTTCCCACATAATAACATATGCCGCAAAATATATAGCCTATTGGTTTTTCATCTTCATTAAAAGCTAAAAATGTTTTATTATTTGTGTTTTGTTCATAGGCTTTAATAGTCTGAGACATTTCATTATCTGTTAAATCATCTATATCATCCCAAAGATTGTACAAATCTGTAAGTTCATGTAAATATTTATCGGAATATTCTTTAATTGTAATCATTTAATTTCTCCTTTTGATTTTATTCATGACTTATTCATTATTATATATTATAATTTATTACATGTAATAATGAAAGAAGGTATTTAGATTTGGATTGGTTAAGACGTTTTATGATAGGAAGAAACGGTCCTGATACACTTACGAATTATCTTATAGGAACAGGATTTATTCTTTCAATATTGTCTGCAATATTATCAGTTGCTGCCCTAAATATAATGTCAAGCGTTTTACTTTTTATTGCTTTTTTCCGCATGTTTTCAAAAAATGTTTACGCAAGGCGACAGGAAAATATGATATTTTTAAGATTTCTTTATAAGATAAAAACTCCGTTTTATAAATACAAAAGGCGTAAACAGCAAAAAGCCGTATATAAATTTTATAAATGTCCTTCCTGTAAGCAAGAACTCCGCGTTCCAAAGGGAAAAGGAAAAATTAAAATCACATGTCCAAAATGCAAAACTTCTTTTGAAAAAAAAGTATAACTAAAAAGAAAGCACTTATTTGTGCTTTCTTTTTAACAATATATTTATTAATTTTTATTCTTCTTCTAAAATTGCATTATGATAAACGTCTTGAACGTCATCATTATCTTCCAGAGCATCAATTAACTTTATAACAGTTGCAACATCCTCATCAAGAGGTGTAACGGTGTTTTGCGGTATTCTGTCTATTTCTGCCATTTCAATGGCGTAACCATTTTTTTCAAGCTCGTCCCTCACTGCCGTTAAATTAGTAGGATCGGTAATAACCTTATAAAAATCATCTTCAATTTGCATATCCTCTGCGCCCGCTTCAAGAACATCCATCATAACAGCGTCATCATCGCTTTGCTCAGTCTTGTTTATATATATGGTACCAACTCTGTCAAACATCCATGATACACATCCTGAGGCGCCTATAGAGCCACCGTTTCTGTCAAAAATATATCTCATTTCACCGGCAGTTCTGTTTTTATTGTCAGTAAGGGTTTCGACTATAACCGCCACGCCCCCGGGGCCATAGCCCTCATAAATATTCTCTTCATAATTTACGTTTGAAAGTTCGCCTGCAGCTTTTTTAATTGACCTTTGAATGTTGTCGTTGGGCATATTTGCAGCCTTTGCTTTGGCAATAACATCTCTTAATTTGCTGTTATTTTCCGGATTGCTCCCACCCTCTTTAACAACAATTGCAATTTCCCTTCCAAGTTTAGTAAACACCTTCGCTTTTTGAGAATCTGTTTTTTCCTTTTTATTCTTAATATTATTCCACTTTGAATGTCCTGACATTAGGTAACCTCCCAAAAATTTCTATGAATACATAATACAATATTTCCTTGGCAAATTCAAATTATTAATTATATCCGTTTCCGTTATTATAGTTCCAATATTCAGTCGGTACATTTCCTATTATAATTGTTTCGCAAACAGGAACGGTGATATTTGTATTTATATTCATATTATTATTTGGTATCAGCAACAAAGCATCTACATTTAAAGTAAGATTAACCGTATGAATAGTCTGATTAATTCCGGCGCTGGTAAATGATGAGGAAAAAGATGAAGTAACATTTCCTACCTGTCTAAAATGAACTGTTACATTAGGCAGACTTTCTGAAAAAAGCTGCCCGCCAACCAAATATCCAAAAGGAATTTGAATTCCGTTTGCACCCTTTGTTTTTAGTTTTTCTTCCGCTGCTTTAACCGCATCACTGGCAATTATATTCATCTTAATTGTATTACTTTGAACTAAAATTATATTTCCAAATTCATCCTGCCTAATTGTCACCAAATCTTCATAGCTTATTCCGCCGGTTATAGTTTCCGAAAGTGCATCGTCAAGGCAATCACTTAGAATTTTTGTGCTTTCTTCCATAGCTATAGTTGAAAACACTGTTCGCATATACCAGTCAAAAATCATATATAAAGTTACAGATACAATAACAATACAAAAAATAATTAAAAATTTTTTCATAAACAACGAATTCTCCTTAATTAAATAAGTATGTTTTTTACTATCATAATATTTAATTTTTTTTAATAATTTTACTGTTTAAGTATTATACAATTTATGATATAATTTTAATATCTATATAAATGTGGAGGAAAGTAATGGCTAACGATTCCAACAATAATACTCCTGATATGAATAAAAACAATTCTTCAGGTGGATTTAACCAGGGAATTAACAACATAAACAAAGGCTCAAAAAAAGCTTTCATAAAGAATACAAGTGAGAATAAACCAAATAGTATAGAGCAAAGTGAAATACCCGAAAAAATTAAAGAGTTAATAGATTTTAATCAAAAGGAAATAATTCCAAATAATAAGCCGGCTAAAAAGCCTGTCTCTTCTAAGGATGTAAAAGTTGCTTCTGAAAAACTTGTTAATGAATTTAATAAAACAAGTAAACCAAAGCAAAATAAAATTCAGCCTAAAGATAATGTTTTAGCTAATAACAAGAAAAAAACATCAATTCCAAATGAGAAAGCAGCTAAAAAAACTATGGCGCCCAAAAAGAGCCTATCTGCCAAATCAGCTGCTCCAGAAAACAATAGCATAAATAAGGCTTCCAAAAAAGCTGCTGAAAAAAAGACAAATTTTAATAAAAATGCAGTTAAACAAAGCAATAAATCTGCAAAAAACAAAGTATTAACCGATACAAGCAAAACAATGGTAATACCAAAGGCAGAAACCGGAAAAATTGATATGCGAAAAATCGATACGGGAAAGAAGCGCTCGTTTAAAGACAGGCTCTTTTCCGAAAAGTTTTTTGTATATGAAAATAAGCCAAGAAACTTTTTGCTTTCCGTTGCTGTTTCAACAATGAGAATGTTCATTGTTTTTATGTTCATTGGAGTTATAAGCGCAATAGGCGCTTTGTTTGGCGTTGCATCTGCATATGTTGAAACGTCTCCCCTTGTAAATTCTGCAACTCTTACAGATCTTTCAAAAACCAGCCTGATATATGATGCAAACGGCAATGAAATCGCAAAATATACAGGGGTTGAAAACCGGGTATGGGTCAAGCTGGAAAACATGCCTAAAAACCTAACAAATGCTTTTGTATCTATAGAAGATACACGTTTTTATTCCCACGAAGGTATAGACTATAAACGTCTCTTTGGCGCATTTGTGGGAAATTTACAGAGCTCAACAGTTCAGGGCGGAAGCACAATTTCCCAGCAGCTGGTTAAAATACGTATGTTAACTTCTGAGCGTAGTTACAAGAGAAAAATTCAAGAAGCTTATATGACTATGGTTCTTGAAAAAAGTTATTCCAAAGACCAGATACTTGAATCATATATGAACACCATACTTTTGGGAGGAAGCAACTATGGCGTTGAAGCAGCAGCTAACGACTATTTTAACAAAGATGTAAGCCAGCTGACTCTGCGTGAATGCGCAATGCTTGCTGGAATTACTCAAAGCCCAAATAAATATAATCCCCGCACTAACTATTTTGTAAAAAACACCCCTGAAGTTATAGATGACAGAACAAATCTTGTTCTTCAAAGCATGTATTCTGCAGGAAGAATTACTCACGAGGAATTAACCGCTGCTTTAGCGGAAAAGGTAGATGTTAAACAAACTTCTTCCTTTAAATCCGACAAGCTGCAATATGCTTATTTTGTTGAATATGCTATTGAAGATATAATTAATAATTTAATAATTCAACGCGGACTTGAAGACAATAAAGAAAACAGAAATAAAATTGAGAATGAGCTTCGCACGAACGGATATAAAATTTATCTTACTATTGATACAAATATTCAAAATGCAGTTCAAACTACTTTATCAGAATGGACGGGTTATCCAAGAATGCGTAAAGCCAGTGCGGCTTATGTAACCGAAACTATTGGTAACGATACGGTTAAGCACGCCCAGCCTGAGGCAGCAGCTGTTGTTTATGATTATCATAATGGAGAATATAAAGCAATAGTAGGCGGAAGAAATTTGCCGACTGCCGAAAAAATAAGTAACCGTGCATATGTTACCGAGCATGGTGTAGGTTCCAGTATTAAGCCTGTAACAATTTACGGACCTGCACTTGATATGGGTCTGTCCCCTAACTCAACTTTGTCAAATGAAAAGAAACGTATTCCGGGCTGGAACACCGCAAGCGGATACCCTGCCGGCGGCGGTCCCAGCAGCTCGGTTAGCATGCGTTCTGCAATTATAGGTTCTTATAACAGAGCAGCTGCACACACTCTTATGACTAAAGTAGGCGTTGAAACTGCTGCCCAGTATCTTTTAAATATGGGCGTTGATGAAGACCATATTAACAATAATTTAACCGGCGCCGGTCTTGGTCTTGGTGCTGCTCCTATTACGCCTGTAGAAATGTCCGTATGTTTTGGAACCATTGCAAATTCAGGCGAGTATATTAAGCCAATTTCTTTTTCAAAAGTAGTAGATGGAGATGGCAAGGTTATACTTGATGGTAAAGCTCTTCAAGAACAAAACAGAAAACAGGTTTATAAAGCGTCATCAGCTTTTATGCTGACCGATATGCTTATGGATGCTGTAAGCAGTGGTACAGGAAGAAGCGCAAAAATCAGCGGAATGAATACAGCAGGAAAAACCGGAACAAACCAGGATAAATCCGTATCATTTTCCGGTTATACTCCTTATTATTCAGCTTCAATATATATAGGTCATGATAAAAACGAATCTTTAGGAAATGTTTTTGCAGGTTCATATGCCGCTCCTCTATGGCGTGCATTTATGACAAAGATTCATGAAGGTCTTGAAAACAAACCTATTATTGAAGGTAGCATTGACCAATATGACTTAAACCGTGTGCGAATATGTTCAGTTACAGGTATGAAAGCAACAAGCGCATGTTCCCTTGATGTTCAGGGCAATACGCCTACTACAACAATGGTTTCACAGGATTCAATACCTTCAGCTTCATGTAACGCGCATCATAGAATTACAATTTGTGCTGACTCTCATCGCATTGCAACGGATAATTGTCCTTCAACCAGTAAAGTGGATATTGCAATGCTTAGAGTAAGTGAAAAGGTATCGACAAGCATGGCAAATAGTTATCTTAATGCATTAAAGAACAAGTATCCTAACTTTAATTCAGGATCATCCTGTAATGTGCATACGGCTTCATCATCGGATTCAAATGAAACCACAACAACTAAAGAACCGTCTACAACAACTAAAGAGCCATCATCAAGTACCAACCAAAGCCTTTCAAGTATAAAAACAGAAGCTGCAAACTTGCTTAGTCGCGTGAAGAAAATAATTGATAATCCGGGAAGCAAATATACGCAAGACCAACTTGCCAAACTTAAAAATGCTTATAACAATTTAAATTCATATTATAAGCGCAGTGATGCCTCAGAAGCAGGTATAAGACAGAGAATTAATAATCTCAATAAATATTTGTAATTAAAAATATAAAGGATACTTTAAATAATAAAGTATCCTTTATATTTATATAGTTAAATATTTAAACATATTTACAAATGATTTTTTCCAATATTTGATTAAGTTCTTTTGCATTTCTCATAGGAAAATAATGATTCGCTCCATTTAATATTAATGTTTCACAGTAAGGATTTTCAGCTAATATATCCAGTGAAGTTTTCATATCTTTTACTTCTTTACTCCCACAAATAGCATACATAGGTATAGCCACTGATTTGTAAGCAGGCAGCTTCGAAAGTTCCAATGTGTTTGTAAAAAATGATTTATATACATTCGGTATAATCTGTTTTGAATATTCCGCCATATAATCAGCTTGTTGTTTTGTAAAATTCCAATATTTGCCTTGTAAACGTATTAACCACTTCCAATGAATTATATTCGCAGTTATTGTAGAAAATCTGCAATAACTTTTAACAGTAGATGGTTTTGGGTTTACCCAAGCACTTAAAAAAATAGCAAAATTAAATAATTCCTGATGCTCACATACAAGGCCTATTGCAATCTGTGCACCAAGAGAATGACCAATGACACCTATTTTATCTTTATTTAGGTATTTTATCAACTCAAATAATTCATGTTTTATTGCATTGGGGTCATATGCAACACTTACTGATTTACCTGCGCCATGAAGATGAGGTATAACAAGATGATATTTTTCGGACAAATAGTACTGGTTAGAAAAAGTATCAAGAGCTCCCGCACCATGAAGTAACAAAATGGTAGGATTTTCTATATTTCCATATTGATCAAAATACAGCATTATTTTATACCCATATGAATTAGCGTCTTATCCATATCGCTTAGTGTTTCAATATTATAAACAGTTACTTCTTTATTAATTTTACGTATAAAGCCGGTCAACGTTTTCCCCGGTCCTATTTCAACAAATGTATTTACTCCGCTATTAATCATATTTTCTATTCCCTGTTGAAATAGCACTGGCTCGTATACCTGTCTTTTTAGCAGGTCTTTTGTTTTTGCTATGTCATTTATGTATTCACCTGTAACATTAGTTACATATGGAATTTTAAGTGGAAAAATCTCTATATCTTCCAGTACCTTTTCAAGCCTATCGCCTGCTTCTTTAAGCATTGAAGAATGGAAAGGACCGCTGACATTAAGCGGAACTACTCTTCTGGCCCCGGCATCAAGCAGCCTTTCACCAGCCATTTTTACTTCCTCCTTAGCTCCTGTTATTACAATTTGACCTGGACAGTTATAATTTGCAACTGAAACATTTTCTATATCCTTTAATATATCCTCAACTATTTTTATATCTGCCCCCAGCACAGCCGACATTGCACCAACGCCTAAAGGCACACAGTTTTGCATTAAAATTCCCCTCTGCCTGACAACAGAGATGGCGTCCCTTGTTTTCATTCCTTTTGCCGCCGCTATGGCACAATATTCTCCAAGGCTAAGCCCTAAGGTTACACTGGGGAATATTCCATTTTCGTAAACCGTTTCAAGTATAGCAAGACAAGTGGTCACCAGCGCTGCCTGGGTATATTCCGTTTGATTTAATTTATCATTTTCTTCAAAGCAAAGTAACTTCATATCCATATGTAAAATATCTGATGCCATATCAAAAATTTCTTTTGATCTTTTAGTATTGTCATAAAATTCTTTACCCATTCCAATTTTCTGTGAACCCTGACCGGGAAACACAAAAGCCAGCTTATTCATAAAATCCTTTTCCTCCAATTAACTTTTCTGTCCCTGTAATTATTTTTTCAATTAATTCCTTGCACGATAATTCGCTATTAATTATACCTGATATTTGCCCTGCCATAACGCTTCCGCTTACAACGTCTCCTTTTTCGGAAGCGTTTTTCAAGCTTTCAAAGGTTAGCAATTCAAGCTCCTCAAAAGATGCTCCGGTTTTTTCCAGTTCTAAATATTTGTTTGTCATCGTATTTTTCAATGCTCTTACAGGCTTACTGGCGGAAAGTCCCGTTACTACCGTATCCGTATCTTCTGCCTTAATAATACGGTCTTTATAATTTCTGTGAGCTTGACATTCTTTAGTTGCAATAAACCGTGTACCCATCTGAACACCTGTTGCTCCAAGCATAAACGCTGCTGCCACTCCTCTTTCATCGCCAATTCCTCCGGCAGCAATTACAGGAATTTTAACAGAATCCACTACTTTTGGCACAAGAGCCATTGTGGCAATTTGACCTATATGACCTCCGGATTCCCAGCCTTCAGCAATAACTGCATCAGCACCTTGTTTTTCAACTTTTTGCGCCATAGCAGAAGATGCAATAACAGGTATAACTTTAATTCCTGCATCTTTCCATATATTCATATATTTTTTAGGGCTTCCTGCGCCTGTGGTAACTACCTTTATATTTTCTTCAACAACCACTTTAGCAACTTCATCAGCATAAGGGCTCATAATCATTATATTAACGCCAAAAGGCATATTTGTAAGAGCTTTAGCTATTTTAATTTGTTCTCTCAGCCATGATGCCGGCGCATTTGCCGCTGCAATAATGCCAAGTCCACCGGCGTTTGAAACTGCCGCAGCCATATTAGCTTCCGAAACCCAGGCCATACCTCCTTGCAAAATAGGATACTTTATTCCAAGCATTTGGCTGATTTTGGTTTTCATATATCACCTCTGAAATTATAATTATATATTTCAAGCATATTACCGTATTTTTATATTGTCAAGGCAGGCTTATAATTAACAACATAAAAAAGCAGACAAAACATGTCTGCTTTTTTATATTATTTACTTTTGGGTTTAAAAATAAGTGCGTTAATATAACCAAATAGTATTGCTGCGCTTATTCCTGCCGCCGTGTTTTTTATTCCGCCAATGAAGGCTCCTAGAATTCCTTTTTCCTTTGCTCCTTCAATGGCTCCTTTAGCAAGAGAATGTCCAAAGCCTGTAAGGGGAACTGTTGCTCCCCCTCCTGCAAAATCCACAAGAGGCTGATAAAGCCCAAGTGCGGAAAGCACCGCTCCTGTTACAACAAAAATAACCAGTATTTTAGCAGGAGTAAGGCTTGTTCTGTCAATTAGTATCTGTCCTACCACACAGATAAGGCCGCCTACTATAAAAGCTTTCACAAAATCCATTATTCGCCCTCCAATCTTTCAATTACTACGCAGTGGGCAATTCCCGGAATAGTATCATTTTGCATTGAAGACGTAGGACTGAGCAATGCTCCGGTTGACATAAAAAGTATCTTTTTATATTTGCCTTTTTTCATCTCTTCAATTAAATACCCATTTAAAACAGAAGCGCTGCATCCGCATCCGCTGCCGCCGCAGTCAACGCCCATATCCTTTGTAAATATCTCACAGCCGCAATCAGTATAATTTGCTCCAAGAGTTATTCCGTGTTCTTCATTTATTATCTTTTGGCACAGTTCTTTCCCGTGGAATCCTAAATCGCCTGTTATAATCAAATCATAGTCTTCCGGACAGGTTTTTGTATTTTTAAAATGACATGAAAGAGTATCGGCGGCGCTTGGCGCCATTACTGCCCCCATGTTGTTAGCATCATCTATTTTCCAATCAATAATTCTACCTATTGTTGCACTTGTTATGTGGATGTTGCTCTCACCATGAAGTGAAAGAATGCTGCACCCTGCTCCTGTCACTGTTCTCTGGGCAGTCGGAGGGCGCTGACATCCCATTTCAAGGGGAAACCTGTATTGACGCTCGGCAGTTGCAAAATGGCTGCTTGCACCGCAGGCAACTTTATTAAAATAATATCCGTCAGTTAAAACACTGCCAACAATCAGGGACTGGGCCATAGTGCTGCAAGCGCCGTATTGACCTAAAAAACACATATTAAGGTCCCTTGCTGCAAAGGCTGCGGAAATAATTTGATTTAAAAGGTCTCCGCCAATCAGCACATCAATATCCTTTAAAGGAATATTTCCCTTTTCGGCTGCCGTTTCAATAACCCACTTAAACATTTTTCTCTCAGTCTTTTCCCAGCTATCTTCATCCCATATGGCGTCTTCAAGAACTTTATCAAAATAATTTTTTAAAGGTCCCTCGCCTTCTTTTTTACCGACTACAGATGCATAAGAAACTATTCTAGGTTTATTTTTAAATGTAATTGTTCTGTTTTTTTCCATAATTCATCACCCAATAAAACAATATATCAGTCCTATTATTACTGATGCCCCAATGCCGTTAACAAGCACGGGTCCTGCAAGAATAAACATTTTTGCGCCGGTTCCCATAATAAGACCTTCTCTTTTAAATTCCATGGCAGGCGCAACAATGGAATTTGCAAAACCGGTTATCGGCACAATAGTACCTGCGCCTGCAATGTTTCCCAGCTTATCGTAAACACCAAAGCCTGTAAGGGTAGCTCCTAAAAATACCAGCACAATCGCTTGAAGCGAAGCTGCGTCAACTTTATCCAGCCCCCACATGGAAGCGCCAAACACATTTATGGCATGTCCAAGAGTGCATATTATTCCGCCGAATATAAAAGCCATAATTGCATTTTTTAAATGCTTGCTCTTTGGCATTTCCTGAGTTACGATATTTTTATAATCTTTTTTAATTTTACTCATAAAACACCTCTCATATCTCTGTCTTTAAATTCAATCATTCGTATTTCGTTGTCGTCAGGGTCTCTGATTATAGTATCCATTACAGGTATTTCTTTTTTATTCATGTTTCACCTCAAAAATTTTTATATTTTTATTTTGAATCACAAAGCAAAAAAAAATACACGCAATATTGCGTGTATTAACAAATATCCTGTTTAAGCATTTTTAAAATTTTATTTTCAAGCCTGGAAACCTGAACCTGTGAAATGTTTAGCGACCGGGCAACCTCGCTTTGGGTTTTATCATAAAAATACCGTAAAACAATTATCTGTCTGTCCCGCACCGGAAGTTTTGAAAGCATTTGTTTTAGCATTATTCTGTCTATAACATTTTCAACTGCCTCTTTGCTGTCCTCCAGGCTTTCAAGTATAGTTGTTTTGCTATTATCGTCATACATTGCCTCATCAAGAGACATGGGAGCTTTAACCGAATCAAGAGACATAATAATGTCGTCAATTTCAACACCTATTTCCTGAGAAATTTCCTCTAAAGTTGCCTCTCTTCCCAGACGGTTTTTTATATCCTCACCTGCCTTCATTGCTTTATATGCCGTTTCTTTTAAAGACCTTGAAACCTTTATTGCTCCGTTATCCCTAAGATACCTCTTTATTTCTCCCATTATCATGGGAACTGCATATGTAGAAAATTTTACGTCATACCCGGTGTCAAATTTTTGTATTGCACGAACCAGACCAATGCTTCCAATCTGCATTAAATCATC
>CAJUEF010000024.1:9458-26094 GCA_910585035.1 uncultured Christensenellaceae bacterium | reverse complement strand
ATGCCTTTTTTTATTTCCATTGGATTAGCGCCGGCAGCCACGTTTTTAAGCCCCTCTCTAATCATTGCCTGAGCAAGAAGTGTTGCGGTTGTTGTGCCGTCGCCTGCAACATCATTAGTCTTTGTTGCAACTTCTTTTACGAGCTGAGCGCCCATATTCTCAAAAGGATCTTCAAGTTCAATTTCTTTTGCGATGGAAACACCATCATTAGTGATAAGAGGGGAACCGAATTTCTTGTCAAGAACAACATTTCTGCCTTTTGGTCCAAGGGTTATTTTAACTGTGTTTGCAAGAGTGTTTACGCCTGATTCCAGTGCACGTCTTGCTTCTTCACCAAATTTTATCTGTTTTGCCATATTCCTTTCACTCCTTAAAATTATTCTTCAACTACAGCTTTAATATCAGCTACTCTTACAAGGATATACTCCTCACCGTCCAGTTTTACATCTGTTCCGGCATATTTGGAAAGAATAACTTTATCGCCAGATTTAACATTCATTTCAATCTGCTTTCCGTCTACGGTGCCTCCAGGTCCAACCGCGATAACTTCTGCAACCTCCGGTTTTTCCTGAGCACTGCCGGGAAGAACTATACCACTTTTGGTAGTTTCCTGTGCTTCAAGGCGTTTAATTAAAACGTTGTCAGCTAATGGTTTAATTGTCATTAAATTTACCTCCTGAAAAATATATATTAATTATTGTCGTTTTAATGTGTTAGCACTCGGTTATTTAAAGCGCTAATGTACATATTATATCATAGCAAATATATTTTGCAATAGTATTTTTGTTATTTTTTCCTATTGCTTAAAAAAATATTTAAGTTTACAATTTATTATATAGATTGAGGTGAAAATTATGAACAAATGGGATTCCAGATTTATGGATTTGGCCTTTGAAATTGGCAAATGGAGCAGCTGCTGCAAAGACAACAGGCATGTAGGCGCCGTTATTGTGCAGGACAAGCGTATTCTTGCCACGGGGTATAACGGTGCGCCAAGCGGAGTGTTTAGCTGCAAGGATAAGGGATTTTGTATGCGTATTAAGGAGAATATACCATCGGGAACGTGCCTGGAAAAATGCTATGCAATTCATGCAGAGCAAAATGCAATAATTCAGGCGGCAAAAGTTGGGGTTAGCATTGACGGGGCGACTTTATACTGTACTCACAGACCTTGTACCATTTGTACAAAAATGATAATTAACGTGGGAATAAAGAAAGTAATTTATAAGGAAGATTATCCCGATGAATTTTCTGTTAAAATGTTTGATGAAGCAGGAGTTGAGCTTATACAATATCATGAGTAAACAGGTTATTTTTATAGCTGTTTTTCCATCTTTCTTTTAAGAAAAGAAAGGTGGAAAAACTTAAATATTAAAAAGGGCATTAAGAATGTATAGAAATAAATGTGAGGTTTTAAGGTAGCTGCTGATGTTAAACATTATATAAAAGTATAAGGTTTTCTCTTGTTATTTCTCTTTTTTTCTAAAAGAGAAGTAGGAAAAAGTAATAAAACTATTTATTTAAAAAGTCTTTATTAAGAGATATTTCTCCGGCGGTTAGAACATCAGTTCCAAAATCTGTTTCTACAATAAGATTACCTATCTCGTTAATATCCTTGGCAATTCCCGTGTGGGTTTCTCCGTTCATTGTATATGAAACACTTTTTCCAAGAACCATAAGGCGGCGACGGTATTCGGATATTATTTCTTCTTTACCAGTGGAAACAAGTCTTTGGAGATTGGATGCAATTTTGGCGATAAACATGTTTTTGGTAGCATTTTTAGGGAATACGGAACAGGCAACTGAATCAACGCCGTCGGGGAAATCGTTGGTACTAAGATTTACGCCAATACCCACTATGGCATTATCAAGATTTTGAGTTTCAAAATCTATTATTCCTTCGGTTAATATACCGCATATTTTTTTATTGCCCAGAAAAACGTCATTTACCCACTTTATTTGTGGTCTGCTTTCCGTAAGTTCCTCACATGTGAGACAAACGGCAACGGCAGCGGCGGCGGTTATAAGGGTTGAAGGGGAGATATCAGGACGGATAACGACGCTCATATATATGCCTGTATCTTTAGGAGAATAAAAGCTGTGACCGTGGCGTCCCTTACCTGCGGTTTGGCAAAGGGCTATAATAATTGCAGATTTACCGGACAGCTTACCTAATATGGATTTTGCATAAGTGTTGGTAGAATCCACTGTTTGGAGTACGATTATTTCCCAGTCTTTCATACTATCATCAATATAACTGCGTATTCCCTGCTCAGATATAATATCGCTTGTTTTTTCAAGCCGGTAGCCTTTATTCCTTGTTGCAGAGATTAAATAACCATCCTCCTGAAGAGCTTTAACAGCTTTCCAAATGGCTGCGCGGGTAACCCCAAGTTTATCTGCAAGGGCCTGACCGCTTATTTCCTTTCCCTTGTTTTTTTCAAGGGCATAAAGTAAATCATTTTTAACAGACATAAAATACCTCCGCAAATCGGCATAAAGATGCCGTTGATGGAAAAAATATACCACAAATAAAGAAAACTGTAAACTGGGTCAATGGTAATGTGATTTGGTTACTGTAAAAATATATTATTAAATAATATAATGTTAAAGAGGTGAGTGAATGGATTATTTTATTTCATTTTTAGAGGGGATTATAACATTTATTTCTCCGTGTCTGCTGCCAATGCTTCCTGTTTACATATCTTATTTTGCAGGAGGAGCAAATGGCAGAAAAAAATTTGAAACAGTTAAAAACGCCATTGGTTTTGTAATAGGATTTACGGTTATATTTGTAGCAATGGGAGCTTTTGCAGGAAGTATAGGCATGTTTGTAAAACAATACAGCTTAATAGTAAATATAGTTTGCGGTTTTGGAATAATTGCTTTTGGTCTCATGCTTCTTGGCATTATAAACATAAACATATTTAAAGGAATAAAGGGTGACAGTAAAAAGTTAAAGCCGGGATTTTTTTCATCGTTTATGTTTGGGGCTATATTTTCAGTGGGGTGGACGCCGTGCGTAGGGGCATTTTTAGGCTCTGCGCTGCTTATGGCTTCATCAGAAGGATCGGTCTATAAAGGAATGTTTATGCTATTTTGTTATTCTCTTGGTCTTGGCGTTCCTTTTGTTATTAGCGCTGTGCTGGTTGACAGGCTGGAAAATGCATTTGATATTGTAAAGCGAAACTATGAAAAGATAAATAAATTTTGCGGATGGTTTCTAATTATAATAGGAATACTTACGGCAACGGGAATTATGGGCAGATTAATCATTTTAGGAGGTTACATATTATGGATAAAAGAATTAAAGTTGTTATTGGCATTGGGGTTTTTGTTCTCATTATGGCAGGAAGTGTGTTTGCTTATAGCATGCTTAAAGATAACGGCAATACTGATAGAATTAATAAAAGTACCACGGCAGCGGCAAACAAGGATGATGACAAAAGCGCCAGTGTTAAAGCGCCTGATTTCAGCGCCAGAGATGACGCAGGTCAAATGGTTTCTTTAAGTAGTTTTTTTGATAAACCCACAATTATAAGCTTTTGGACAACATGGTGTCCTAACTGCAGAAAAGCAATGCCTGATTTCCAAAAAATACATGAGGAGATGGGAGATAGTGTAAATATTGTAATGGTAAATGCTACTGACGGCTCACAGGAGACTGAAACAAAGGCAAGAAAATATATAAAAGATAACGGTTACACTTTTAAAGTGCTTTATGATATTAATGAAGACGCCGTTTATAAATACAGGATAACAGGAATTCCGGATACTTATTTTATAGATGCAGACGGCAATATAATAACTAGGGGTTCAGGGCAGTTGAATGAGGAGCTGATAAAAAAAGGCGTGGATATGATAGTTAAATAATAGTGTTGTAAGCTATATATAAGTTTTAAAGATTGCATGTATAAAGGAGCAAATATGACAAGAAAGTAATATTTATGTAATTATTTCTTAGTTTATACTTGCAAAAACGAAAAAAATACTGTATAATCAACATAAATTTATTTTTGGCAAATTTACATATAGATGTTTTATAATTATATGTATTTTATGCTTGGATATTTGGGGGTTATAATGAAAAAACTTATATTATGTTTATCTCTAAGCTTGTTGCTGGTTTTTCCGTTAGTTTCTATGGCGGAAGTAAAGGATCAGGCCACAAGCGGAGATGCTGCTGAGGCGACTATTAGCAAAACAAAAAATCCCGCTTATGACAGCACAGAAGAAAGCAAGCTGAAAATGCAGGCTGCTCCTTTAGCTGCTGATAATGGGGACAAGGCTAAGGCGTCTCAAAATAAAAATGAAACAGTAAAATGGGACATAACAGGATTGCTTTTGAACAAAACAAAAAGCTATTTGCTTGCAAATAACGAAAATACTATTGAAGCTAAGACTACATATGAAAAAGAGGGACTTAAATATAAATATGTTTATTCCTATAACAATTGGAGTGATTGGGGAGTACTCAGTCCTTTAAATTCAAAGACTGTAAAATGGACGCCGAAAAAACACGGCTCATATGAAATTTATGTTGATGTAACTGATGAAGCAGGCAAGACGATTACCAAAGTTTTTAAGGTGACTGTAAGCAAGGGGTGGAGCATTAAGGGGTTAACTGCACCGAGCGAATGTAATGTAGGATCTTCCGGCAATATAAATTTGCAGGCACAAAGTGAAATTGGTTCTCTTAAATATAAATTTGTATTCTCCTATAACGATTGGAGCGAATGGGGCGTTTTACAAGAGGAAAGCTCTAAAGCGACAGCTGTGTTTACGCCTAAGAAAGCCGGAAAGTATGATATATATGTAGATGTAATTGATAAATACGGTGTTGTTGAAACCAAAAGTGTGAGAATTGAATCTAAGCTGCCTTGGACTTACAGCGGAATAAGTTCTCCAAGAAGAATGGAAGTAAACAAAATCGGAAATGTTGCTGCGGGAGTATCCGGAGATACGTCAAAATTAAGTTATAAATTTGTATACTCATATAATAACTGGAGTAAGTGGGGAGTTATCCAAGAGGGTGAAAAAACATCTATTAATTTTAAACCTGAAATTGCAGGAGAATATGAGATATATGTTGATGTAAAAGATGCCAATGGCAATGTAGTAACTAAAAGTGTTGTAATAGATGTAGTGCCTGACTGGTCTTTTACGGGAATTGCTCTTTCATCTGCAAATGTAGACCCCGGGGACAAGATAACCATTACTCCATCAGTTACTGGAAATAAATCAGGGCTTAAATATAAGTTTGTATACTCTTATCTTGACTGGAATAAATGGGGAGTAATAAAGGGACAAAGCACAGCCGCAAATGCTCAATTTAAAATTGAACTTCCTGGATATTATGACATTTATGTAGATGTTACAGATGAAAGCGGCTATACGGTTACTAAAAACATACGAGTGCTGTCTGCCGGCGGAAAGGTGCCTGTGTTAAATAAAGATTGGTTTGGTGTCGTAAATAGTGCGCTTCCTCGCTTAGGAGTTTATACTGTAATAGATGTAAAAACAGGAAAGAGATTTAATATTAAAAGGCTTTACGGAACAAATCATGCTGATGTTGAGCCTCTTACGGTGAAAGATACCGCGATACTTAAAGACATATACGGTGGAAGCTGGTCATGGGATAGAAGACCGGTAATTGTATTAAATAACGAAAAGGCTTATGCAGGTTCGATGAACGGAATGCCACATGGTTCAAGTACTATAGACAATGGCATGAGCGGACATATATGTATACATTTCTTAAACAGTAAAACTCATGGTTCCAACCAGATAGATCCGGGGCACAAGGCAGCAGTTGCGGCAGCGGCGGCTGTTGGAAGTGTAAAGCTTTAATAGAAAATAAAAAGAACGCTTAGGCGTTCTTTTTTTTATTTCGCATCATTTCTCTTACTTTTCTTTTAGAAAAAAGAAAAAGTAACAAAAAGAAAACTTTATATAATATTTTTAAATTCTTTATTTGTAATTAAGTTGATTTGTTTTAACATTTATTTTTTTAAGAAAGATGAAAAAGCTTTAGGGGTAGGTTTACATATTATTGAATATTTAAAATACCAAAGCTAATAAAAAGACGTTTGTTAAATCCGAAATCACAAAGTTAAATAAGTAAAAATGAAAGAATATGCAGAAATATGCTTGACGAAAGTTTAAAGAAGTTGTATATTAAGTGCAAATGGAATACACATAAAATTTTGTGAATTAGGAGAAACGGAAATGAAAAAAATTTTGGCTTTTGCTCTTGCAGCACTTATGCTTTTTGCACTGTCTGCCTGCGGCAAAAAAGAAACTAAGACATTGACCCTGGCAACAAGCGCAGACTTTCCACCTTATGAATATGTGGATGACAACGGACAGTATGCAGGCATTGATATTGAAGTTGCAGGTAAAATTGCAGAAAAGCTTGGCATGAAACTTAAAGTAGAAAATATGGAGTTTAATGCTGTTGTAACATCTGTTTCCAGCGGAAAATATGACATTGGTATGGCGGGTCTTACAGTAGACGAGGAACGTAAACAGAGCGTAAACTTTACTGATCCTTACGCAACGGCTATTCAGGTTGTTATAGTAAAGGAAAACAGTGAAATAAAGAGCGTTGATGATTTGTATAAGGAAGGCGCTTCTTATAAAGCGGGAGTTCAGCTTTCTACCACAGGAGATATTTATTTCTCCGATGATATTAAAGAGGGTAAAACAACATGTACTGTTCAGGAATTTAAGAGCGGTGCAGATGCTGTTGCAGCCCTTGTTACAGATAAGATTGACTGTGTAATCATTGATAACGAGCCTGCGAAAAGCTTTGTAAAAGCAAATCAAGGTCTTAAAATTTTGGAAACAGAATATGCGGTTGAAAGCTATGCTATTTGTCTTTCCAAAAACAATCCTGAGCTTTTGGAACAGGTAAATAAAGCATTAAATGAATTAATTGCTGACGGAACCGTTAAGGGCATCGTTGATAAATATATTCCTGCTGAGTAAAATATAGCGGGTTAAAAGGGGCAGTATTCTGCCCCTGATTAATTTTATGGAGGAATAAGCATTGGATGCCTGGTTAGAAAATTTTAAAAGAGAATTTACACTTAATTTTATTGAAGGAAATCGGTGGTTACAGCTAGCAGATGGGTTAAAAGTCACAATGATTATAACCCTTTTTGCTGTTATTATTGGGATATGCATTGGTATTGTAATTGCTGTTATTCGTTCGACCTATGATAAAAATATTGAAGAAATGAAAGGCTTAAAAAAGCTGATACTTTCTTTTTTAAATGCGGTTGCAAAGCTTTATTTAACGGTAATCCGCGGAACTCCTGTGGTAGTTCAGCTTATGATAATGTATTATATTATTTTTGCATCTTCAACCAATGGGCAGTTAATTGCAATTTTAGCCTTTGGAATAAATTCGGGAGCTTATGTTGCGGAAATTTTTAGAAGCGGCATTATGTCCGTAGATAAAGGTCAGTTTGAGGCCGGACGTTCCCTTGGATTTAATTTTATTCAGACGATGTGGTACATTATATTTCCTCAGGCATTTAAAAATGTTTTACCGGCGCTTGCAAATGAATTTATTGTGTTATTAAAGGAAACCTCTGTTGCCGGTTATGTAGCAATAACCGATCTTACAAGGGCGGGAGATATTATTCGCGGAAGAACGTTTTCCGCATTCATGCCTTTAATTGCAGTTGCCCTTGTGTATCTGGTTATAGTTATAATTTTAACATGGCTTGTCGGCAGACTTGAAAGGAGGCTTCGCTCAAGTGAACACTGATAACATTTTAATAAAGGTGGAAAATCTTAAAAAGAGTTTTGGAGATTTTGAAGTGTTAAAAGGAATTTCTACCGAGGTGCATAAAGGTGAAGTTGTAGCTATCATAGGAGCGTCCGGTTCAGGAAAATCCACGTTTTTAAGAGCTCTTAATCTTTTGGAAAAGCCAACAAGCGGTCATATTTATTTTGAGGGTACTGATATTACAAAAGATGGTATTGATATAAACAAGCACAGGCAGAAAATGGGAATGGTTTTTCAGCAATTTAATTTATTTCCTCATTTGACAATTATGCAGAATATGACAATAGGACCTATAAAGCTTCTCAATAAAGATAAAGAACAGGCAAAAGCAGATGCATTAAAATTACTTGGAAGGGTAGGGCTGTCTGACAGGGCCAACTCTTATCCAAACCAGCTTTCAGGGGGACAGAAACAACGTGTTGCCATTGTGCGTGCTTTGGCGATGCAGCCTGACGTTATGCTTTTTGATGAACCAACATCGGCTCTTGACCCGGAAATGGTTGGAGAGGTTCTTGAGGTTATGAAGCAGCTTGCTAAAGAAGGAATGACCATGGTTGTAGTAACACATGAAATGGGCTTTGCCAGAGAGGTGGCAAACAAAGTTTTATTTGTGTCTGACGGCGTTATTGCTGAAGAAGCAGAGCCAAAGGAGTGCTTTGAAAATCCTAAAAACCCTCGGCTTAAGGATTTTCTCTCCAAAGTTTTATAATTAAATAAGTATAAAAAAACACTTTCTAGTTTAGAAAGTGTTTTTTTTTATTTACTTTAAACCAAGCTGTGATTTACTTATAAGCTTTCCACCCTGAAACATAGCATTTGCGTTAGCTCCAAAACCGCCTTCTCCATCCCACTTATACATTATTGTATGGTATTTGCTGCCTTCTTCACCGGATTCAGATAAAACCTCACCTTCGCCACCAATGATTTCCACTACTTCTTTATATGTCATACCGTTTTTAATACTGTTGAACTCCTCAAGTGAAATCTTGCTTGATTTAGCAGGCTCTGCAGTGGTTGTGGATGTTGTAGTTACTTGTGCGTATGTGGCAGCTGATGTCTGGTTTGTGGTTTTTGAATTGTCACCGCCGCCTGTTGCAGCGCCTATTATCCCACCGACAACAAGGACGCCTACTCCCAATATTATCCAACCTTTTTTTGACATATGAATTCTCCTCCCATAAATCGACATTATTCGTCAAATTAATTATTTGTTTTAATATATCATATTTTAATGCAAAAGTAAATTAAAAAATAAATGTAATAATATTAAAATATAATGTACTTTGTGTTATAGATATATGAAAATATGCAATACTATAATGTAATTAGAAATGTGAGGTGTTGTTAAATGGGCAAGTTTATAGTAACCTCAAAGGGAGATAAAGCAGTCACAATGACAATACGTATAGACAGGGATTTACAGGAAAAGTATAATGAACTTGCAAATATTACTAATCGTTCCAGGAATGAACTTATTGGAATGGCGCTGCAATATGCTTTGGATAATATGGAAATAAAAGAAGAGGAATAATGAAATGCTGGTTGCATGCTGTTTTGAATTTGTGTCTGCAATATAAAAGCTACAGAGGTTATATAGCTTTCAGCTTATAAAATGTTATATAATATAAAAATAAAATCCCCAAAGCTTAGCTTTGGGGATTTAAGGTATAAAACAACTTAATTACTATGAATAAAATCAGTTTTTTCAAGGCCAAGAATTTCAATTGCCTGTTCTCTCATTTTAAACTTCTGTATTTTTCCACTTGCAGTAAGAGGGAAGCTATCGGTAAAGATAACATATTTAGGAACCTTGTGTCTTGCCATACGGTCCATAACATATTTTTTAATATCTTTTTCAGTTGCCGTGCATCCTTTTTTAAGAATGATAAAGGCGCATGCTTCTTCGCCGTATTTCTCGTCAGGAACGGCAACAATCTGAACATCGCTTACAGGCTCAAAGGTGTAAATCATATCCTCTATTTCTTTAGGGAACAGGTTTTCACCGCCGCGGATAATCATGTCTTTTATACGTCCTGTAATTCTGTAATAGCCGTGTTCATCAACGCTTGCCATATCACCGGTGTGGAGCCAGCCGTCTTTATCAATGGCAGCTTGTGTAGCCTCAGGCAGGTTATAATAGCCTTTCATAACGTTGTAACCGCGAACGCAGAATTCACCGGAAACGCCTACAGGAAGCTCTTTTCCTGTTTCCGGGTCAACAATTTTGGTTTCCATAAATGGCAGAGTTTTTCCAACGGTTTCAACACGTCTTTCAACAGAATCATGTATTGTTGTCTGGGTACAAACCGGTGAAGCCTCTGTTTGTCCGTAGGCTATGGTAATTTCTTTCATATTCATTTTGTCTATAACGTCCTGCATTACCTTTATAGGACAAGGGGAGCCTGCCATTATACCAGTGCGCAGTGAAGAATAATCATAACGCTCAAAATCTCTGTGCTCCAGCATGCCGATAAACATGGTTGGAACGCCGTGAACCGCTGTGCACTTTTCATATTCAATTGTGTGCATGACCTTCATTGGCGTATACCAAAGCAAAGGAACCATTGTGGTGCCATGGGTAACGCTTGCCATAATTGCCAGCACAAGTCCAAAACAGTGGAAGAAAGGAACGGGTATGCAAAGTCTGTCTTTTTCTGTAAAAGCCATGCAGTCTCCTATTGAAAGACCGTTATTTACTATATTTTTATGAGTCAGCATAACGCCTTTTGGAAAACCTGTTGTTCCTGAAGTATACTGCATGTTTACCACATCATCAGGCATTACGCTTTCTTTTGCTTTTTGGTATTCATCATCTTCAATAAGGATGCCAAAATCTTCAATCTCATTCCAGTTATACATGCCGTTATACCAGTTATCCATTGATACAACAATTTTAAGGCGAGGAAGGGTTTTAGATTCCAGTTTGCCTTTTTTACATGTTTTCAGCTCAGGGCATACGGAATATATAGCCTTTTCACAGTCAACATCTTTAAGGCCGTCACAAATAAACAGAGCCTTGCTGTCTGACTGTTTAAGGATATATTCCAGCTCGGCTTCTTTATAGCTGGTGTTTACAGTTACAAGCACTGCGCCAATTTTAGCTGTAGCAAATAGGAGGATGAGCCATTGAGGGTAGTTAGTTGCCCAAACTGCTACATGGTCACCCTTATTAATGCCCATGCCTAGCAGGCCTTTTGCAATTCTGTCTACTTTGTTGTTCAGCTCGTAATAGGTTTTGTCGAACTCCATTTCAATGTACTTGACTGCCTGGTGAGTTGGATATTTCTGTGCAGTCTGTTCCAATAACTGTCCGACGGTGATGTCCAATAATTTTTCCATTTTAAATCTCTCCTCTTTGCTTTTTTTAAATTTTATTATACAACAACATATTTTAATAAACAAGTTATTTTTTCAAAAAACAGGAAAGGATATATTAATTTTTTTAATTATATTGTTATAATTAAATGAAGGTTGACAGATTTATGAAAAAGTAACATAATAAAGTACCATAATAATTTTAATATTATTCAATATAATTACTAGTATCGGAAATTATATAAAACACATAGTCTATTATTTTGGAAATGATGGAGATATATGGAAAAGATAAGGGAGTTTTTAAAAAAAGAAGTCGTCCTGGTTGTGGCTGCGCTCTGCGCCGTCATTTCTTGTTTTTTTGTGCCTGTAGATAAGGAATATATAGGATATTTTGATATTAAAACTTTAATATCGCTTTTTACAATGATGGCTGTTATCTGCGCCATTGAAAGCACCCATGTTTTAGAGGTTGCGTCAGGTCTGTTGGTTAAGCGCCTGAAAAATACGCGTATGCTGTGTCTTGGACTGGTGTTTTTAACCTTTGTATCATCTATGTTTATTGCAAACGATATGGCTCTTCTTTCGTTTTTGCCACTTAGCGCAGTTGTTTTAAAATCCACCCAGCAGGAAAAAAAGGCGCTTTTTTTCTTTATACTGCAAAATATAGGCGCCAATATGGGCGGAATGCTAACACCTTTTGGAAACCCTCAGAATATATATCTTTATAATTATTATAATATAGGCAACGGGGAGTTTATCGGCATAATGCTGCCGGCCTTTCTATGTTCAATTTTACTTTTGTTTGCTGCGTGTATGTTTGTAAAAAAAGAACCTTTAACTATATATACGGAAGAAACTGCCGAGCTTAATACAAAAAGGCTGGTTATTTATTCCATTGCGTTTATAATTGCAGTGCTTATGGTTATAAAGGTTATAAACTATTATGTAGGCGCTTTGATTGCTTGTTCCATAATTCTGATTTTTGACTATAAATCTTTTTATGGCGTGGATTATATGCTGCTTTTAACCTTTTGTGCATTTTTCATTTTCACAGGGAACTTATCCCGAATAACTTTTATCAGCAATTTCCTGGGAAATATTGTGCAGGGCAGGGAGCTTATTGTTGCTCTTTTGTCTACCCAGGTTATATGCAACGTGCCTACTGCCATACTGCTTTCTAAGTTTACCAGCCTTTATTCCCCTATATTAATTGCGGTAAACATAGGGGCTCTTGGAACTATTATTGCATCCTTGGCAAGCCTTATTGCCTTTAAGCTTTACACAAGAAATTTTAATGAATCAAAGCTTAAATATCTTGGAACTTTGTTTTGTGTAAATATATGCTTTTTGGTCGTGCTTATAATCGTATCTCTTATATTTGTTCTTTAACGATATAATTCGGCATAAATTGTGAGTTTTTAGGTAAAGTTTCACAGGAAAACCTATTGACTTTACACATAAAAATATTATAATTAAAAATATAATAATAAATTATAGGTTGACGGCTTTAAAAAGCAAATATTAAGTTGACAGCATTAATTTTTAATAGATAAGAGCAAGAAACAGCCTGTTTTTAAGGGCTGTTTCTTGCTTTATTTATACATAATAAATTTATATATAATTAAAAACTAATGAGTTAAAAGTTTTTTCTTTTTTTAGAAATAGGAAGGATAATAAAGCGGCGCAATAAAATATAAAGAATAATTATTATGTAATTTCACGGTAAATAATATATGCGTATAAGTTTTTTCTTTTTGTTTACTTTTTCTTTTTTTTAAAAAAGAAAAAGTAAAAAGTGAGAAAATATTTTTCATATAAATACAGTATTTGGATTTGTTTTTTCTAATGGTTTATATTAAAATAATTTTAATAATTTACTACGAAGGGTATATTTTAAAATGAGCATGATTATTAAGAGAAACGGTGAAACAGTTAACTTTGATAAGGAAAGAATTGTAAGAGCAATATATAAAGCGATGGTGGAAACTGAAAATAAGTATGACCTTGATGTTGCAAAGGATATTGCGGATAAAATTGAAGCTAATTATTATGATGGAATAAGCGTTGAAGACGTTGAAAGACAAGTGGTAAAATATCTTTATCTTGCAGATTTGGACAAGGTTGCAGACGCTTACTCCGAATATAAAGCAAACAGAAAATTTCTTCGTAATCAGCGCCGTGAGAATAACCTTAACGGAAGATTTTTAAGCAGTGACTTTATAAGCAAATATAAGCATAGCCTAAGCCCTTTTAAAACGGAGCTTGGCAAATTTGTATATTACAGGACATACAGCCGTCCGCTGCCCGGGGAAAACAGACGTGAGGACTGGTGGGAAACTGTGTTTAGAGTAGTGGAATTTAATATGGAGCTTCAGCTTGACGCAATGAGACGTCAGGGAATTATTATAACCGAAGAAGTTATTAACCGCTTAAAAAATGAAGCTGAACAGATTTACGACAATATGTTTAATCTTAGGCTTTTTCCGTCAGGACGTTCTCTTTGGATAGCCGGAACTAAATCTTCACAAATGTTTCCCTTAAGTAATTTTAACTGTTCGTTTGTTACTGTT
Source organism: uncultured Christensenellaceae bacterium (assembly GCA_910585035.1). Taxonomy (GTDB): domain Bacteria; phylum Bacillota; class Clostridia; order Christensenellales; family MGBC116941; genus MGBC116941. The sequence goes on along the minus strand of CAJUEF010000024.1, from coordinate 12,408 downwards.
GATGAACTGGAAAAATTCTCTGAAATATTCTTCGTGCTTATGCTTGGTACAGGTGTTGGGTTATCTGTGCAGCGTAAATACGTAAATAAGCTGCCTAAGGTAAACACAACCATCGAGGTAATTCACAAGTCCTATGAGCCTGTTCCAAAGAATAAGAGAAATGAATATACCGAATTAAAGCTTATAAATAATAACGCTATTGAACTGGAAATCGGGGACAGTAAATTTGGATGGGCAAAGGCTATTGATATGTATTTTGATATTATATCAAATAAACAGTATTCAATGATTAATTATATATTTGTCAATTATAACAACGTGCGTCCTGCTGGAGAAAAGCTGAAAACCTTTGGGGGATACGCTTCGGGGCATCAAAATATTAAGGTGATGTTTGAAAAGATTAGTAAGCTTATAAGGGAAAAGAGCAGAAAAAATGAAGTTACATGGCAAAGTTTAAAGCCTATTGACTGCCTGGATATTGCCACTATAATTGCTGAAAATGTGGTTTCCGGCGGTGTTCGCAGAAGCGCGGAAATTGTTTTTTGCGATAGTGATGAAACAGAGGTTTTAAATGCAAAAGCTCATTTATATTACCAGGATGAAAATGGCAACTGGAAGTCGGATGCGAACATTTTGCACAGACAGCTTTCAAACAACACTGTAATATACGAGCATAGGCCGACGAGAGAGCAGCTTCATAATCACTTTGAGCTGCTTAAAGTATCCGGAGAGCCTGCATTTGCCAATTTTGAAGAGATGAAGCGCAGGCGTGACGATGTGCAGGGTGGCAATCCATGTTTTGAAATAATGCTGAGAGACAGGGGAGTTTGCAACCTGACAGAAGTGAACATGATGGGCTTTGTAAATGAGGACGGCACCTATGATAAAGAGGCTCTTCTTCGTGCACAAAGGCTTTCTGCACATATTGGATACCGCATGGCAACCATTGAGCTGGAAATACACAAGTGGAACATGGTAAACGAGGAGGACAGGCTTACAGGCTGTTCTATCACCGGCGTTATGGATTTTAGAAATGCAACGGGAATTGATGATAACGAATTTATAGACCTTCTTCGCCAAATGAGGGAGGAAGCCCACAAAGGAGCTTATGAGCTTGCAGATATGCTGGGGCTTAACAGGCCTAAACTTGTAACGACAATAAAGCCAAGCGGCACTATTTCACAGCTGCCTACTGTAAGCAGCGGAGTGCATTTTTCCCATTCACCTTTCTATATAAGAAGAGTTAGAGTAAGCGCCAACGACCCTATTGCAAAGGCAATGGTGGAAGCGGGCTTTACCTGGCATCCTGAGGTTGGGCAAACGGAAGAAAACCACAAAACAAAGGTGTTTGAATTTCCTGTAAAAGCTCCTGAGGGACGCACAAAATATGACGTAAGCGCTGTTGAGCAGCTTGAACTATATAAAATGGTAATGAAAAACTATGTAGACCATAACGCTTCAAACACAGTTCATGTTCGTGCAAACGAATGGGAGGAAGTGGAGCGCTGGGTATATAATAATTGGGATGACATTGTTGGAGTGACCTTCCTGTCCTTAGACGACAGTTTTTACAGCTTGCTTCCTTACGAAGCTATTGACGAAAAAAAGTATAACGAGCTTTCAGAAAAACTGCCTAAATTCAATCCGTCCATACTTCGCAAATACGAGGATTTTGAGGAAGAATTTGATATTCTTGACCAGGATTGTGAAAAGGGCGTTTGTCCGGTGAGGTAAATGAGTTATAAATTTTTTCAAAATAGGGAATGCGAATTTTTTCCGTGTCATAAAACTGAAAACAATACAAAGTTTAACTGTATGTTTTGCTATTGTCCTCTCTATACAATTACGGACTGCGGGGGTAATTACACACTGCTGCAAGGGGAAATTAAAGACTGCAGCGGTTGCTTGCTGCCTCATTATAACTATGAATATATAATAAAAAAACTGGGGGAAAATAAAAATATGGTGGACGTTTACTTTGCAAAGACGAGGGAAAACGCTGTTATTCCAAGTAAACTTAAAGAAAACGCAGGCTATGATATTTATGCCTGCTTTGACCAGGATTATATTATTATAGAGCCCCATAAAACAGTGGTTGTACCTACGGGTATAAAAAGTGCGGTCAAAGACGATTATTATTTCCAGATTTTTGAAAGAGGAAGCACGGGAACAAAGGGAATTGGTCAAAGATGCGGAGTGATAGACAGCGGATACAGAGGGGAATGGTTTATCCCTGTAACTAACCTTAATGACGGCGTTTCGATAATAATAGCAAAAGAAAATATTGATTTGAATGAATTTAAGGACTGTATAATTTATCCTTATAAAAAGGCTATATGCCAGGCAGTCTTGCTGCCGGTGCCCAAAACTATGGTCCATGAAATAAGTGAAGCAGAAATTATGTCTATGAAATCCCAAAGAGGTGAAGGGGCTCTTGGATCCTCACATAAATAATAATAGCTAAATATGTATAAATATAGGGGAATTTATAAAATTGTATATTACACTGTTATATTAATGGCAATTATTATTTTTTTATTGTATAATGAAAATAACATTTACAAGTCACGGTTAGAAAGGAGCAATATATATGGGTTCAAATGAAAAAAATACATCTTCTCCAAACATAACTGATTTATCAAAAATATGTGCAAAGAATAATCTCATTAATCCTGAGTTATATAAAAAGTATGAAGTAAACAGGGGACTTAGGGATTTAAATGGAAAAGGCGTTTTAACAGGCCTTACAGAGATTTCGGATATTATTTCGAGTAAGACAAATGAAAATGGGGAAAAGGTGTCTATTGAAGGCGAACTTTATTATAGAGGAGTTAAAATAGAAGATATTGTTGATGGTTTTATCAAGGAAAACAGATTTGGTTTTGAAGAGGTAATATATCTTTTAATTTTTGGGGAACTGCCTGATAAAGAAACTCTTAAAAGCTTTAAA
>CAJUEF010000024.1:7061-9448 GCA_910585035.1 uncultured Christensenellaceae bacterium | reverse complement strand
CCGAGCAGCAATATGATGAATACAATGGCCAAAAGCGTTCTTAGTATGTACGCTTTTGATCCAAATCCGGATTCGGTTGCTGTGGATAACGTGCTTCGCCAGTCTTTACAGCTTATATCTGTATTTCCGTTAATGGCTGTTTACGGCTATCAGGCATATAACCATTATTATAATGGAGCAAGTCTTTTTATTCATTCTCCGCAGCCGGAGCTTTCTACGGCGGAATTAATACTTCATTTGCTGCGTCCTGATAATAAGTATACGGATTTGGAAGCTAAAATTCTTGACGTTGCTTTGGTGCTTCATGCAGAGCATGGAGGAGGAAACAATTCATCCTTTACCACTCATGTGGTAACGTCCTCCGGAACCGACACTTATTCTACTATTGCCGCATCCCTTGGCTCTTTAAAAGGACCTAAGCATGGCGGGGCTAATATTAAGGTAATGCAGATGTTTGATGACCTTAAAACCCAGGTTAAGGATTGGGAGGATGAGGACCAGATAACGGATTATCTTAAGCTGCTTAATAAGGAAGCCTTCGACCATACAGGGCTGATATATGGCATGGGACATGCAGTGTATTCACTGTCAGACCCTAGAGCAAGAGTGTTTAAAGGCTTCGTAAAGAGTCTGTCAGAAGAAAAGGGTTTAACTGATGAATTCCAGCTTTACGATAGAGTTGAAAGAATTGCGGCAAAAGTTATTGCAGAAAAGAGAAAGATATATAAAGGCGTTAGCGCTAATGTGGATTTTTACAGCGGTTTTGTTTACAGCATGTTAAAGTTGCCTTATCAGCTTTTCACACCTATGTTTGCTGTATCCCGTATTGCGGGTTGGAGCGCTCACAGGCTTGAAGAAATAATAAATGCCGGAAAGATAATAAGACCGGCGTATATGGGTGTTGGCGAACACAAGACATACGTTCCTTTGGATAAAAGATAAATATTTTTGAAGGATGATATAAATCCAATGATGAAGAGAACCGGCAGATTAGTGGCATATTTGTTTGTGCCACTAATCTTTACATTAATTAGTGCAGGAATAATATACGGTACTATGCAAAAACCAATGAAAAGCGTAAAGGTAATGGTAAACATGTTTGTCGGCGAGCAGCCTCCTGTTTTTGAGGATACTCAGCAGCCGGACCATGTAAATGCAAACAGTGTTCATATACCTAAACATGGCGCTTTTTATGGAAATATGTATTGCGAGCGTTTTGGTTATTCAGGAAAAATATACTACGGGGCAGATGAACGTATACTGAAAAAGGGCATAGGTCAAAAGCAAGAAAGCTCTTTGCCGGGATACGGCGGAATAACTGTGTTATATGGGCATAACGATACATCCTTTTGGTTTTTAAAAGAACTGGAAAGCGGAGATATAGTTAAAATAGATACTGCTTATGGAGAATATGAATACAGGGTTACTGAGGCAAAAGTGGGCTGTGCAGATAATGCTAGTGAGCTTTATCCAACGGATAATGGTAATGAGAAGTTGGTAATGTGCACAGAGTATCCGTTTAAGAGCAATAAAAAAACCTTGGAGGATATTCCACAGGAAGAGGTTCCGGAAGGTACCCATAAGATAATATGGGCAGAAAAAATATCAGGACCGGCTGTTTTGGGACAGGAGGCAACATGATAGTAAAGAAGAGCCTTATTACATATTTACTTAGCTTTTTTGTGTGCATTTTTTTAGCGGCTGCAACTATTGGAGCTGGCTGTTATTTTGGATTTCTAAGTGAAGGAAGTCTTAATATAGCGTTTTCTGAAAGTAAAGCTTTTGATGATATACGAGAAAGTATACTTGATGGCATTGATTATTCCGCCGTACCTTATGGCATGGATAAACTGGTTTTTGAAAGCATAATTAATAAAGATATGGTTCGCGGCGATGTTTCGGAATATATTAGCTGTATGTATTCAGGAAGGGAATTTGAGCCGGACCAGGAGGCTTTTGAAAACAGTTATTACTATAATGTCAGCTACATGTTTAATGAAAAAAATATTTTTATTGACGAAAACGGGGAACATAGTATAGCTGCATATTATCCTCAAATTAGGGATTATTATACAAACGCAATTAAAAATATAAATCTTGGTATATTCACAGGAATAAAGAATGAATACAGTTCTTTTATAATAATTATAATTACGGCAGGCGTTATAGGTGCGTTTTTTTTACTGCGGGCAGCGTTTCAGACAAAGTGCAAATGTTTGCTTTTAGTTTAATGGGAGCAGGGATTACAACAAGTGCTTTGCCTTCGTATATGCTTCTTAAAGGTGCATATATAAATGCACAGGTTTTTCCTGAATACATGTACAACATTACTGTAAGATTTTTGAGGAACGGTCTTATAACCGTAAATGGTTTTGGCATTTTTATCA
>CAJUEF010000024.1:0-7051 GCA_910585035.1 uncultured Christensenellaceae bacterium | reverse complement strand
TTGCGGCAGGAATAGTATGCGCTGTAATTGATATAACTATGTCGTCAGGTAAGAAATAGTAAAGGTTAGGGGGGGAGTAAAAATGAAAAAGACAGTTAATTTAGCGTTTTTTTACGCGATAATGGCAATGGTTGGCGGTGTGTTTTATCGGGAATTTACAAAATACAGCGGCTTTGAAGGAAGAACAGCTCTTGGTTTTGTACATACTCATTTATTTATGCTTGGTATGCTGATGTTCTTGGCAGTTGCATTTGCTATTAAATTGTTTTCTGTTGATAAAAGCAAAAGGTATAAAGCTTTTATGTGGAGCTATAATGCAGGCCTTGTGCTGACCGTAATAATGCTGCTGGTAAGAGGATGGTTTCAGGTTACCCAAACGGCGCTTACCCGTTCTCTTAACGGTATGATTTCGGGATTGGCCGGAATGGGGCATATATTTCTTGGAATTGGAATTATACTCTTTTTCCTTGCGTTAAAGGAAAGAACTGAGTAAATACATAATTAATAAAAACAAGGCGGTGAGCAGTCCCGCCTTATTTTTATTTTGCAAAAGTTTTTAAAAATAATATAAAATAATTTTGGCAAATATTTTTATTTTATACATTTTACGCCATTAAAATATGGCGTTTTTTATAAAAAAATAGTATAATCAAAATATGAATGATGTAATTTTTGAAGATAAAAAGATAATTTTAAAAGACGAGGATTATTTTAATATTGCAGGAAGCCTGGACTGCGGACAGGCGTTTCGATGGAATCCGGACGGGGATAAAATGAAGGGAGTTGTAAAATGTGTTCCTGTGACCGTTTACCGTCAGGATAAAGATGTTGTAATTGAAGGCTGCGGCAGAGAATTTTACGAGGATTTTTTAAAGAATTATTTTGATTTGGATTTTGATTATACCGGTTTAATAGAGACGTACAGTTATGATGAAAGAATAAAAAGCGGAGCGGAATTTGCATATGGTTTGCGTATGCTTAATCAGGAAAAATTTGAAACGCTTATTTCTTTTATAATATCTGCCAATAATAATGTTAAGCGTATAAAGGGTATAATAGAGCGTATATGCACTGCTTACGGCAGCGAAGTTGACAGGGGAGTGTTTGCATTTCCCACTGCCGAGCAGCTAAAGGACGTTAAAGAAGCTGATTACAGCGTTCTTGGTGCAGGCTATCGGGCGGCATATCTGGAAGCTACTGTTAAATCCATAAACGATGGTTATGATTTAGATGCTCTTTGTAAGCTGGATTATTTTGGCGCTCGAAAGGAAATTCAAAAGCTAAAGGGTGTTGGTCCAAAGGTTGCAGACTGTATTCTCCTTTACAGCTTTGGCTTTAGAAGCGCATTTCCTGTGGACGTATGGATAAAGCGTATTATGGAGCAGCTTTATTTTGACGGTAAAGAGACACCTAAAAAAGTTATTGAGGAGTTTTCAAAAGAAAATTTTGGAGAAAACGCCGGGGTTTTGCAGCTGTTTTTATTTAACTATGCCAGAAAAATATCCTTGACAAACTAAATACAATCTAGTAACATTTAAATAATACAAACATGAATGATTTATTAAATATATATTAGCAGGAGGAAGGAAACAGATGGACAAGTTTGGTAAAGAAGGACTAACCTTTGACGACGTTTTACTTGTGCCACAGCGCAGCGAGGTTGCGCCGAATCAGGTAAACGTAACTACAAAACTTACTGATAAAATTAAACTTAATGTTCCTATTATAAGCGCAGCTATGGATACTGTAACGGAATCCAGACTGGCAATAGCTATGGCGCGCGAGGGCGGTCTTGGTATAATTCATAAAAATATGACCATAGAGCAGCAGGCACTGCAGGTTGACCAGGTAAAAAGAAGCGAGCACGGTGTTATCACAGATCCGTTTTCTGTTTCACCTGAACAAAAGGTGTCTGATGCTCTTGTTTTAATGGAAAGATATAAGATTTCCGGTGTTCCTGTTACAGAAGGCGGCAAGCTTGTAGGTATTTTAACAAATAGGGACATTCGTTTTGAAACTGATTATTCAAAGCCAATAAGGGATGCAATGACCAGCAAGAATTTGGTGACTGCGCCAATGGGAACCACTCTTAATGAGGCGATGGATATTCTTGGTAAAAACAGAATTGAAAAGCTTCCTCTTGTTGATGATAAAGGTATGTTAAAAGGCCTTATTACCATTAAGGATATTGAAAAGTCCATAAAATATCCAAACAGCGCTAAAGACGAAAACGGACGTCTTCTTGTTGGCGCTGCTGTAGGCACTTCAAAGGATACCTTTGAAAGAGTGCAGGCGCTGGTGGACGCTAAAGTTGACGTTATTACAATAGACACAGCCCACGGTCACTCCGTTGCGGTTTTAAAGCATGTTGAAAAGATAAAAAATCAGTTCCCGAATTTACAGATTATTGCAGGAAACGTTGCAACGGCAGGAGCAACTCACGACCTTATTTCTGCAGGAGCAGACTGTGTTAAAGTAGGAATTGGTCCGGGCTCTATTTGTACTACCCGTGTTGTTGCCGGAATTGGCGTTCCTCAGGTTACAGCAATTTATGACTGTGCAAACGAAGCGGACAAGCGTGGCGTAAGGATTATTGGAGACGGCGGAATAAAATACAGCGGTGACGTTGTTAAAGCTATTGCGGCGGGCGCAAGCGCAGTTATGCTGGGAAGTATGCTTGCAGGCGTTGAGGAAAGCCCTGGAGAGACGGAGATATATCAGGGCAGAAGCTTTAAGGTTTACAGGGGTATGGGTTCCATTGCCGCAATGAATGCAGGCTCAAAGGACAGATATTTTCAGGAGGACTTTAAAAAGTTTGTTCCTGAGGGAGTTGAAGGCAGAGTTGCATTTAAGGGCGCTCTTTCTGAAACAATTTACCAGGTGCTCGGCGGACTTAGAGCCGGCATGGGTTATTGCGGCATGGCTACCATAGATGACCTTAGAAGAGACGGGCAGTTTGTTCGCATAACCAATGCAGGACTTATTGAGAGCCATCCACACGACATAACCATTACCAAGGAATCACCAAACTACACGGCAAATGTTTAATCAGCTCATAAATAAAATAAGTGAATATAAATCGGCAGTTCTGGGATTTTCCGGCGGGGTGGACAGCAGCCTTATGGCCTATGCTTTAAAGTCAGCGAACATGCCTTATATATGTGCAACTGTGCAGACTCCTTTGCAAAGCAAAAGCGAGATTGTACAGTCTGCTTTTTTTTGCAGCGAATACGGAATAAAACATGAAATTATCTGTCTTGACGTGTTAAAAATAAAGGAAGTTAAAACAAACAGCAAAGACAGGTGTTATTACTGTAAAAAAAATATTTTTGGTGCGCTTTTTAAACTGGCAAAAGATCTTGGCTATGAGACGGTTATGGACGGCAGCAATGCAGATGATTTAAAGGAATACCGTCCGGGACTGAAGGCAAAGGATGAGCTGGGTGTAATAAGTCCCCTTGCAGAGCTGGGACTAGGGAAAAAAGAAATTCGCAGCATTTCAAAGGATTTGGGACTGAAAACATGGAATATGCCTTCTTCGCCATGTCTTGCAACGAGAATTCCCTATGGTACGGCTTTAAACATTGATGTTCTTTCTGCCGTTGAAAAAGCGGAAGAGCTGCTTGCTTCTAAAGGCATGGGCAATGTTAGAGTTAGAGTCCACGGGGATATTGCCCGCATTGAAGCGCAAGACAAGGATAAGGCGTATAGTATTTTATCTCCCGAGGTTTTAAACAGTGTAAAGGACTGTGGCTTTAAGTATGTATGTCTGGATATGGACGGATATAAAAGAGGTTGTTTTGATTAATGGATGTAGAAAAGTTATTACAGGATTATAAAAATGATAATATATCTTTGGAGCAGGCTGTTAGCAGCCTTAAAAAGCTGCCCTATGAGGACATAGGTTATTGCAAAATAGACCATCACAGAAAGCTTAGAAGCGGTTATCCCGAGGTCATTTTTGGTCTTGGAAAAACTGCCGAGCAGGTTAAGGGAATAGTAAAGCACATGCTTAAAAGCTCTGATGATGATATATTTATAACTAAGGCAACGCAGGAAATGTATAACAGCATAAAGGACGTGGAGGGTCTTAATTATTATGAAGAATGTAAAATAATTCATATTGTTAGAAATAAAATCTCCATGAGTGAAAAATACGTTGCAGTTATAAGCGGAGGCACCGGGGATATTCCTGTGTGCAGGGAAGCGGTGTGTACTCTTAACGCAATGGGAATATCAAACAAGGAGATATATGACGTGGGTGTATGCGGTGTACACAGGCTGCTTGGATGTTTGGATGTGCTCCAGGGAGCAAGAGCAATTATTGCCGCGGCGGGAATGGAAGGAGCTCTTCCAACAGTTGTGGCAGGGCTAACCTCATGTCCTGTTATTGCCGTACCCACGGACGTTGGTTACGGCGCAAGCTTTGGAGGAATATCGGCTCTTCTTACTATGCTGAATTCGTGTGCAAACAGGGTAAGTGTGGTGAACATTGGAAACGGATACGGCGCCGCATGTGTTGCTGAGGCAATTGTAAGAGGTGACACATGAGGACGCTGTTTTTAGACTGCTCTTTTGGTGTATCAGGAGATATGCTTATTTCATCACTGCTGGGACATTTAAAGGATGAAAGTGAATTCAGAAAAAAGCTGGATGATATTAAATGTCCAAATGAGGTTGAGGTTGAAATTGAAACGACTAAAAGATACCACGTTAAAGGAAAAACCTTTAGAATTATTTGTGAAAATAATTTACAATCAAGGTGTTTAGATGATATAATTAAAATTATTGAAAGTGGGAATTTGTCGCAAGAAATAAAACAAAAGTCTATAAAGGCTTTTTCACTGCTTGCAGATGCGGAAAGCGCAGTTCACGGAATATCAAAAGATAAGGTTCATTTCCATGAAATAGGCGCTGTTGACACCATTTTTGATATAGTTGGTTTTTATATTTTACTTGATTTGCTTTGTATCGATAAGGTTGTTAATACTCATGTTAATTTAGGAAGTGGAAAGTTTATTTGTGAGCATGGAGAAATGCCTGTTCCCGGTCCGGCTGTTTTGGAAATTATGAAAGGAAGAAATATAATTTCAGAAGGTGAAGAGGGAGAGAGGGCAACTCCTACCGGAGCTGTGCTTATTTGCGCATCATCCGTTGACACGGACGGACTTCCAAAGGGAAAGCTTATTTCATATGGATATGGTTTTGGTGAAAAAAAGTTTAAAGACGGAAATTATCTTCGCTCGGTAATAGTGGATGGTCAGAGCTGCACAGACGATTATGTATATCTTCTTGAATGCAATATAGATGATATGACAGGAGAGCAACTTGGCTATGCTTTTGAAAAGCTTATGGAAGCAGGCGCTTTGGATGTTTGGCAGCAGCCTTTACATATGAAAAAAAACCGTGTTGGTATAAAGCTCAGTGTGCTTTGCTTGGAAAAAGATGATTTTGTTAATCTCATTTTTAAACATACAACTACACGTGGAATAAGAATATCCGGTGTTCATAGAAAAATAAGGGGAGACAGCAGTTTTAAAATTAAAGACGGTATTAAAATTAAGGTTACCGGAAATATGGAAAAGCCGGAGTTTGAAGATGTAAAATGCGAGGCTGAAAAAAGAGATGTCTCGATTAAAAAAATTTATAACAAATTGGAGGAACACAATGAACATTGAAACGGTTTTAATTGTTGCCTACAACATGGTAAAAGCCCAAGAAGTCGCTAAAAAGGTGAGGAATAAGGAAGTATACTGCAAGGTTTATTTTCATACGGAAGCAGATAAAATTGATTTTGAACCGGTAGCGGTTATAACTGTGGCAGATGATAACGGTCAGGTTGATTATAAAACTGATAAGCCTGTCTTAAATCTGGACAACCTGACAAATGATAATAGTATTGATGAAGCCATAGACAACTTTTTATTTAAAAAAGCGGGCTGCAAAGGCGACTGGACTGTTAATAGGTTCATTGATTCAATGGTTGACAGCATAAAGGAGCAGGTCAAGGATGAACGCTGTATCTGTGCTCTTTCCGGTGGAGTGGACAGCAGCGTGTGCGCTGCACTGGTAAGCCGCGCCATAGGTAAAAACCTTACATGTGTATTTGTTGACACAGGTCTTATGCGCAAAGATGAAGGCGACGAAGTTGAAGAGATGATGAGTAAGTTTGATATGAATTTTGTTCGTGTGGAAGCTCAGGACAGATTTCTTGGTAAGCTAAAAGGCGTTATTGAGCCTGAGCAAAAAAGAAAGATAATAGGCGAAGAATTTATCCGCGTGTTTGAAGATGAGGCTAAAAAGTTTAAAGATGCAACCTGTTTTGTTCAAGGCACAATTTATCCTGATATACTTGAGAGCGGAATTGGAGGGCATCTTGTAAAAAGTCATCACAATGTGGGCGGTATGCCGGAAGAAATGGGCTTTAGAGAGCTTGTTGAGCCTTTAAAAGAGCTATTTAAGGATGAGGTTAGAAAAGTCGGAATTGCCCTTGGACTTCCTAGAGACAAGGTGTTCAGGCAGCCGTTTCCGGGACCCGGGCTGGCAGTACGCTGTATTAACGAAGTAAATAAAGAGAAGCTTGATATTTTAAGGGAAGCTGATTACATATTCAGAGATGAAATAGCAAAAGAGGGACTGGCAGAGAGTATATGGCAGTATTTTGCGGTTATGACGGATATTAAGACCGTAGGCGTTCTTAACGGCAAGCGCACATATGGATATACTATTGCCCTTCGTGCAATCCATAGTCTTGATGCTATGAATGCCCAGGTAGCGGAGCTTAGCTATCCGTTTCTTAACAGAGTTTCAACAAGGATTATTGAGGAAGTATGCGAAGTGGGCAGAGTTGTTTACGATATTACAAGTAAGCCTCCTGGAACTATTGAATGGGAATAAAAATTACAACCCCGGAAAGCCCGTATTTATGCGGGTTTGCGGGCTTTCAAGAGGTCTTTTGATAACAAATTGATAACAGTCGTTTGCGTACGATTATTCTTACTGTCAAGTGGTTTGGTGGTGGGGGAATGATTTGCAAGAGGCTTTGATGACT
>CAJUEF010000023.1:14728-27527 GCA_910585035.1 uncultured Christensenellaceae bacterium | reverse complement strand
GAGTGCCACCTTGCCAAGGTGGATGTCGCGGGTTCGAGTCCCGTCTACCGCTCCACTAAAACTTAATAGGGACCATTAGCTCAGCTGGTAGAGCACCTGACTCTTAATCAGGGTGTCCGGGGTTCGAGTCCCCGATGGTCCACCACGCGCGGGTGTAGCTCAATGGTAGAGTTCCAGCCTTCCAAGCTGGCTGTGAGGGTTCGATTCCCTTCACCCGCTCCATTTAAACGGCATTACAATAATATCCAAAAGAATATCATTGTAATGCCGAAAAAACGATATTACGCATCATTTGATGCTGTATATATAAATATTGAAAAACAGTCTCTTATTATAAATTTACAACAAAGGAACGAGTTTCATATAAAAAAGAAAAGGCAAGGAAGATTACATAAAAGAGTTTTCCTTGCCTTTATTTTATAATAGTTTTTTCAAAAGATAATTTTCACTTTCTTAAAACTAAATTATTAAGATTTTTTCATATAACCAATCTCTTTTGACAAGTCACTTTAAATAATATCTAAGAATTGTTTTAAGTTTACTTTTCAATGCTTTTTCTGCATTATTGAAATAGATTTCTTTATAATAGTTTTTGATATGCTTAAATCCATGTCGTTTTGCAAATTCATCCATTTTCTTAAAAGAAACTGGTTTATTATCATAAAAACCAATATGTAAAATTTCTATATATTGACTGGCTGATACAGCTTTAAATCGTATATCGTCTTTAATATAGCTTTAAATTATGTTATAATAAACAAGGAGTAAATAAATATGGAAAAAATGGAAATAATAAAAGCAATATAATGTAGTCGGAGAAGAGTTTATGTTTCTTTTATTGGTTTTAACAGTGCTCATATTTGTGCCTCTTAAAGTTGAATTTTCGGGCAGGATACATAATTTTGAGTTTGAAACAAGATTAAAGGCGGTGTTTTTATACAGCTTGCCAATATCGGTTTCTATTTTTAATTTAAGGGACGAGCCTTTAAAATTAAGATACAGGTTTTTGGGAAAAACATATGATATTGAGGCTTTGCTAAAAGAAAACAAAAAAAAGAAAAAAATAAAGAGAAGCAAAGATAAAGAGAATAATAAAAATACAAAAGGAATAGCGAGATTTGCTTTATCATTAACAAAATATATTAAGCTTTTGGAGTTTGTTGGAAGAATAGGAATAAAGGACAGAGCCGATACTACGGCTATACTTACAGGATGTTTAAACGGCACGTTTTATCCCGGAGCTAAAATGAGCAGCATAAAAAAAACCAAGGTATATTTTATTCCTCAATATAATATGGATGTGTTTCATGTTGATTATAAATGTATAATTTCTATCAGCGCTGCAAACATTATCCATGAGAGTATACGATATTTTATGAAAAGGAGAAAATAAATGGAAAATACGATTGAAGGCGTTATGGGCGCTACCCTTGATAGGTTAAAGGAAATGGTGGATGTTAATACGGTTATTGGCACACCTATTAACACAGGGCAGGATTGCACTATTATTCCTGTATCCAGAGTTGGTTTTGGCTTTGGTGTTGGCGGAGGTGAATATGATGCTGATAAGGGTAAAAAAGAGGGTGATTATCCCTTTGCCGGCGGAAGTGGAGCAGGTGTCTCCATTACTCCTATAGGTTTCTTGGTGGTTAAAAAAGATGGTGTGAGTATGCTTCCTGCTGCTTCCGATTCACCTATTGACCGTATTGTTGAGATGCTTCCTAATATAATAAGCAGTGTTAAAACTGTTGTAAAAGGGGACGATAATAAGGACTCCTGCAAAGCTGACAACAAAGAAGAAACAGAATGTGGTTGCGAAAATAAAACCATACATTATTAATTTTAAAAGGCTCTGTGCATAGTGCACAGGGCTTTTTTTATTTCTGCTAAGGGTGCTATAAAGAAATATTTTTATGTTTTTGAAATGTTTTTAAAATGTTACATAAAATAAAAAGAGATACAAAAGACAAGTAATAAGAATATTTTTCAAAACAATCTATATACATCTTGTATAAGAAAAATTAAAGGATGATAAAAATATGAGAAAAAGATGTATAATTTTCATATGTTTTGTGTTATTGTTTAATATCATAGGGTGCAGTTTTGTTTATGCTAAAGAGAGTATTGACGTTAATGCCAAAGGCGTTGTTCTTATGGAGATGACAAGTAAAAGGGTTCTCTATCAGAAAAATGCTCATGTAAAGCTCCCAATGGCGAGTACAACAAAAATAATGACGGCGCTTTTGGCGCTGGAGCATGGAAAGCTTACGGATGTTGTAACCGTGCCTGCGGAGGCAAGTGGTGTGGAAGGCTCCAGCATATGGCTTAGTGCAGGGGAAAAACATACATTGGAGGATTTGCTTTACGGACTTATGCTCAGCAGTGGAAACGATGCTGCTGCAACAATAGCCATACATATAGGTGGAAGCGTTGAAGGCTTTGCAGAGCTTATGAATAAAAAGGCAAAGGAAATAGGAGCGGTTGATACCAACTTTGTAACTCCTCACGGTCTTCATGACGAGAACCATTATACAACGGCTTATGACCTTGCTCTTATATCCTCTGTGGCAATGGAAAACCCTGATTTTGCAAAAATAGTCAGCACAAGAAACAAAACCATTCCATGGGAAGGAAGCAAGTGGGACAGAGCTCTTAGAAATAAAAACAAGATTATCTGGCAGTATGACGGGGGAAACGGCATTAAAACGGGGTATACCAGTAATGCAGGAAGATGCCTGGTTTCTGCTGCGAATAAAGAAAACATGCAGCTTATAGGTGTGGTTCTTAACTGTCCCGACATGTTTGAGGACAGCAAAAAAATGCTGACCTATGGTTTTGATACATATGACATGACCAAGGTTTATAATAAGGATGACAGTTTAGGAAGAGTGCAGGTTGAAGGTGCTGTGGTTCCTGATGTTGAGTTTATTGCAGATATTTCTGTGGAAATGCCTCTTACTGATGAAGAGAAATCAACTGTACATACAGAGGTGAATATAAATCAAAACCTAGAGGCGCCAATAACGGTGGGCCAGGAAATAGGAGAAGTGAACATATTTGTAGGCGGCAGCATGATAGCTACAGCAAAGCTGAAATCAACGCAAAATGCTGTTAAAAACAGCCTTAAATACAATATAATGAAAATAATTAATAGGTGGATGGAAGGCATACAATGAGATTACAAAAATATTTGGCAGGAAGCGGAATAGCGTCAAGAAGAGCATGTGAAAAGTTGATTGAAAACGGAGAAGTAACAGTTAACGGCAGGGTTGCAAAAATAGGTGAAAGCGTTGAAGATGGAGACGTTGTTGAATATAAAGGCAAGGTTATAACTCCTGTATCTGAGTATATATATTTAATGCTGTTTAAGCCTGTGGGGATTATTACTACCGCCAGTGATGACCGGGGAAGGAAAACTGTTATTGATCTTATAGATGTTAAAGAGAGGGTTTATCCCGTTGGGAGACTGGATGTGAATACATCCGGTCTGCTTTTGCTTACCAACGATGGTGATTTGGCAAATAAGCTTATGCATCCTAAATTTCAGGTGGACAAGACCTATAAAGCGATAGTTAAAGGTCGGATTGATGATGAAAAGTTAAAAGCTTTAGAAAACGGAGTGATGCTGGAAGACGGCGTTACAGCCCCTGCAAAGGTTAAACTGATTAAATTTGATAAGGAAAATTCATATGTTGAAATATGTATAAGAGAAGGACGGAACAGGCAGGTGCGCAGGATGTTTGAGGCGGTAGGCCATGAGGTGAGGGGTCTTCGCAGAATTAAGGTGGGGAATTTAAGCCTTAAAAATATGGAAAAGGGTCAGTGCAGGTATTTGACAAAAGAAGAAATTAATTATTTAAAGCGGATTACCGGATAAACAAAGGCTTTAACTATTATGTAGTTAGAAAAGGTTATTGCTTTTTAAAGCCTTTTTATTATGAAAATATAAAACTTCAAATATTGTAATGGCGCTTTAATATGATATAATTAAAATACGGAGGTTTTATATGATAGACAGAGTAGCTTTTAGTATATTTGGATTTGATATATATTGGTATGGGATAATTATGGCTGCTGCCTGTGGTCTTGGTGTTGCACTGGCTTACAGGCGATGCAAAAGCCTTGGACATGATCCGGAATTTTTAATTGATCTGACGTTTTTTTTGCTTCCGGTAAGCATTGTTTTTGCGCGGATTTATTATGTAATATTTGAATGGGAGTTTTACTTTAAAAATCCATCTAAAATATTTGCAATAAGAGACGGGGGAATTGCAATATACGGCGCAGTTATAGGCGGTCTTTTTGCCATATGGCTGTTTAGAAAGTTTTATAAAAAGCCGCTGCCGTCGTTTTTGGAAATATGCGATATTCTTGCCCCGTCATTAATACTTGGACAGGCAATAGGAAGATGGGGGAATTTTGTGAACCAGGAGGCGTATTCCTACATTGTTGCACCAAGCTGGATGAAGTTTCCCCTGGCTGTATATATTGAAGCTATAGGTCAGTGGAGGCTGGCGACATTTTTTTATGAATCCATTTGGAACTTTATGGTTTTTGGGGCTTTAATGTGGTATTCTAAAAAAGAGCGAAAAAAAGGCAATGTATTTTTGTGGTATGTGGTGCTGTACGGTTTTGGAAGAATGTTTATTGAAGGGCTGCGCTCTGACAGTCTTTGGCTTATACCGGGATATATAAGAGTATCCCAGCTTTTAAGCGCTTTTATGGTTATCTTTGGACTTGTGGCGCTTTATTACAGAAATAAAAGTTGTAAGGGGTTAAAAGAGCAATGAAATACAACCAAAGAAGTCTTTCCATGATGACAGACCTTTATCAGCTTACCATGATGAACAATTACTATACATTAGGCAGGCACGAAGACAAAGCTGTGTTTGATGTGTTTTACCGCAAAAACACAAAATATCTTTCTTATAATGTGTTTGCCGGTCTTGAGCAGGTTATAGATTATATAAAAGGATTAAAATTTGCCGATGATGATATTGCATATCTCTCGTCTCTTAACTTGTTTGACAAAGGATTTTTGGAATATTTAAAGGAGTTTAAATTTTCCGGTGACATATATTCTATGGAAGAGGGAAGCATTATATTTCCTCAGGAACCTCTTATGAGAATAAGCGCTCCCCTTGCTCAGGCCCAATTGATTGAGACTGCAATACTTAATATAGTGAATTTTCAAACTCTCATTGCCTCTAAAACAAGTCATATAATTAGCGCAGCCAAGGGAGCGGATATTTTAGAGTTTGGACTTAGAAGAGCTCAAGGGTGCGACGCAGGTTTTTACGGCGCAAGAGCTTCATATATTGCGGGAGCTGCCGGTACCAGCAACGTGCTTGCTGGAAAGCACCTTGGTATACCCGTTAAAGGAACCCACTCTCACAGCTACGTAATGTCCTTTGAATGCGAGCTGGACGCTTTTATGAATTACGCAAAGGCATATCCGGATACCTGCCTTTTGCTTGTGGATACATATAACACTATTGAAAGCGGAGTTCCCAATGCCATAAAGGTTTTTGACCAGCTTAGAAAAAGCGGTCATGAGCCTGTAGGCATCCGTATAGATTCCGGTGACCTTGCATATATATCCAAAAAAGCACGGCAAATGCTGGATGATGCCGGATATGAAAAGGCACAGATATGTGCAAGCGGAGATTTGGATGAATACGTTATTGAAGATTTGCTTATCCAGGGCGCAAAGATTGACAGCTTTGGTGTAGGAACCCGTTTAATAACAGGATGGGATAATCCTGCTCTTGGAGGGGTGTATAAAATGTGCGCAATGGAGCAAGACGGGGAAATGCAGCCTAAAATGAAGTTCTCTGACAACATTCAAAAGACAACTAATCCAGGTGTTAAAAAAGTGTATCGTATATTTGATAAGATTACAGGTAAAGCGGAGGCAGATTTAATTGCTTTGGAGGATGAAATTATAAATGAAAGTGAGCCTTTAACCCTTTATGACCCTGTGGAAACGTGGAAATCAAAGGAGATAAGCAATTTTTATTTAAAAGAACTTCTTGTGCCTGTTTTTAAAGACGGTAAGGCTGTTTATAAAAGTCCGTCTATTGAAGAAATGCGGGAAAAGTGCAAAAATAATTTGGAAGAATTTTGGGATGAATATAAGCGACTTACAAAACCTCATAAGTATAAGGTGGATTTATCAGATAAACTTTATGATTTAAAAAAAGAATTTTTGCAAAAAAATTATAAATAGACAGCTAATGTGGATTTAAAAGGAAAGAGTTATTAAAAATTTTTGGAAGGAATGTTAGCAATATGGAAAATTCAAAAGAAACCAAGAATATTCAAAAAAGTGCAAGCAAGATGACTCCAAAAGAACTTATAAGAGAAGTGGAGCGTTTAAACGAGCAATTGCAAATTAAGGACAACGAAATAGAGCAGCAAAAGAGCACAATTAAAAAGCTTACGGAAATCGGAAGTGAAAGAGATGAGATAATAGAGCTGCGTAAAAAGGCTAATGAAGCCAGGGACAGAGCTATAAGGCAAGCTGATGACATTATAAGGGAAGCCCGCGAAACAGCAAGGAAGCTAATTGAACGAGCTAAAGAATCAGCTTTGGTTATGCAAAGTGGGAAAGACGAGTTTGTTCTCCCCGGTTCTAAAAATCTTGTAATTGGAGACGAGCTGTTAAAAAGCGGAAGCGGATCAGGAAAGCCGGAGCCGGATGCCGTGAAACACACTGTTGAAAATAAGATAAACAGAATTATGGATGAATATCTCGGGGGATATAAAAACAGATAGACGGTGATTATATATTTATTTAATTTATGTAATAGGTTTTAAAATGAAATTGAGTAATAAATCAATTTCATTTTTTTTATTTTAAAAACTCTTTTCCTAGCTGCCACATAGCCGTATGAGAAATATTAGCTTTAGGAATTGAGGATGCAGCTCAACAATAAATAAGCTTTAGGGCAAGGGTTATAATGCTTATTCCGCCTTGTAACACAATATATGACTTAACATATTATGTAACGTGAGGTGAATAAGATTGAATTGGTTTGAAAATTTAAACCCTGTAGTGCAAGCATTTATTGCTACTTTATTTACATGGGGAATAACGGCGCTTGGTTCATTGGTGGTTTGCTTTTTCAAGGAAGTCGATAAAAAGGTATTAAATGTTATTTTAGGATTTAGCGCCGGGGTTATGGTTGCGGCATCCTTTTGGTCGTTGCTTGCGCCATCAATTGAGTTGTCTGAAGAGCTGGGGTATATGCCGTGGATATTGCCTGCTGCCGGTTTTGTTGTCGGCGGACTGTTTGTGTTAATATCCGATAAATTCTTAGATGGGGTGTTAACAAAGAAAAAGAGCATAAGAGACGTTAATTCACTAAAAAGAAGTATACTCCTGGTTTCAGCAATTACAATACATAATATACCGGAGGGAATGGCTGTTGGCGTAGCCTTTGGAGGCATTGCAAGCGGAGTTCCCGGAATGACTTTAATTGGAGGAATAATGCTTGCTGTCGGTATTGGAATTCAAAACTTTCCTGAAGGAGCAGCTGTTGCTCTGCCCCTTAGAAATGAAGGTTTTTCCAGATTTAAAAGCTTTATGATAGGTCAGTCCTCGGCGCTGGTGGAACCAATTTCAGCGGTTATCGGCGTGGTGCTTGTTTTGACAATAAGAAGCATTTTACCGTTTTTACTTTCCTTTGCAGCAGGAGCCATGATTACAGTTGCAGCAAGGGAGCTGCTGCCGGAATCAATACAGGAAGATAAAAATTTAGCAACTCTTGGACTGATTGTTGGATTTACTATTATGATGATACTGGATGTTGCTCTTGGATAAGAAATTTTAAAAGCATATCGGAATTTAAAATATTAAATATTATATTGAAGTTTCAATAGCTTTCATAAAAGCTTTTTAAGCAATAGTATATAATGGTGATATAAACTTTAAACTACTGGCATTGTGTCAGTAGTTTTTTGTGTTTAATTTAAACAATACCACAATTTAGTATTGACATTTAGGTTGGACAAAAAAGTTTAAAAAACCCCTAAAAAAGCCTTGCTTTTGTTATTGTAATGATATATAATATTCATGTTGCTCTGTAACGGGATGATGCAGGAGGTTGCCGAAACCGGCCAATTTCGGGTTTTTCTGCGGACTATGTCCGAAAATCGGGCGACAGGCACATTAAGCCGTTTTTTATTCGAGGCGAATGAAACACACGGCACAGTGTATATGAAGGAGGAACATATTATGGCTAATCAAAAGATTCGTATTAAGCTTAAAGCTTATGACCACACTCTTATCGACCAGAGCGCCAAAAAGATTGTGGAAACTGCGACAAGAACAGGCGCTAAAATAAGCGGTCCTATTCCGCTGCCGACAGAGAAGGAGATTATTACAATACTTAGATCTCCACATAAGCATAAGGATTCAAGAGAACAATTTGAAATGCGTACTTATAAACGCCTTATTGACATTTTTAATCCTACAAAAAAATCTGTTGACGATTTAATGAAGCTAGATTTGCCAGCGGGCGTTGATATAGAAATCAAACTATAGTGGTAAGCCGCTGCAATAGGAGGTGCACAATGAAAAAAGCTATTCTAGGAAAGAAAATTGGCATGACTCAGGTCTTCACTGAAGATGGACTGGTTGTTCCTGTTACAGTTGTTGAGGCTGGACCATGCACAGTTGTACAAAAGAAATCAATCGAAAAAGATGGTTATGAAGCTGTTCAGGTTGGTTTTGGCAAAATCAGAGAGAAGAACGTGAACAATCCTTTAAAGAAACACTATGAAAAGGCAGGGGCAACCCCTTGCAGATATTTGCGTGAATTCAGACTTGAGGATTTGGGCGAGCTTGAGGTTGGCAGCCAGATAAAGGCTGAAATTTTTGAAAACGGCGAGCTGGTTGATGTTAGCGGAACCAGTAAAGGTAAAGGTTATGCCGGTACTATTAAAAGATATAACCACCACAGAGGCCCTATGACTCACGGTTCTAAATTCCACAGAGCTCCCGGTTCTCTTGGAGCATGTTCCACACCTTCAAAGGTATTTAAGGGACATAAAATGCCGGGACAAATGGGTAACGTTAAGGTTACTACACAAAATCTTCAGATTGTTAAAGTTGACGCGGAGAGAAATCTTTTGCTTATTAAGGGCTCAGTTCCTGGTGCAAAGGGTGGACTTGTGATTGTCCGCGATGCTTGTAAATCAAGTAAGTAAGGAGGGGAAACGCTATGGCAAAAATTGACGTACTAAATATTCGCGGCGAAGTTGTTGGCGATATTGAATTGAACGACGATATTTTCGGAGTTGAAATAAATACTTATGCCGTTCATCAGGTTGTTAGAAATTATCTTAACAATCAAAGACAAGGCACACAGAGTGCGCTTACACGCAGCGAAGTTTCAGGCGGCGGAAGAAAGCCTTGGAGACAAAAGGGCACAGGCCGTGCAAGACAGGGCAGCACCCGTTCTCCACAGTGGTATAAAGGCGGTGTTGTTTTCGCTCCTAAGCCTCGCGACTACGGTTTTAGTGTGAATAAAAAAATCAGAAGACTTGCTATGAAGAGCGCTTTGACTGATAAATTAAACGAAAAGAGCATTATTGTTTTAGATGAACTTGCATTTGACGCTCCAAAGACAAAGGATATGGTTGCTGTTTTGGACGCCCTCAAGGTTTCCACAAAGGCACTTATTGTTACAGATGGAGCTTCTAAAAATGTTTACATGTCCGTAAGAAACATTCCTGGAGTTGACGCAACAACATCCACAACACTGAATGTTTACGATATTTTAAATCATGATAAATTCATTATTACAAAAGCAGCAGCACAAAAGATACAGGAGGTGTATGCATAATGAAAACACCTTATGATATTATTAAAAAGCCTGTTTTAAGTGAACAGAGCTATGACAACATTGTTGACAGAAAATACACTTTTTTGGTTGATGTGACAGCTACCAAGCCTGAAATTAAAGATGCTATTGAAGCTATTTTTAACGTTAAGGTTGACAGGGTAAATACAGCCCGCACTATTGGTAAGATGAAGCGTCAGGGCAGAACCATGGGCAGACGTCCTGAAACCAAGAAGGCTTTTATTACTCTTAAGAGCGACAGCAAGGGCATTGAGTTCTTTGATTCACTTGCACAATAACGAAGGGGGAAACGAATAATGGGTATAAAAAAATATAATCCGACTACTCCATCAAGGAGATTTATGTCAGTTTCCTCATTCGAGGAAATTACATGCACAACTCCTGAAAGGTCACTTTTAGCTGATCTTAGACATTCAGGAGGCAGAAATAACCAGGGTAAGATTACTGTTCGCCACAGAGGCGGCGGAGCAAAGAGAAAATACCGTATTATTGACTTTAAGAGAAATAAGGACGGTGTTCCTGCTAAGGTTGCTACTATTGAGTATGACCCTAACAGAACAGCAAACATTGCTTTGCTTCAATATGCTGACGGCGAGAAAAGATACATCCTTGCTCCTATTGGACTTAAGGTTGGCGATAAGGTTGAGAGCGGTGAAAACGCTGATATTAAGCCAGGCAACTGCCTTAAAATAAAGAACATTCCTGTTGGTACAACTATTCACAATGTTGAGATTAAGCCGGGTAAAGGCGCTCAGCTTTGCAGAAGCGCAGGAAATGTTGCACAGCTTATGGCTAAGGAAGGCAAATATGCTCAGGTAAGACTTCCATCCGGTGAGGTTAGAATGATTCTTGTTGAAGCAAGAGCCACCATAGGTCAGGTTGGTAATGCAGACCATGAGAATATCAGCCTTGGTAAAGCAGGACGTAAGCGTCATATGGGCTTTAGACCAACTGTCAGAGGTTCTGTTATGAACCCTAACGACCATCCACACGGTGGTGGTGAAGGTAAGTCACCTGTTGGCCGTCCCGGACCTCTTACACCTTGGGGCAAACCTGCGCTTGGTTACAAGACACGTAAGAAAAAGAACCAGAGTGACAAATTCATCGTTAAACGCAGAAATTCAAAGTAATATATTATTACTGTTTTCCTAAAGCTTATTAATCAAGGAGGAAATTATGAGCCGTTCAGTTAAAAAGGGACCGTTTTGTAATGAAAAATTATTAAAACGCATCCAAGAGCAAAACGAAAAGAACGAAAAGAACGTTATTAAAACGTGGTCAAGAGCTTCTACAATCTTTCCTGATATGGTTGGACATACAATAGCAGTTCATGACGGACGTAAGCATGTTCCTGTGTATTGCACTGAGGACATGGTTGGACATAAATTAGGCGAATTTGCCCCTACCCGCACCTACCGCGGACATGCAGGCGAAAAAGCGTCTAAGGGAAGATAGAGGAGAAGGAGGAAATTTTTCATGGCAACCAGACAAAGAGAAAAGGCATTAAAGCGTGCTGAAAACAAGGATAGAAGACCTAAAGCCGTTTTAAAATATGCGAGAATCTCCTCACGTAAGGTTAAGATAGTTATCGACTTAATCCGCGGCAAGAGCGTTAACGAAGCAGAAGCAATTTTAATGTATACACCAAAGGCTGCTTCCTCATATGTGTTAAAGCTGCTCAGATCAGCAGTTGCCAATGCTGAAAACAACATGAGCCTTAATCGCGATGATTTATATGTTGCAGAGGTTTTTGCAAACCAAGGACCTACAATTAAGAGATACAGACCTCGCTCACAAGGCAGAGCTTTTAGCATCTTAAAGCGTTCAAGCCACATTACAGTCATTTTAGATAGCATGGAAGCGTAAGGAGGAAAAACATGGGTCAGAAGATTCATCCACACGGATACAGAGTTGGCGTTATCAGAGACTGGGATGCTCGCTGGTATGCCGGCAAAAAGGATTTTGCAAACTACATTTTGGAAGATGACAAAATCAGAAAGTTCCTTAAAAAGAAACTTTATATTGCTGGTGTTTCCAAGATTGAAATTGAAAGAGCCGCTACCAGAACCACTGTTAACATATATGCCGGCAAGCCTGGCATTATAATAGGTAAAGGCGGAGCCGGAATTGAAGCCCTGAAAAAAGAGCTTAACAGACTAATCGGCAAAGAAATCAACATTAATATAATTGAGGTTAAGAACCAGAGCATGAATGCTCAGCTTGTGGCAGAAAACATTGCTGCTTCACTGGAAAAGCGTATTTCCTTTAGGCGTGCAATGAAAAAGGCTATTTCCAGCACAATGCAGTCCGGCGCTAAGGGCGTTAAAACAACTGTTGGCGGTCGTCTTGGCGGAGCTGATATTGCCAGAAGCGAAAGCTACCACGAGGGTTCTATTCCTCTGCAGACATTAAGAGCAAATATTGATTACGGCTTTGCGGAAGCTAAGACCACTTATGGTATTTTGGGAGTTAAGGTTTGGATTTACAAAGGTGAGGTTCTTGGAAAAGGCTTTGTAAAAGAGGAAGAACCTGCAGCTCCACGTCGTAACCAAAGACGCGAAGGAGGCAGAAAACATGTTAATGCCTAAAAGGGTAAAACACAGAAAAGTTATGCGCGGCAAAATGAGAGGCAAGGCGCAAAGAGGTAATTTTGTTGCATATGGCGATTACGGTCTTATGGCTATGCAGTGCGGCTGGATTACAAGCAATCAAATTGAGGCTGCCCGTGTTGCCATGACTCGTTATTGTAAGAGAACCGGTAAGGTTTGGATTAAGATTTTCCCTGACAAGCCAGTAACTGCAAAGCCTGCTGAAACCCGTATGGGTAGCGGTAAGGGTTCACCGGAATACTGGGTTGCAGTTGTAAAACCTGGCAGAGTGATGTTTGAAATAGGCGGAGTAAGCGAAGAACAGGCACGTGAGGCTCTTCG
>CAJUEF010000023.1:3972-14718 GCA_910585035.1 uncultured Christensenellaceae bacterium | reverse complement strand
TGCAGGTGTACCAGAGGAAGTTGCCAGAGAAGCTCTTCGTCTTGCTATGCACAAACTGCCTGTTAAATGTAAGTTTGTGAAAAAAGAAGATACTGCTAAAGTGGGTGGTGAAGGCAATGAAGGCTAATCAATTCAGAGAAATGACCGTTGACGAATTAAACGGCGCATTATTAGAGAAAAAGGCGGAGCTTTTTAATCTTCGTTTTCAATTAGCAACAGGACAGCTTTCCAACCCTATGGTTATAAAGGAGTGCAAAAAGGATATTGCACGAGTTAAGACCATTTTAAGGGATAAGGAAATTAAGGCTGCTGTTAACGAATAATTGAAAGGAGGAGCTTAAAAATGGCTGAAGCTAAAAGAAACTTACGCAAGACAAGAACAGGCGTAGTTGTAAGCGACAAGATGGACAAAACCGTTGTTGTTGCTATTAAAACAAAGGTAAAACATCCGCTTTACGGAAAGATTATGAACAGAACATCTAAGCTTAAAGTTCATGACGAAAACAACGATTGCGGTATTGGAGATAAAATTAAGATTATGGAAACAAGACCTCTTAGCAAGGACAAGAGGTGGCGTTTAGTTGAAATAATGGAAAAAGCTAAGTAGATTACGCTTTATAGAAGGAGGATACGCACATGATTCAACCACAGACACGACTTAAAGTAGCTGATAATTCAGGTGCTAAGGAGATTATGTGTATTAGATGCGTTGGCGGCAGCGTTCGTAAAAGCGCCAACATTGGCGATGTTATAATTGCTTCTGTTAAAAGTGCAACACCCGGCGGCGTTGTAAAGAAAAAAGACGTAGTTAAGGCTGTTGTGGTTCGCAGCGTTAAGGGTACAAGAAGACCTGACGGAAGCTATATCAGATTTGACGACAATGCTGCAGTAATTATAAACGACCAAAAGCAACCAAGGGGAACCCGTATTTTCGGACCTGTTGCCCGTGAGCTTCGTGAAAAGGATTACATGAAAATCGTTTCACTTGCTCCGGAAGTGCTGTAAGGAGGAGCTTTAAATGGCATTTAAGATTAAAAAAGACGATACCGTTATGGTTCTCTCCGGTAAGGACCGCGGTACTAAAGGCAAGGTTATTGCCTGCTATCCAAAAACCGGCAAGGTTATGGTTGAAGGCGTTAACATACTGACTAAACACACAAAGCCTAGAAGACAGGGAGAAATGGGCGGAAGAATTGAAACAGAGGGAGCTATTTATGCGTCTAAAGTGATTCCTGTTTGCCCTAAGTGTGAAAAGACAACCAGAGTTGCTTACAAGATAGAAAATGGCGAGAAAACACGTGTTTGCAGAAAATGCGGCGCGTCACTCGACAACTAATCAGGCACGAAGGGAGGAAGAGGATTTTGGAAAGACTTAAACAAAAATATCAGGATGAAATTGTTTCTGCTATGATGCAGAAATTCAGCTATAAAAACATTATGGAAGTGCCAAAGCTGGAAAAAATTGTTGTCAACATGGGCTTTGGAGACATTAAAGATAATGCAAAATCAATGGAAGCTGCAATTGGCGATTTGGCTACCATAACCGGTCAAAAACCACTGACAACCAAGGCACGGAAATCCATTTCAAACTTTAAGCTTCGTGCAGGAATGAACATTGGCGCAAAGGTTACTCTTAGAGGCGGAAGAATGTATGAATTTGCTGATAAGCTTATAAACGTATGCCTGCCGCGCGTTCGTGACTTTAGAGGTATTTCAGACAAGTCATTTGACGGAAGAGGAAACTACGCTCTTGGAATTAAGGAGCAGCTGATTTTCCCTGAAATTGACTATGATAAGGTAGATAAGGTTCGCGGCATGGATATCGTGTTCGTAACCACAGCCAAGACTGACGAGGAAGCACGTGAGCTGCTTGCACTTATGGGCATGCCCTTTGTACGTTAGTTAAGGCGCAAGTTTTAAGGAGGATTTCTCATGGCTAAGATGAGTATGAAAGTTAAACAACAACGTCCTGCTAAATTCAGCACACGTGAATATACCCGTTGTACTATTTGCGGAAGACCGCATGCAGTGCTTCGCAAATATGGAATTTGCCGTATATGCTTTAGAGAACTGGCATACAAAGGTCAAATTCCTGGTGTACGCAAGGCTAGTTGGTAGGAATTATTTCGTAAAGGAGGCAGCAAAATGGTTGTTACAGACCCAATTGCCGATATGCTAACACGCATACGTAACGCATTAATTGTTCGTCACACTACTGTGGACGTTCCTTCAAGCAAGATAAAGAAGGCTATTGCACAGATTTTACTTGATGAAGGTTTTATAAAAGGATTTGAAATTGTTAAAGACGGTGCTTTTGAAAATATTCGTATTTCATTAAAATATGGTCCTAACAAAGAAAAGGTAATTGTTGGACTTAAACGTATTTCAAAGCCTGGACTTAGAGTTTACGCTCAGAGCACAGAGCTTCCTAAGGTTCTTGGAGGACTGGGTATTGCTATCATTTCAACATCAAAGGGAATTATGACTGATAAAAGCGCCAGAAAGCAGCAGGTTGGCGGAGAAGTATTGGCATACATTTGGTAATTATAATAATGGAGGTGTCTTTATGTCTCGTATAGGTAGATTGCCTATCCAAATCCCTGACAAGGTGACAATTACAGTTGATAGCGACAATGTGGTTACAGTTAAGGGACCAAAGGGTGAGCTTAAACAGGATATAAATAAAGATATGAAACTGGTTCAGGAGGATGGGGTTTTAACTGTTGAAAGACCATCTGAGAACAAAAATCATAAAGCATTGCACGGACTGACCAGAAGCCTTATATTTAATATGGTTGAGGGAGTTACAAATGGATATCAGAAAAGTCTTGATATTATCGGTGTAGGTTACCGTGCTCAGTTGCAGGGAAAGAAAATCGTTATGAACCTTGGCTTTAGCCATCCGGTTGAAATCGAGCCGCCTGCAGGAATCGAATTTGAGGTTCCAAACCCTAACAAAATTATAGTTAAGGGAATTAACAAGCAGGTTGTTGGCGCTGTTGCATCTGACATTCGTAAATGGAGACTGCCAGAGCCATACAAGGGCAAGGGTATTAGATATGAAGGCGAATATGTTCGTCAAAAGGAAGGTAAGACCGGTAAATAGGTGAAGGGAGCGAAATAAGCGTGATTAACAAGCAAGATAAAAACAAAGTACGCAAGGCGCGCCATAAACGTATGAGATTTGGTCATGACGGCACAAGCGAAAGACCTAGACTGAACGTTTATAGAAGTCTTAACCACATATATGCACAGGTAATTGATGATGAAAAGAGAATTACTATTGCAAGCGCATCTACTCTTGATAAAGAGGTTGCTTCAAAAATTGGTGATATGACCAAGAAGGAAGCAGCAAAGGTAGTGGGCGAGGCTGTTGCAAAGCGTGCTATTGACAAGGGAGTTAAAAAAGTTATTTTTGACCGCGGCGGATACGTTTACACCGGTCGTGTTGCATGTGTTGCAGACGGTGCAAGAGAAGCCGGATTAGATTTTTAAGGAGGGACTATTATGCAGCGTAATGAGCAAAATGTCTCTGAATTTCAGGAGAAACTAGTTGCGATTAACCGTGTTGCCAAGGTTGTTAAGGGTGGTCGTAACTTTAGATTTTCAGCACTCGTTGTTGTTGGAGACGGAAACGGCCGTGTTGGCTGTGGACAGGGCAAGGCAAACGAAGTGCCTGAGGCAATTAAAAAGGCTGTTGAAGCAGCAAAGAAAAATCTTATAACCGTTCCTATTGTTGGAACAACTATTCCTCATGAGGTTATTGGCCGCTTTGGCACATCAAGAGTTCTTTTGCTTCCGGCAGAGGAAGGCTGCGGCGTTATTGCCGGCGGCGCTGCTCGTGCTGTTCTTGAAATGGCAGGAGTTAAGGATATAAGAACAAAGGTTCATGGCAGCAATACGCCTGCAAACTGCGTTAAGGCTACAATTCAGGGCTTAGAATCCCTTAGAACTGTGGAGCAGGTTGCGGCTCTTAGAGGAAAAACTCCGCAAGAGATTTTAGGCTAAAAGGAGAAGTATCATGGCAGATTTAAAAATTACATTGGTTAAGAGCCCTATTGGCGCTTTGAAAAAACATAAAGCAACTATTGAAGCTCTTGGACTTAGAAAGATGCATGATGAAGTAATACAGAAGGATAATGCTTGTATCAGAGGTATGGTTTTTAAAGTAAATCATCTGGTTAAGGTAGAAGAAGTTTAATTCTTAGGAGGTGTGAAATATGAAGTTACATGAGTTAGCGCCTGCACCTGGTTCTACAAAAGCACCTAAGCGCCTTGGAAGAGGTATTGGCAGCGGTGTTGGGAAGACATCAGGCAAGGGTCATAAGGGTCAGAACGCCAGATCAGGCGGCGGTGTTCGTCCTGGTTTTGAGGGTGGTCAGATGCCTCTTAGCCGCAGACTTCCAAAGCGTGGCTTTACAAATATTTTTGCTAAAGAATATGCTGTTATTAACTTGTCTGATTTAGGTAAATTCAAAGATGGAGATACAGTTAGCGCACAGACTCTTATTGAAAAGGGCGTTATTAAAAAGCCTCTTGACGGAGTTAAAGTTTTAGGAAACGGACAGATTAGTGCAAAGCTTACAATAGTGGCAGCAAAAGTTAGCAAGAGTGCAGCAGAAAAGATTGAGGCAGCAGGTGGAAAAATTGAGGTGAACGAATAGTGTTTGATACTATCAAAAAAGCATGGAGCGTTCCCGAAACCCGAAGGGAAATAATGTACACAATTATGATACTTTTGGTGTATCGCCTGTGTGCATTTATTCCAGTTCCCGGGGTTAACTCAAGCGTTATCACAGAGCAGATAGCAAACAACAGTCTGCTTGGCTTCTTTGATATGATAAACGGTGGTGCCCTTCAGGGATATACACTTCTTGCAATGGGCATTACCCCTTATATTAATGCTTCAATTATAATGAATCTTCTAACGGTTGCTATACCCGCTCTCGAGAGAATGGCAAAAGAAGAGGACGGATCCCAAAGAATAAACAAGATTACATCATATGTAACTCTTGGTCTTGCATTTATTCAATCAATAGGTATTATTCTTCCAATGGGAAGCAATGCAGTTTTAAGCACAAGCATTTTTAACTATATTACCATTGGCGTTTGTCTTACTGCCGGAACATCACTTAGTATTTGGCTTGGAGACAGAATTACTAATCATGGTATAGGAAACGGCATTTCACTGCTGATTTTTGTAAATGTGGTTTCCGTGCTTCCAAAAACAGTTGCTACTTTTGTTAAGGACGTATTTTCAGGAGCAATGAGCTGGTGGGTGCTTATAATTATTGTTGTTGGGGCTATTGCCATTATTGCGGCAGTTGTTTTTGTGGATTCCGGAGAGAGAAGAATTACTGTTCAGTATGCAAAGCGTCAGGTAGGAAGAAAGATGATGGGTGGTCAGAGCCAGCACATTCCTATTAAAGTTAACTCAACTGGCGTACTGCCAATTATCTTTGCAAGCGTATTTCTTGCTTTTCCTTCACTTGTGTTGTCATTTTGGCCAACAAGCGGAGCAGCAGTATTTTACGGCAAGTATTTAGGACAGGGAACTTTTCTTTATTCCACTGCTTACTTCCTGCTTATTTTGTTCTTTACTTATTTCTACACATTGATTTCTTTCAATCCGGTAGAAATTTCAAAGAATATTCAGCAGTATGGCGGATTTATTCCGGGAATAAGGCCGGGGAGACCGACAAGTGATTATCTTTCAAAGATTTCACATAGGCTCACTCTTTTTGGTGGCATATTCCTAGCTCTTATTGCAGCAGTTCCTATGCTGTTTTCGGGCCTTTTGGGTATGCAGAGCGCCTTTGGTGCAACCAGCATTCTTATTTTGGTAAGCGTGGCGCTGGAAACTTCAAAGCAGCTTGAATCAAAGCTGATGATGAGACACTATAAGGGATTTTTAAAGTAGGTATTGATTATGAACATTGTATTTTTAGGTTCACCGGGAGCCGGAAAAGGAACTCAGGCAGTAAGGCTTGCCGAAAAGGAAAACTTTTCACATATCTCTACGGGAGACATATTTAGGGCAGAGCTAAAAAACAATACTCCTCTTGGAATGAAAGCCAAAGAGTATATTGAAAAAGGAGAGCTTGTGCCTGATGAATTAGTTGTAAACATGGTTGCCACAAGGCTTGCTGAGCTTGAAAGCAACAGTGGCTGTCTTTTAGACGGATTTCCAAGAAACCTTGCTCAGGCAAAGGCAATGGAAGGAAAGATACCAACAGACATGGCAATTTTTATCCACGTGGATGAGGATGAAATTATAAAACGTCTTTCCAGCCGCAGGACCTGTAAACACTGCGGAAATCTTCAAAGCGCAGATGACGGTGCTGTCTGTAAAAAATGCGGCGGCGAGGTTTATCAGCGCGATGATGATAAAGAAGAAGTTATAATGAACAGACTGGATGTTTATAACGAACAGACAAAACCGCTTATTAAATACTATGAGGATAAAGGCATTTTATTCACTGTAGACGGAGCCAGAAATGTTGATGATGTTTACAGCGATATTGTTGCTGCGATAAAGAAAAATGATTGAAGCTAAATCCCAGGCAGAAATTGCCATAATGCACGAATCGGGCAGACGTTTATCCGGCGTTATGAAGCTACTTTACGAGGCTGTACGCCCGGGTGTATCAACTTTAGAGCTGGATAGAATTGCTGAAAATGAAATCAGAAAGCTTGGTGGTGTTCCTTCTTTTAAAGGACTTTACGGTTTTCCCGCAAGTATATGCGCTTCTATAAACGAAGTAATTGTTCATGGAATACCCGGAAAAAAGACAAAGTTAAAAGAAGGCGACATTATTGGAATTGACATTGGAATGTGTTATAATGGATTTCACAGTGATATGGCCAGAACTTTTGCAGTTGGTACAATCTCGGATGAAGACCAAAGATTGATTGATGTAACCCGTGAATCCTTTTGGAATGGTTTAAAATTTGCAAAAATTGGTAATCGTATAGGTGATATCGGTCATGAGGTGCAAAGAACGGCTGAAAGCGCCGGCTTTTCAGTGGTAAGAGAGATGGTTGGGCACGGCGTCGGGAAGAAGCTTCATGAAGAACCAGAGGTTCCAAACTTTGGCAAGAAGGGGCATGGTCCGAGGCTTATTGACGGAATGGTTATTGCTATTGAGCCGATGATTAATGCCGGCGTTAAAGAAGGCAAAACTTTAGCGGACGGATGGACATTTGTTACGGCGGACGGGGCGAAATCAGCCCATTATGAAAACACTATTGCAATAACACAGGAAGGTCCGGTTGCTTTAACCGAATTTGAGGTAGAACTATGAGGGAATACCTTATTGAAATTGGCAGAATAGTTTTTTCAAAATCCGGGAGAGATGCTGGTAAATGCTTTATTATTTATGATATAATTGATGAAGACTATGTTTATTTGGTTGACGGAGGCCTTAGAAAGCTTAGTAAGCCAAAAAAGAAAAAGATAAAACATATTGAACTAAAGCCGGCAAGACTGGATGTAATTCGGGAAAAGATATTAAGCGGTAAAAAGGTTTTTGATTCCGAGGTTCGTTCGGCGATCGAAAATTATTTAAACAGTCAAAATTAGAGGAGGGATCAGGTGTCTAAACAAGATGTCATTGAAGTGGAAGGTACGGTTGTTGAGGCTTATCCTAACGCCCAGTTTTTAGTGGAACTAAAGAATGGTCATAGGATTCTATCCCACGTGTCGGGAAAACTGCGTATGAACTTTATAAGGATACTGCCGGGAGACAAGGTTACCCTTGAGCTTTCCCCATACGATCTTAAGCGAGGAAGAATTACATGGAGAGGCAAGGCGTAAGCTATGCCCGTAATTTAAGGAGGATTTAGATTATGAAAGTTAGACCATCTGTTAAGCCTATTTGTGAGAAATGCAGAATTATAAGACGCAAAGGCAACGTTATGGTAATATGCGAAAATCCTAAGCATAAACAAAAACAAGGTTAAGAAAAACAATCATTTGGGCGGCTGAACCCATTAACCAATGGGTTTCCAAATGAATTAAATATAAAAATTTACGCTTTTTTGGAGGTGTTTTTATTCATGGCACGTATTGCCGGTGTTGACTTACCAAGGGATAAGCGAGTAGAGATAGGCCTTACATACATTTATGGTATTGGCCGTAATCGTGCAGCGGAAATTATAGCTGCTACCGGAATAAATCCTGATACAAGAGTCAAAGATTTGACAGAAGAAGAAGTTGGAAAAATTAGAGACTTCATCGACAAGAATTTAAAGGTTGAGGGTGATCTTAGACGTGAAACATCCCTTAACATTAAAAGACTTATTGAAATTGGATGTTACAGAGGTATTCGTCACCGCCGCGGACTTCCGGTTCGCGGACAGAGTACAAAACAGAACGCTCGTACAAGAAAAGGTCCAAAGCGTACTGTTGCTAACAAGAAAAAGTAATCTGGAGGGAAAGATAGCAAATGGCTAAACCAAAAATGAAACGAACTAGAAAGCGTCGTGAAAAGAAAAATATTACCAGCGGTGCAGCACATATTCGTTCTTCTTTCAATAATACAATAGTGACCATTACCGATCTTCAAGGCAATGCTCTTTCCTGGGCAAGCGCCGGAGGACTTGGTTTTAGAGGAAGCCGTAAAAGCACACCGTTTGCTGCTCAAATGGCAGCAGAAACTGCAGCCAAAGCTGCAATGGAGCATGGCCTAGTAAATGTTGAAGTATACGTTAAGGGACCTGGCAGCGGAAGAGAAGCTGCTATTCGCGCACTGCAGACTGCAGGTTTGGAGATAAACTCCATTAAGGATGTTACTCCAATTCCGCATAACGGTTGCCGCCCTCCAAAACGTAGAAGAGTATAAGGAGGGTAAAGTAAGTGGCTAGATATAAAGACTCTGTTTGTCGCCTTTGCCGTCGTGAAGGTGCTAAACTATTTTTAAAAGGAGACAGGTGCTATGGTGGCAAATGTGCATTTGAACGCCGTCCTGTTGCGCCTGGTCAGCATGGTCTGAGCAGGAAAAAATTATCTGAATATGGATTACAGCTTAGAGAAAAACAAAAAGCAAAGAGATCATATGGTCTTTTGGAATCACAATTCCGCAAATACTATGAAATGGCTACAAGAATGAACGGCGTTACAGGTGAAAACCTTATGCAGCTTCTTGAGACAAGGCTTGATAACTGTATTTACAGATTAGGTTTTGGTGTGTCAAGAGCGCAGGCACGCCAGCTTGTAACACACGGTCATTTTCTCATAAATGGCAAGAAGGTGGATATTCCAAGTTACCTTGTTAAGCCTGGAGATGTTATTACAGTAAAGGATTCCAGCAAAAAGATGGAACATTTTACACTTCTTAAGGAAGCGCACAAAACTACCCCATCATGGCTTGAGCTTAACGCAGATAAGCTGGAGGGTAAAATAATAGCTGTACCTAAGAGGGAAGATATGGATGTAACAATCGCTGAGCACTTAATTGTTGAGCTTTACTCTAAGTAGAATAGGGATGTGCTTGCCCTCGTGATATTTAGATAATGGAGGGTTATATTTTAAATATGATAGAAATACAAAAACCAAGTATTGAATGTGTAGAGATTTCACCGGATGGGAAATATGGAAAGCTGGTTGTAGAGCCTCTTGAAAGAGGGTTTGGAACCACAATAGGAAACAGCCTTAGAAGGGTGCTTCTTTCCAGCATTCCGGGAGCTGCTGTTACCAGCGTTAAGATTGATGGAGTTCAGCATGAATTTACAACCATTGAGGGAGTTAAAGAAGATGTTACAGACATTGTTCTTAACCTCAAGGGTTTAGCAGTTAAAATGCATTGCAATGAGCCTAGAACCATTTATTTAAGGGGGAAAGGCGATTGTGAGCTAAAGGCGTGCGATATTGAATGTGACGCTGATGTGGAGATAATGAACCCTGAGCTCCACATTGCCACGCTTAATAAAGACGCTGACCTTAATATGGAAATAACTGTGGCAAAGGGAAGAGGATATGCTGTTTCCGAAAAGAATAAAACCTCTAATCAACCTATAGGGGTTATTCCAATGGACAGTATATTCACCCCAATAAACAAGGTTAACTATTTTATTGAAAATACTCGTGTGGGTCAGGTTACAGATTATGATAAGCTGACTATGGAAATATGGACAAACGGCACCATTGCTCCTGACGAGGCTGTTGCTTTTGCGGCTAAGATAATTTCTGACCATCTTGATTTGTTCATGCAGTTTATTGACAACGTGAAAAACGTGGAGATAATGGTTAAGAAAGAGGACGAAAAGAAGGAAAAAATTCTTGAAATGTCCATTGAAGAGCTGGACCTTAGTGTTAGGTCTTCAAATTGCTTAAAGAGAGCAGGAATCAATTTGGTAGATGACCTGGTTAAGAAAACAGAGGATGAAATGATGCGTG
Source organism: uncultured Christensenellaceae bacterium (assembly GCA_910585035.1). Lineage (GTDB taxonomy): Bacteria > Bacillota > Clostridia > Christensenellales > MGBC116941 > MGBC116941. The sequence continues at coordinate 4,322 of CAJUEF010000023.1, read as the reverse complement.
TACGTAATCTTGGACGTAAGTCTTTGGATGAGGTTACACAAAAGCTTGCATCCCTGGGTCTTAGTCTAAAACAAAGAGAAGATTAGAAGATAATAGGAGGTAAGTAGGATGGCCGGACATCGTAAACTGGGCAGACAAACTGACCAACGTAAAGCTATTTTGCGTAATCTGACTACTGCACTCATCTGGAACGGTTCTATTGTTACAACAGAGGCCCGCGCAAAGGAAGTGCGCAAGATTGCTGAAAAGCTTGTAACTCTTGCAGTTAATGAATATGATAATACCGTTGAAGTAACCAAAGAGAAGGTTGGAAAAGACGGAAACAAAACATCTGTAAAAGTAATTAATGA
>CAJUEF010000023.1:0-3962 GCA_910585035.1 uncultured Christensenellaceae bacterium | reverse complement strand
CGCTCCAAGCAAGCTGGCTGCAAGACGTCAGATGATGGAATGGCTTTATGATGTTAAAGAGCTTAAGCTTGATGGTGAGAGTAAATTTGATTATAAAGAGAGAACAAAGGATGTTAAACATCCAATAGTGGAAAAGCTGTTTAGAGAATATGGTCCGAAATATTCAAAGCGTGCTGAAGAAAAGGGTACAAAGGGTGGATATACTCGTATTCTTAAAAAGGGACCAAGACGCGGCGACGCTGCTGAAATGGTTATTTTACAGCTTATATAATAAGGATTTTAAAAACAGGCCTTGGCCTGTTTTTTTATTAAATAATAGACGGCTAAAAAATGGTGTAAATGCTATTAGGATTTATTAGGTTATAAAATTGAAATAACTAAAAATTAAAAGGAAAGTTAAAACAAAAAAGACAACATTATCACTTGCTATACATATGCTTTTAGAGGTATAATTATATATTATAAAAGTATTTGATATGGAGGAAATTTTTTGACTTCTAATAATTTAAATAAAAATAATAAAGAATATAAAAATCCAAGAAGCATAAAGGAATACAGGCGTTTTAACAAAAAAGGAATTATAGTAATGATATTTGTTTTGTTAATTGGCACTTATTTTATAAAGGATAGTAATGGGAATAACATATATTCCAAAGTGTTTGGCACTGCGAACCACAAAGCTGTTCACAGCTCTATGACAAGAGAACAGGCTTCTCAAATAAAAGTGCTTATAGATGCAGGACACGGTGGTTTTGACAATGGAGCAACTTCTTCTTTTGTGAAAAAGACTGAAAGCCAGTTAAACCTGGAAGTTTCCCAAAAGCTTAAAGAACAATTAGAAGAAATAGGATTTAAAGTGGATATGACAAGAACAGATAATAATGCTCTTGACAGCACTAAAAACGGGGATATGGAAAAGCGAAAATCCATAATTTATAACAGTGATGCGGATGTTTTGGTTTCTATACACATGAATACACATCAGGACAGTAAGGTAAATGGACCTATTGTGTTTTATATGCCTGGAAGCACTAATGGTAATAAGCTTGCCAGTATTATTCAGGAAAGTATGAATAGCGAGTTAAAGCCAAAAAACCCTAAAAGTCCCCAGTCGCAGAATTTTTTAGTTCTGCGCTCGGGTAAGATGCCGGGGATACTTGTGGAATGTGGATTTATAACCAACAAGGATGAAGCGGTTAAGCTGGCTTCAGACGCTTATCAAAAAAGAATGGTTCAAAGCATATCCTTTGGAATTATGGATTATTTTGCAGAAAGAGCTTGATATGTTTGAAGTTTCGGATAATAATATTATTATTGATATGTTCGGGAGAAGGATGGATGAAATGCAGGCAAGGCAGATAAACATTTTAACCCTTGCATATCTTGGAGACTGTATTCACGATTTATATGTTCGCAGTCATATTTGTTCTTGCGGAAAAGATAAAAGAATTAATTCTATCCATAAGCAGGTTGTGGAATTTGTAAATGCAAATGCTCAGGCAGATTGTTTGGATGCCGTATATAATGAGCTTTCAGACATAGAAATGTCAGTATATAAGCGGGGCAGAAACAGCAAAAGTATGCCTACAAAAAATACTGACAAACTGCATTACAATAAAGCAACAGGGCTGGAAGCAGTGCTTGGTTATTTATATGTTAGCGGTCAGGATAAACGGCTGCTTTACATATTGAATAAATGTTATAAACACATAAATGAAGGGAGGAAAGAGTTTTGGGACAAACAGGGCTAAAGGTTTCACTTTTAAGTTATACCCCTATTCCTGACGAAATTATTGCCATGGCTGCAAAACTTTGTTACAGTGACAGTTCTATAGAAGAGCTTAAGAGATCTATGAACGAGGAAAAAAGGGCGGCATTTGTTAAAAAGCTGATAGAACTGGGGCATTTTTCCCCAATAGAGCACGCAAGCTTTACTTTTGGCATAGAAGGTGTTTCACGTGCGCTTTTGGCGCAGATAACCAGACACAGGCTGGTATCGTTTTCTGTACAGTCACAGAGATACGTCAACAAATCTACCGGCTTTAATTATGTAATTCCACCTTCTATAACCAGACTGGGAGACGAAGCTGTAAACAGGTATAAAGAGCAGATGCAAATAATGCAGGGCTGGTATAATGAGTGGGTGGAGGAACTGGGAGGCAGTGGTGAGGCTGCAAACCAGGACGCACGTTTTGTGCTTCCAAACGCCTGTGAAACCAAAATGGTTATGACAATGAATGCCAGAGAGCTTCTGCATTTTTTTAAGCTGCGTTGTTGTAACCGGGCCCAGTGGGAAATCCGCGCTCTTGCTTATGAGATGCTAAGACTTTGTAATCAGGCTTGTCCAAGTGTTTTTTCATATGGTGGAGCGGCCTGTGTTACAGGGGCTTGCAGCGAGGGAAAAATGTCTTGCCATAAGCAGGCGGAGGTGCGGACGTTCACTAAAAACTACTTAGAAAGAAATTATGAATCAAAACAATGAAGAAAAGGCAGTCATATTTGGCAGAAATCCTGTACTGGAAGCTTTGAAAAATGGAAGAAGAATAGATAAGCTGTTTATTTTGCAGGGTACAGACACAGGTTCGCTTAAGGCTATTGTTGGTAAAGCAAAAAATGCAAAAATAACTATTATCAGGTGTCAAAAATCCAAGCTTGATGAAATTTGCGGTGAGAACTCTAACCATCAGGGAGTGGCGGCTTATATGGCACGGAAAGAATATGTTTCCGTTGATGAAATTATAAAGTACGCAAGGGATAAAGGCGAGGAGCCGTTTATTGTCGTGCTGGATGAACTTACTGATACAATGAATGTTGGATCAATAGTTAGAACGGCGGAATGCTGCGGCGCTCATGGAGTTATAATGGCAAAGCGCAGGAGTGCTGCTATTAACGGTACTGTTGCAAAAACCTCCAGTGGAGCTATTGAATATATGAGAATAGCCCAGGTGACAAATTTGGCACAGACGCTGGAAAGCTTAAAGGATAAAGGTGTTTGGATAATAGGGGCAGATATGGATGGCGAGCCTATTTATTCAGCAAATCTTAAAGGTGCATCTGCAATAGTTATTGGAGCCGAAGGAAAAGGAATAGGCGAATTAGTGAAAAAGAAGTGCGATTTTATGGTCAGCGTGCCAATGCGTGGCAAAGTGCAGTCGCTTAATGCTTCTGTAGCCGCCGGAGTTGTACTCTATGAAAAATACAGACAGGAGTATCTCTAAAGGGAAATGATGGATTACACCGGGTATACAGATGAAGAGTTGGTGGAGCAGTTTAAGGCAGGAGACATATATGCCCAGGATTATCTGCTGGATAAATATAAAAATCTTGTTAAAGCTAAGGAAAGGTCATATTTTTTAAATGGCGCAGGTGAGGAAGACATTATTCAAGAGGGTATGATTGGCTTGTTTAAAGCCATAAGGGATTACAGTCCGGAAAAAAATTGCTCCTTTAAATCCTTTGCTGAGCTTTGTGTGACAAGGCAGATAATAACTGCAGTAAAATCGTCAACCAGGCAAAAACATATGCCCATGATTAATTATTTATCACTGGATAAATCTGCTTTTGACAGCGAAGGAGATAAGCCGGTTATAGACTCTCTTCAGGTGACAAGCGAGAACGATCCCCAAACTTTGCTAATTAAAAGAGAAGACAAGGCAGATTTGGCACAAAAGATAAACAGCAGTTTAAGCAGGTTTGAAAAGAGAGTTTTAGAAATGTATTTAGACGGCATGAGCTATGATGAAATAGCGAGGATTATTGGGAAGAGCTACAAAAGTATAGATAACGGCTTGCAAAGAGTGAAAAAAAAGCTTATAGGCAGCATGGACAGTGAAAAAACGGATTGACCTTTTTAATCTGTTTTTGTATAATAAAGGTAATAATTTTTTTGGCTTTATTCATTTGAAATTTTAAGGAGGAAAAGAAAGAGATGGCAAAGGCAAAATTTGAGAGAACGAAACCAC
>CAJUEF010000022.1:5290-28084 GCA_910585035.1 uncultured Christensenellaceae bacterium | reverse complement strand
TTCTCCAAAGCACTCAAAAGCTTTGCTTTTGCCGGTGCTTTGTGAGGTTATTATAGCATAATTAACTTAACTATTAAAGAATATTTTTATTTGCCACCCAATTATTTAGCCTTATTCTATAATACGCCTCCTAAGCAATACATTTACAGGTAAAATAAAAAAATTAAATGCTTATCTCGTATTTTGTTGATATTATTTCCACAAAGTAATATGCTAATAATACTTCTGTTTTTAGTATATAAAAAAAGCAAAACATTTTCTTTTAACTGCCGTAAATTTTAAAAAAATACCGTTATTTAATAAAATCCCCCAGGGTAACATATTGCTTGTGACGCTGGGTAATACTGCAAAATCAAAGGGTAAGGAGGTGAAAAGCTATGTCAAAATATACAACGGGAGAAATTGCAAAACTTTGCGGCGTATCTGTTAGAACCGTCCAATATTATGACACCCGCGGCATTCTTGTTCCAAATGAAATTACAGATGGAGGCAGAAGGCTTTATTCTGAAGAAGACATTAAAAAAATGAAAATTATTTGTTTCCTTCGTGAACTTGATTTGCCTATAAACAGCATAGGAGAGTTGCTCTCCCAAGAGCACCCTGAAGATGTTATTAACATTTTACTGGCTAATCAGAAAAATAAACTGCTTTCAGAAATTGCAGATAATAAATTACGTCTGGAAAAGTTAGAGGAACTGGAAAAAGCTCTAAATCATGTAAAGCATTTCTCAGTTGAATCTATTGGAGATGTAGCTTATTTAATGGAAAACAAAAAAAAGCTTCGCAAAATTCACACCATTATGATTATAGTTGGTATCATAATGGATATTATCGAAGTTGGAACTCTTATTCTTTGGATTAGAAAGGGTATTTGGCTGCCCTTTGCCATTGGAATGTGCGTTGTTTTAATCCTTGGCATATGGACTTCATATTTCTATTTTAACAGGGTAGCTTACATTTGTCCTTCTTGCCACAAGGTATTTAAACCAACACTTAAACAAGCATTTTGGGCAAAACATACACCGGCAACAAGAAAGCTTACCTGCACTGAATGCGGTTACAATGGTTTTTGCGTAGAAACTTGTATAAAAGAGGAGGAAGACAATGAATAATATAAATATTATGGAATTCCTGCCTATTATAGTTCCTCTTATAATCGCCCAAATGGCGCTTCTTGGATACGCTTTGTATCATATTTTAAGCCACAGCCGCTATAAAAGAGGAACTCGCGCACTTTGGCTTATTGTTACCCTTGTTGGAATGCAGTTTATTGGGCCAATCCTTTATTTCCTCCTTGGAAAGGAGGACGCATAAAATGGATATACTCTCTATAACAAATCTAAAAAAGAGCTTTGGCAATAAAAATGTACTTTGTGGTCTTAATCTATCGGTACCTGAGCACAGTATTTTTGGCTTTATTGGAAAAAACGGAGCCGGCAAAACAACAGCTATGAAAGCAGTTCTTGGGCTTTTAAAGACGGATAGCGGAGAAATCCATGTATTAGGTGAAAAGGTCGCTTACGGACAGACAGCAACCAACAAATACATTGGTTATCTTCCGGACGTGCCTGAATTCTATTCATTTATGACGCCCATTGAATATTTAACTTTATGCGGAAAAACCTGTGAAATGGAAAAAAGTGATATAAAAAAGCGTAGCATAAAGCTTTTAGAGCTTGTAGGGCTTGGTGATGAACACCACCGAATTAAAGGCTTTTCCAGGGGCATGAAGCAACGTCTTGGCATTGCTCAGGCGCTGCTTCACCGACCCCGCCTTTTAATTTGCGACGAGCCAACCTCCGCTCTTGACCCTGTCGGCAGAAAAGAAATTTTGGATATTCTTGTTGCAGCAAGCGAGCATACCACAGTGCTGTTCTCCACTCACATTCTTTCAGACGTAGAACGAATTTGTACTGACGTTGCTTTTCTCAGTGAAGGAAAAATTTCACTTCAGGGTACGGTTAACCAAATAAAAAGCTTTTATTCTTCCAAAGAATTTATTGTTGAAACGGTCAGCAGTGAAACTGCTGCACACTTTATAGAAAGCTTTAAATATATAAAGCCGATACAAAACAATTCATTTGCTTTTTCTGTAGATGAAAGTGAAATTTTTACAGTGCTTAAATATATATCTGAGAAACAAATTTCATTTCAAAAGGTGGAGCGTTCCAGTCCCTCTTTAGAAACTGTGTTTATGGAGGTGGCAAAGAAATGAAATCCTTTCTTGCTTTTTTAAAAAAGGAATGGATGGAAAATATACGCAGTGGCAGGATTACCGTTCTTTTAATTCTTTTTTTAATCTTTGGAATTATGAATCCTGCAATTGCAAAGATTACCCCGTGGATGATGGAAATAATGGCAGATTCTCTTTTGGAATCAGGCATGATCATTACAGAAGTAAAAACAACGGCGCTTACGTCATGGACACAGTTTTTCAAAAACATTCCTATAGGCTTAATAGCCTTTGTGTTAATATTCAGCAGCTCTTTTACAAAAGAATATCAGTCAGGAACTCTTGTTCTCATGCTTACTAAAGGACTTTCACGTCAAAAGGTTGTGCTTGCAAAATCATCAATTATGCTGTCTCTTTGGACAGTTTTTTACTGGCTGTGCTTCACCGTTACTTATGGTTACAACAGCTACTACTGGGATAACAGCATAGCTTTAAACCTGTTTCCCGCCGCTTTATGCTGGTGGCTGTTTGGACTGCTGATTATATGCCTTGTTGTGCTTTACTCAAGCATACTTTTTAGCAGTGGCACAATTCTTTTATGTACGGGAGCTACAACCATTGTTATATATATTGCAGGAATGTTCCCTCAAACAAAAAATTACACTCCGGCATTACTTATGAATTCCTCAGCTCTTATATCCGGAGTCGCCACAGCAAACTCATACACAAAAGCCGCTATAATAACTGCTGCCTTATGTGTAATATGTATTTTAATCAGCATTCCTATCATGAACAAAAAACAAATATAAAAAGAAGCTGTATAGTCATATGACTATACAGCTTCTTTTTAATTACGAACAAATTATAAATTCAACCTTTTCAAAATATTAGCTTGATTTCTTCCCCATAATCGTCTTACAGCCTGTGTTTCTGTCAGATACCATATAATAATAAGGCTTATCAATTACAACGGTTTGGCTTATCTCACCTTCTATTTCATGGTATACTTCCTTTTGAGTAATCTCATAGCTTATACTCTGATCCATTTTATCTACCTTAACCTTAATTGATTCCGTAAGGTTTGTTATAATCGTAGTCTTATTAAAAGGTGCGTCAAAGCCCACTGCTTTAAGAGGTTCCTTTAACTCGTAGTATCCGCTAAACTTAGGCGATGGTATGGATACCGCAGCAATAACCTCTTTGGCGCTATCCCTATAGCCCTTTATGTCAGCAAGGGTCATAGAGCCAAGGTCACCATTTTTGGACATTATCATCTCATAATCATATCCGTTTTCCAGAGGCAGCTTTAAAAATATGACATTGTCATCTTCATATAAGGATACCTTTGCTTTTTCAATATCGTAATATTCTGTCTGGCTCCCCATAAAGTCTTTGTTTGCAATGGTGGTTATGCTGCCCACATCACTGCTGAAATTCTCTCTTATATTTAAAGCTGAAACAAATATCATAGACGATTTAGCATATATTTTGTTTATAACCTGGCTAATTTCACCGCCCGTTTTTCCAGCAACCATGTTATTTATATTATCTTTAACCGCTTCAAAATCATAAAAATCAAGGGTTTCAAAATAAGTTCCGTAATATTTATTTGCCTCCACGAAGTGTTCCTTTGGCTTAGCTTTCTTATCCATAAACAGTCCGCTGAAAAATGCGTCCCTCGATGGAACCGACAGAGCGTTTACAAGTGCAGCATGATTTTCCTTTAAGTTATCAGCATAACCAAGCATCATTTCTGCCTGGTCCCGTCCGTCATCCACGGCTCCTTCAGCATAAAGCCCTATATTAGACGCCAGCATATTCGGTGATATGCACATATCGGAATTAGCCTTTATTATTCTAAAGCCAAGAGCATTGTAATTCTGAGCAGTAGCAGAAACGTCACCTTGAACATCCATCTTGCCTTGCGGCTCAAAATATACCTTCCCTGAGGTAAAGCTTCCGCTTAGCGACTGATACAGTATCAACAGCACAAATCCTACGCCAATTCCCGCAAGGATCATATTTATTGTTTTTTTATCCAAATCAATACCTCCAAAACACTTTTATCAAAATTCATTTTGCCCTGCCCGTATTTCGCCTGATGCATAATTTTTCATTTTAATTCCGCTAAATCTTTTAATTATATACTCATCCTGCCGCCATAAGCAAATAATATGTTACAGGCAAAGTAAATGCAAGAATGAACAAACTGTATATAAAGGATAAACTGGCATATTCCACATTGCCGCCGTATTTATTTGCGCCAACTTCAACCAAAGTAACAACAGGCATTGCCGATTGAATAACAATCACCTTTTCCAAAAGCTCTCCTCCGGGGAAGAGCATAAACAATGCCAGCATTACAAGGGGCGACACTAAATATCTTCCCAGCATTATAAGTGAAAAGCCCTTTTGCCATTTTATCTGTTTAAAGCCTATTCCTCCAAGAACCGTCCCACAGAATATTAAAGCTGCCGGAGCTGTTGTCTCGTCCACAATTTCAACCGCCGACATAAAGAATTTCGGAAGAGGTATTTTCATACCCGTAATCACAAGCATAACGACAAATACAGCAATAGGCGGATTAATTCCTTTTATTCTTTGCCTTGTATCTGGCTTTGGTGAAGACTTTAAAGTGCCTGTATATTCAGCGTCTTTTTTAATAAGGTAAGCTCCCAGCGTCCAAAAAACCAAATTATTTGAAATAATAAAGTAAATAGCCACATTTTTTGCCCCTTCGCCAAAGAGCATAGCAACTATTGGTAAACCTATAAAACCGGAATTACAAATACCAAAGGAAGCTGCGTTAACACCTCTTATGTCCTTTGGCAAGCGCAGCAAAACTGCCGCACAATATCCTAAAACTACACATATTATCTGAGCTGCCGATGTAATGGCAACTCCATAAATTGCTTCGCCTATTCCATTTAAAGCTTGCAGCCTGGAAATTATAGTGCACGGAACGGCAATGTAGATAAGATAAACAGAAAGTTCCTTAAGAGTGCCTTTGCCAAGTACTCCTGCTTTAGTGCCTACAAATCCTATAAGCACAATAAGAGCAACGGATATTACTGTTTGCAAAGTGCTAAGCACAAGTGTAATTTCCACTATCCCTCAAACGCCTCATATATTGCCCTGATTGCTTTTTCAAAATGGTCGTTTTCCACACCCACAATTATATTCAGCTCAGAAGATCCCTGGTCAATCATGCGAATATTAATTCCCTCTTTGGCAAGACCGCTGAACAGCGTTGCGGATACGCCGATACTGCTGGACATACCGTGTCCAACCGTTGCAATAACAGCCAGGTCTTTTGCCACCTCGATTTTATCGGGATTGCATCTTTGAGCAATAGCATTTATAACATCTTCCGTTTTTCCTGCAATCTCTCCGTCTGAAATAACGAGGGACAAAGTGTCTATGCCTGTTGGAATGTGCTCAAAGGACACGTTTTTATCCTCCAGAACGGAAAGAATTCTTCTTACAAACCCAATTTCACCGTTCATCATGTCCTTTTCCACATGAATTACAGTAAAGCCCTTTTTGCCTGCAATTCCCGTAATGGTATGCTCAGGGTCAGGTCTGTCAATATAAGGAACTATAAGGGTGCCTTCATCCTGTGGTCTGTTGGTATTCTTAACGCAAATAGGAATGCCCGCATCCCTTACAGGGAATATGCTGTCCTCATGGAGAACTGTAGCGCCCATATAGGAAAGCTCTCTTAATTCTGCATAGGAAAGCTTCTTTATTATTTTAACATTATCCACAATCCTTGGATCCGCCATCATAAATCCGGAAACATCCGTCCAGTTTTCATAAAGAGTTGCATTTACTCCTCTTGTCACAAGAGAACCGGTAACGTCAGAGCCGCCTCTGCTGAAAGTGGCTATGCTGCCGTCGGGAAAGCTGCCGTAAAATCCCGGAACAACCGCACGCTCTATATTTTTAAGGGTCTTGTGAATTGCTCCTATGGTGCTTTCAAAATCCAGCCTGCCGTCTTCATAAAAGAATACCAGCTTTGCCGCATCCACAAATTCAAAACCAAGATAAGCAGCCAGCAAAAGACCGTTTAAATACTCGCCGCGGCTGAGGATATAATGGCGGGATGCACCGCCTAAAATATCTTTTTTAACCTTGTTCATATGCTCGTCAATATTAATGTCGATATTCAAAATATCCTTAATCTCATTATAGCGTTCCCTTATAAGGCTAAACACACTTTCCAGCTTTGAAGGTTCTTCCTTAAAGCGCACGCATTTATTAAGCAGGTCGGTAACCTTTATATCGTCTTTAAAACGCTTACCTGGAGCAGACGGCACAACGTATTTTCTGCTGCTGTCAGCTTCTATAATATTCTTTACCTTTTTAAACTGCTCTGCGCTGCTAAGGGAGCTTCCACCAAATTTACATACCACAACTGACACTTTAATTCAACTCCATAATTTATTAAATATACTATCTTAAATCATAATTATGCGGCGGGTTTCCAAATAATATTTCTTATCTTTAGCTTCTCCTATTGAAAAGCTCTTTCTTGGCATAACTCCGTTTTTGCTGACATAATCAAAAACCGTATCCTTTTCAATAGCAGGCATAATAAGAGCAGCGTTTGTGCCATTTGCCTTTGAAAGAACCTCTTCTGTAACGTATATGTATTCCACATCAAGACCAGCAACAGCATCCTCAAGCTTCTTTAAGTAATCTCCTTCAATGTTAAGACTGCCTGTAAAGAATGAAGATTTAATGTTAATTTGTCCGTCCTCTCCCTCTTTAAGCACGCCGCCAGTTTTGGAAGCAATGGTTTCCAGCCCTGCTTTATCAATATTCTTAATAAGCCTGTGAATAGGAAAAAGCTTAATTGCATCGTCATGGATATTAACAACTTCAACCAGCGCATAGCGAAGAGGATGGTCTCTAAGCAGGGTTTCACCAAATTCCTTTTCCAGCTCGTCATAATATTTTTTAGCAGCCATAAGGGCATGGTTGCCGTCTGCCACCATAAGGGTAGGTCCTTCCTGCTTGAGCAGTTCTTCCATAGCGTCTGCAACAGTGTATACTTTTTCACCTTTTAAGTCATATCCTTCAAGCTTTCCGCCGCCTTCCATAAGGCCTACGGAATAAAGCTTTTCATTTTCGTCTGCAAATTCGTTGTCGTGACCGAACATAACATTGTTTTTGTCGTTGGCAAACATAATAATATGAGTCATTTCCATCGTAGAGTTTTTGCGAATTTCCATTCTGACCTTCATCTTATCCTCAAAAACCTCTTCACTTGGAACAAAGGCCTCTCCTGCACCTACATGCTTTAAGTCAATACACATCATAATTCCTTTTCTAACGCCTGTAGATGTCTGTCTTTTTACATATATAAAACCGTCTGTAGTTTTAGAGGTTTCTTCTTCATATACTGACTTAAAATATTTATCAGTAGTTTCGCATATTGATTTAATTTTTTCTTCTCTTTGCTCCTTTGAATCGGCTTTTAAATAAACCTCCGGATACATCATGTTAAGGGTGGAAGGCGCGTCTCCCACATAATCCTTTACACGCTGCCAGTAGCTTTCATCATCTGTAAACTGGTCGCAGGCAATAGCAGCCCATTTTGATAAATCATATTCCGCGTCCGGAATAAGGCAATCGCCTGTTGCAATAAATCTGTACATAAATCTTGTCATCATGTTTAGCTTGTTCATTTGTCAGTTCCCCCTATAATTCATAAAATTTCGGCTTTCTGCCTGAAAACTTTGCCCCATGAGTAAAACCACACTGTTTTACCATGAGCGCAGCATAATCAAATTCATATCCGGCAAATTCTCTGCTGTGCCCGTCTGAACCTATTGTTATAATTTCTCCGCCAAGCTCTCTGTATCTCTTAATAATATCCTTTGCCGGCAAAGTAAATGCGCTTTTTTTAAGCCCGGAAGTATTCACCTCAATACCCTTTCCCTTTTGTATTACCAGCTTTAACAGCTCGTCCACATAATCAGGAAACTCGCTGTACCTAATCTCCCAGCCTTTATCAGGTGCAAACTTGCTTAAAAAGCCAATGTGAGCAACAACGTCATAATTATCAAAATCCCTCATATTTTTAATGAGGCATTTCATATAGTCCTCCTGAGTTTTCCTCTTATCATATCTCTCGTAATAATCAAACTCACCAATGGTCATTTCATCTGTACAGTGCATACTGCCCAGCACAAAATCCACATCGTTTTCCCTTATTTGCCTGTCTATTTCTTCATAGGAATGGGGATTAAGCCCGGCTTCAATCCCCATATATATTTCCATTTCAGGAAACATCGCCCTTGCAGCGCTTATCTGAGATTTATAGCTATCCCAGTCTATAGAAAAAGTTTCAAACTCATCAGGAAAATAAGGGTCAAGATGTTCAGTAAAACACATTCCGTCCAAATCCAGTTCCCTTATTGCCATAACCATGTCCATAAGGCTTTCAGTGCTGTCCTTGGATATTGACGAATGTAAATGAAAATCATATTTCACGGCTATTTCACCACCAGGCTAACAATTTTTTTAGGTATAGTGATCACTTTCACAATGTTTTTACCGTCTGTCAGCGCTTTTATCTTTTCATCCGCCAGCACTTTTTGCTTCATTGCTTCAGCGTCATCCTCCAGGTCAAACTCCATAACCATTTTTACCTTGCCGTTTATTTGAACTCCAAGCTCCACAGTGGATTTTATTAACGCCTTAGGGTCAAACTCTGGCCAGCTTTGATTAAAGATAGAATATTCATTGCCAAGCCTTTCCCACATTTCCTCACAAAAATGAGGTGCAAAAGGCGCCGTTATAATCAGCAGCTTTTCCACCGCTTCTCTTAAAAAGCTGTTGTTCTCATTATTTATCTTGTTAAAAACGTTTACAACTTCCATTATTCTGGCTATACATGTATTAAACTGGAATTTCTCCACATCCTCGGAAATTGACTTTATGGCATAGTTAAGCTGATAATTAAGCTCACTTTCCACCTTATATTCTCCATCTTCTGCCGCCTTTGCAATTTCAACTATACGGCTCATCCTGTCAAGGAATTTACGCATACTGCGAACGCCCTCGTCAGAGAAAGCACCGCCTTCAACATATTTAAAGCCAAACAGCAAATACATGCGGAATACATCAGAGCCATACTCGTTAACATATTCATCGGGAGAAATAACATTGCCCTTGCTCTTGCTCATTTTATTGCCGTCAGGACCGAGAATAAGCCCCTGGTGAACAAGGGAAGTAAAAGGCTCGTCAAAGTCCAAAAGTCCCATATCACGAAATGCCTTTGTGAAAAAACGGGCGTAAAGAAGATGCATACACGCATGCTCCGCCCCGCCGACATATTTATCCACAGGAAGCATGTTGTTTATTTTTTCACTGTTAAAAGCCTCTTTGTCATTTTTACAATCAGGGTAACGAAGATAATACCATGATGAACAAACAAAAGTATCCATAGTATCTGCATCCCTTTTAGCATCTGCTCCGCATTTAGGACACTTTACATTCATAAATCCCTCGTGCTTTAAAAGAGGAGACGTACCATCAGGAGTAAAGTCCACGTCATAAGGAAGCCTTACAGGCAAATCCTTCTCCGGCACAGGCACTGCGCCGCAGTGAGGACAGTGAATAACGGGAATAGGAGCGCCCCAGTACCTCTGGCGTGAAACAAGCCAGTCCCTAAGGCGGTAATTAACTTTAAATTCCGCCTTTGCGCCAAGCTTTTTAATAATAGCCTTTTTAGCTTCTTCACTTGAAAGACCGTTAAATTCTCCGCTGCCAACAAGCTTTCCGTATTCAGCAGATGGAAGCTCTCCACCTTCAATAACTCTCTTAATAGGCAGACCAAATTTTTCAGCAAAATCAAAGTCCCTTTCATCATGAGCAGGAACAGCCATAACGCAGCCGGTACCATAGGTCGCAAGAACGTAATCAGAAATATAAACAGGCACCTTTTCTCCATTTATAGGATTAATTGCATAAGCTCCCGTAAACACCCCTGTTTTTTCACGGGTCGCAGAAAGCCTGTCTATTTCACTTGCTTTTGCAGCCATATCCCGGTATTCGTTTACAGCGCTTTTTTGTTTATCCGTGGTTATCATATCCACAAATTCACTCTCCGGCGCAAGCACAACATATGTGCATCCGCACAAAGTATCAATGCGGGTTGTAAACACATCAAAATCAATATCCGTATCGGCAAAGGAAAATGTAACCCTTGCGCCCTCGCTGCGGCCAATCCAGTTGCGCTGCATCTGTTTCGTCTTTGCCGGCCAATCCAGCTTATCCAAATCGTCAAGCAGCTCCTGTGCATAATCCGTTATCTTAAAGAACCACTGAGTAAGGTTTTTTCTTTTTACCTGTGTTCCGCATCTTTCACATTCGCCGTCTATAACCTGCTCGTTGGCAAGAACGGTATTACAGGAGTTACACCAGTTTACAGGAGCCTGTTTTCTGTATGCAAGCCCCTTTTCATAAAGCTTTAAAAAGCACCACTGGGTCCACCTGTAATAATCCTCATTACAGGTTTCCACCGTGTAGTCCCAGTCAAAAGTAGCTCCTATAGCGCCGAGCTGCTTTTTCATGGTGTCCATATTTTTATCAGTGCTGTCCTTGGGATGCACGCCTGTCTTTATGGCGTAATTTTCCGCAGGCAGACCAAAGGCATCAAAACCCATTGGGTGAAACACATTATATCCCTGCATACGCTTGTATCTGGCAAAGGAATCTGCCGGACCATAGTTAAACCAGTGACCAACATGCAGTTTTGCCCCCGATGGATAAGAAAACATCTCAAGCATATAATATTTTTCCTTATCGCTACAGCTGTCAAATTTATACAGTCCGCTTTCTTTCCATTTTTTTTGCCACTTTTTTTCAATTTCTAAAAAATCCATAAAAAAACTCCTTAATCTCCCCTGCAAATACAGAAAAACATATACGAATATTTTATAATACGCTATTACATAAGTCAATGATTTTACATAACGCCTACATTAATATATAATCAAAAAAACACATTTTTAAAAGGAGTGTTAAAAATAAAAATTTGGTTTAAAGGTTATATTAAAAACAGGCTTAAATTTTCAAAGTCCTTTGAATTTTTAAATTCTGAAAGCCTGTTTGACATACTGGTATATTGCTGCAATGAATTTGATTTGCCTGCTCCGGTTATTTTAGATAAACATAAAAAATATTTTAATGAATTTTTAATGGTAAGATTTTCAAAAAATGATTTTATAGAAGAACTCCCCTGTGATTTTATAGAAGTGGAAATTTTTGAATGAATAATACCTCTTATTTACGCTAAAACTGTAAATAAAGGAGGTAATATGATGAATACATTTCAAAAGATATGTCTGCTTCTGCTTATAGTCGGAGGCATCAACTGGGGATTAATTGGTATTCTCCAATTCGATCTTGTAGGATTCCTGTTTGGCGGACAGGCAGCAATGCTCAGCCGCATAGTATTTGCACTAGTCGGAATATGCGCCATTATCAGCGTATCTTCATTATTTATGCCAAATAAAATGGCAGATGCAAACCAGCAATAATATAATTTTATATTTAAAAACGGTCTGCAAAATAATTTGCGGACCGTTTTTTGCTTTGCTATTTTTCCATATAATCACTAAAATTTGATTCTTTTAGCATTTCACATATTTTCGTATTTATAACCTGCAGCCTTTTCCTTGTAATACAATTCCCGGCGCTGCCATCGCTGCATTTTTTTATATCCATTAAACATTTATTTATGTAAAGCGGTCCGTCAATACATTCCACAACTTCTAAAAACGTTATGTCCGCAGGATTTCTGTTAACAGCGTATCCGCCGTAAGCTCCTCTATATGACTTTGTTATTCCGGCAAGATTAAGCTTCCGCAAGATTTTCACAGCAAACCTTTGCGGCAAATGAGCATCTCTGGCAATAGATTTTGCATCGCATCTTTTTCCCTCGCCTATTTTACTTAAATGGCCAACAATTCTAAGAGCGTAATCCGCTTCCTGGCTGATTCTCATAAAGTTCACTTCCTAAAAGTTTTGTCTATTTTAATTATATTTTGATTACAATTATCTGCTTTTTTATAATTATATGTTTTTATTATATATTTTTTTATCATGGCTTTCAAGAAATTTATAAATTTCTCCTTTAACATTACACATTAAATATAAATTTGTTTAAAGCTTTTTGCCCATAATTTATGCAATCCCTTATGTTTTTTGAATTTTATTCAATTTGCAAACGTATATATTATTAAAACTCTAAATGGCATAAAGCATGTTTAAACACTCTTTTGTCATATATGTAAATTAACAGTAGGTCACACTAAGGAGAATGCAATGCTTCCTGAAATAATAATTTCATGTAACAAAAAAGGTCTTATACGAATAGGCGATACGCTTCTTGGTGAAGTTAATGAAGAAAACTACCAAAGCTTTATCGGAGCCGGTTCTTTCTATCTATCTTATACGCCTATTTCCGGCAAAGAAGTATATGCTCCTATAACCGTAAAGGTATCCGTTGAAAATGGTGTTCCAATATTTGAATGTCCTTATATAAATATTTTCAACTATAAAAATAACACGTTTTTAATGGATTTAGAGCCTCCATGCCTGGCTGCCCACACCCTGCCTGTATGTCTAATGTATAAACGGGCGGAAGACCGGTTTATCGTTAGTTTAATAAAGCAGAATTGCCATTATGTAGTTATTGAAGATGAAAGAAAGCAGCTTCCTGACGGCTTTTTCATAGTTCAAGTACACAGCACTCCATTAATGGACACTGGGTTAATAAGCGATGTTTCCGTTGTAATTTTGTGTGACTCCAAAGCTCATACATATGTTTTTGTTAAAGGAGAAAAGGGGTTTTATAAAGCTCTTGCTCTTGAAGCAGATGAATACAAAATTGAAAAGGATAAAATAACAATTAAAAAAACCACTTCCTTTGGTCATGTCGTAACAAATATTTATGGTGTGAAAAACAAAACCCTTGCTTTAATAGATTCAAACTATGAAGCAAATCCACTTCCGGTACAAAAGGAAAATTTAATTGAAGATTTTCTTGAATGCGTTAAATACGGAGTTGAAAAAAAAGCGTTATCATATCTCTCCGGCGATTTACAACTATCCTTCAGCGACCTTAAAGAGTTTTTAGGTGAATTTTCTGAGTTCAAAACCTCTCCTTTTGAAGAAAACGCCTATGCCCTAATTAACAGGAGTGATGACGGTGTGTACCTAGTAAACCGTTTTTCTTTTGAAATACTCGGCAGCAAAATAGATAACATTGAAGAACTGTAATTAATGGTTTCTACATATTTTATTTAAAAATATATTGTTTACTTTTATATAGCAAAAGGGTAAAATAAAACACAAGGTACAATTTTAAAGGAGATGTAATCATGTTTTTTTACTATGACCCAACAATGCTGCTTATAATTCCTGCGTTTTTTCTTGCTCTGTATGCGCAGTTTAAAGTAAACAGCAATTTTAAAAAATTCAGCAAAATATATAACTCAAAGGGAATAACAGGTGCTGAGGTTGCAAGACAAATTTTAAGCAACGCCGGCATAAATGACGTTACTATAGACCACGCTCCTGGAAACAACCTTGGAGACCATTATGATCCCAGGAATAAAGTTATCCGCCTTTCTGACGAGGTTTATGGATCAACTTCAGTTGCTGCAGCGGGAATTGCCGCACATGAATGCGGTCATGCCATCCAGGAAGCAAAAGGATATTTGCCAAATAAAATTCGTATGTCCTTTGTTCCCCTTGCCAACCTTGGTTCTATAGCAGCTATACCTCTGTTTTTCATAGGTCTGCTTTTATCCAGCGGCATGCTTCAAACCCTTGGCATTGCATTTTTTTCACTGACTACTCTGTTTTATTTTATAACATTGCCTGTGGAATTTAATGCAAGCAGCAGGGCAATTAAAATCCTTGAAGCAGATAATTACCTTAACAGTGAAGAAATTTCAGGAACAAAGCAAGTGCTTTCGGCAGCAGCTCTTACCTATCTTGCCGCTGCTCTTATGTCCCTGCTTCAGCTTGTAAGGCTTATTTTACTCTCCAGACGAGATTAATTTTGTAAAAAATGCCGGTATAATTTATGCCGGCATTTTAATTTACCTCAATATTAAAAGCATAGTTATTATAGCTTTTCCAGTCCTTGTTTAAGGTCTGCAATAATATCCTCAATGTCCTCAATTCCCACAGACAAACGGATCATTCCCGCATCAACGCCGCACTCAACAAGCTGTCTGTCTGAAAGCTGTCTGTGAGTAGAACTTGCAGGATGTAAAATCATTGTTTTCACACAGGATACATGAACAACATTTGAAGTAAGGTTAAGGCTGTCAATAAATTTTGCTGCAACCTCTCTTCCTCCCTTTACAACAAAAGATAACACTCCGCTTCCTTGTCCTCCTAGATATTTCTCACACAGTCCAAAATCCTCACTGCTCTTTAAAGTTGGATAAGAAACCTTTTCAATTTTATCGCTGCTTTCCAAAAACTCAGCTACGGCCCTTGCATTTTCACAATGACGAATCATACGAAGATGAAGAGTTTCCAGACCCATATTCAGCAAAAACGCATTTTGCGGAGATGGTGTTAAACCTAAATCTCTCATAAGCTGCACTCTTGCCTTAGTAATATAAGCAGCCTTGCCGCAATCCTTAGAATATACAAGACCGTGATAAGATTCATCTGCCTGAGTAAATTCCGGGAATTTGCCGTTTGTCCAGTCAAAATTGCCGCTATCCACAATGGCTCCGCCAACAACAACTGCATGTCCATCCATGTATTTTGTTGTGGAATGGGTAACTATATCTGCTCCATATTCAATAGGCTTGCAGAGCATAGGCGTTGCAAAGGTGTTGTCCACAATTAAAGGTACGCCGTTTTTATGTGCAATCTTTGCAAATTTTTCAATATCCAAAACAGCAATGGCAGGGTTTGCAATAGTTTCTCCAAACACCGCTTTGGTATTAGGCTTAAACGCTTTTTGTATTTCCTCATCTGCTGCCTTCCCATCAACAAAAGTGACCTCTATTCCCATTTTATTAAGGGTAACAGCCAGCAAATTAAATGTTCCACCATATATTGTAGAGATGCTCACAATATGGTCACCTGTTTTAGCTATATTCATAATAGCCGTAAAGTTCGCAGACTGACCTGAAGACGTGCACATACAGCCTATTCCGCCTTCAAGAGCAGCTATTTTTTGTTCAACAGCGTCCACAGTTGGGTTTGCAAGGCGTGTATAGAAAAATCCACTTTCCGTCAAGTCGAAAAGCTTTCCTATGTGCTCGCTGGAATCATAGTTAAAGGTTGTGCTTTGATATATAGGAAGAGCATGGGCTTCACCATTTTTTCCCTTGTATCCTTCATGTAAACATTTTGTTCCCTGTTTCATTGTTTTACCTCCAATAGACTTTATAAATTTACGGTATCATATACAAAAATAGGTGTCAATAAAAAGTATATACTAAGTAAAAGTGATGCTTACTTAATAATCGCAGCACCAAACCAATAATATAAGAACTCATTTTTAGTTAAACAAAAAAGCGCAGATAACCTGCGCTTAATTATAATAACAGCATTAAATAATATCCATTCCAATAACAAGGTCTGTATCCATAATAAGAACAACCCTGCCATCCTCCAGCTCAGATACCCCTGAAACATATTTATTGCTTATTTTGTCCACTTCTTTAGGAAGCGGAGATATTTGCCTTATATTTACAACGTCATGTACCATATTAACAATAAGACCAATTTGGTTTTCATTTATCTCCACAACAATAATACAGGTTTTTTCATTGTATTCCGTTTCTTCAAACCCAAATCTCTCGTTAATATCCACAAGAGGAACAATACTTCCCCTTAAGTTTATCATACCTTTAACATAGCTTGGAGCATAAGGCACCTCAGATGCATACTGCATGTTTACAATTTCAATGACATTCTTCATTGCAATTCCAAACAGCTTTGAGGTATTTATTAAAGCGCTGAGTTCAAAGGTAAGGTATTTATTTGAAATATCATCTAAATCTACTGGTTCTGCATTATCATATTCATCCAAACTGGTGGTTACTTTTTCTTCATCCATTTTAATATATCCCCTCTTTATTTTATATTGTAATTATACATGTAAAAGCAAAAATTTTCAATGGTTTTATATAACTACATCAATTTTTTCATTAATAAAAATGCTGTCCTTTGTTACTGTGCAAACATAGGCGCAAATTTCAACCCCTGCATTTCTTGCTGTTATCAGTGCGCTTACAAATTCATGGTCTTTAGGGTTTGGCGAAAATGTTTTCACTTTCGGGATTTTAACTATAAATACCAAATAGGCGAGCCTGCCCTCTCTTTTAAGTTCAATAAGATGATTTATATGCTTTATTCCTCTTTTTGTAGGCGCATCCGGAAAGTATGCTATTCCATCATCTCCCAAAAGAGTTACTCCCTTAATTTCGCAAAAACCGCTTTTGCTGTCTTTTTCAATATAAAAATCAAACCTGCTGTCCATATATTGCTTTTCAGGCAAAACAACGTCAAATTCAAGAGGATTTGATTCATAAAACAATTTATTTGGCACTTGGGAATCTACATTTATAATTCCTCTTTTAGTGTCAAAACTAATAAGGCTAAATTTAGTCTTGCGTTTTTTATTGCTGCTTTCCTGAACATATACAGGTATTCCAGATATGAGCAATTCGCCCATTCTGCCCGTATTTTTAACATGGCATACTTCTTTCTTCCCATCAATATCTATATGAGCTATAAACCTATTGGGTCTGTCTATAAAATAACCTCTTTTTATATTTTCATAAATCAACACAAACCTCCGCTAAATGCTTCTTTTCTTGAATTATAAATTATCTTGCGCTATAATTGTACCATAAATTTTTTCCAGGAGCGACTTTATGGGAAAGCTGCTAAAAATACTTTTTTCACGAGCATTTACAACAGGCATATTAATTGCACTTCAGGTTATTTTGACAATAACAATATTGCTTTGGCTATCAAATGCGTCTATTTATGTGTATATCATATTTTATCTAATAAGCATTTGTTTCGTTGTTTATATGTTTTCCAGCGACCAGGCCATAGAATATAAGCTTATATGGTCTGTAGTAATCATGCTGTTTCCACTTTTAGGCGGACTGTTTTACCTTCTTTGGGGTAAACGAAGCACCGATTGGCGGGCACTCCGTGATTTACACACCATATATGAAAAAACTTCCTATCTCCTTGATAAAGGCGATGATGAGTGCAACGAACTGGCAACCATGGATAATTCTTTAAAACGTGTTCCAAAGTATCTTAAAAATATGACCAAGGCCGGTCTTTATAAAAATTGTAAAGCAGAATATTATTCCTGTGGAGAAGAATTTTTACCTCACTTTATTGATGCGCTTAAATCTGCGGAAAAATTTATATGTATGGAATATTTCATAATAGAACCAGGAAAAATGTGGGACACTATTTTGGAAATACTTGTACAAAAAATTAAATCAGGCGTTGAAGTATATTTTATGTATGATGATGCCGGCAGTGTTGCAAAGGTGCCAAATAAATATTACCTTCAGCTTCAAGGGCTGGGAATTAAAGCTGTTAAATTTAATAAACTCAGAGCCCGAATGTACACCCTGATGAATTACAGAGACCACAGAAAAATAACCGTTATAGATGGCAAAGTAGCCTTTACCGGCGGAATTAACCTTGCGGACGAATATATAAACCAAACTCATCCTTTTGGCTACTGGAAAGATACCGCAGTAAAAATAGAAGGAGACGTGGTGTTTGAATTTACCATTATGTTTTTCCAGCTATGGTGCTTCGCGTCCAAAACACATGTGGACTTTAAAAGATACAAAGCCGAAAACGACATTAAAGGTCATGGATATATTCAATGTTTTGGAGATAACCCACTGGATGCCATAAATATAAGCGAAGATACTTACATTAACTTAATTACCAGAGCAAAAAAATATGTATATATTTCAACTCCATACCTAATAATAGACAGTCGTATGATAGGTGCGCTGCAAACAGCTGCCCGCAGCGGTGTAGATGTGCGTATCATGACGCCCGGGGTGCCAGATAAAAAAACTGTGTTCTATGTTACCCAGTCATATTATAAAGCATTAATCAATTCCGGAGTTAAAATATATGAATACACACCTGGCTTTCTTCACGCAAAAAATATGGTTACTGATGACGATGTAGCCGTTGTCGGAACGGTGAATATGGATTACCGCAGCCTTTATTTGCATTTTGAATGTGCGGCTATATTTTATAAAAATCCCGTATCTCTCGACGTTAAAAAGGATATGGAAGCATCCTTTAAGCTCTGTCGTCAGATTACCAAAGATGATATTGAACGTACAGGTATTATAAAACGTCTTACCAGAGCAGTGCTGCGCATTTTTGCACCACTTATGTAAATATACAAAACTTAATGAATTGAGTTATTAAACCTTTGATGCATAGCAGTAAAAAAACATTTGTGTTTCCGAAGCAAAAATGTTATTATATATAAAGTATCACTTACACAAAAACGAAGGCTGGAAATTGGGATATGCTGGAATAAATTAAATCAGCTTAAAATTTAGTTTATATGTTCCCTGCTTTTTGCAGGGAATTTTTAATGATATAAATACCTTTTAATCAGAAGTCTTCGTTCAAACTGAAATTAGAATGGAGAAAACATGAAATTTGACGACTTAAACATTGAAGAAAAAATTTTACAGGGGCTGGATGATATAGGATATGAAGAGCCTACTCCTATACAAATAAACGCAATTCCTTTAATAATGGAAGGAAAAGACGTTATTGGCCAGTCTCAAACGGGAACCGGTAAAACGGCGGCCTTTTCCATACCTGCTATAAGCCGCATTAACCCTGTCAACAAAAACACTCAGATCCTCGTTCTGTGCCCAACAAGAGAGCTTGCACTGCAGGCATGTGATGAGGTTAAAAAGTTTGCAAAGTATTTAGACGGCGTTAAATGCGTTGCTATTTACGGAGGGCAGTCCATTGACAGGCAAGTAAAGCTGCTTCGTCAAGGCGCTCATATGATAATAGGCACTCCAGGCAGAATTCTTGACCACATATCCAGAAAAACTCTAAAGCTTGGAAAGCTTAAAATGTTAGTGCTGGATGAAGCAGATGAAATGCTCAACATGGGCTTTCGTGACGATATAGAAGAAATCATCACCTATGTGCCTGAAAAAAGACAGACTGTTCTGTTTTCCGCAACCATGCCAAGGCCTATTATGCAGATAGTAAATAAATATTTAAATGATCCCGTTACTATTAAAACAGGACCGAAGCAGCTCACGGTTCCAAAAATTACCCAAAGCTATTATGACGTTACTTCAGGCAAAAAGCTGGATACCCTTTGCACCTTAATTGAAGAATTAAACCCAAAGCGTTCAATAGTATTTTGCAATACAAAACGTATGGTTGACCAGCTTGCGGGAGAGCTTAGCACAAGGGGCTATCTTGCCCTTGGTATCCACGGAGATATGCGCCAAATAGTCCGCACCAATGTTATGCGTTCCTTTAAAAACGGTACTACGGATATTTTAATAGCAACGGATGTGGCTGCAAGAGGAATTGATGTAGAAGACATAGACATTGTGTTTAATTACGATATTCCAACAGATAGCGAATATTATGTTCACCGTATCGGCAGAACGGGCCGTGCAGGAAAAGACGGCACAGCGATAAGTTTTGTATGCGGCAGAAAAGAAGCTGACCAACTGCGCTCCATTGCAAGGGACACTAAATCACGTTTGAATTACAAAAAAGCGCCTAGTGGAGAAATGGTGGAAAAAGCCAGACTTCACAGCCTTTTATATAAGGTAGAAAAAGAACTCAAAAACAAACATGGCAAAAAATATATTGAACTTATCGACGAGCTTACAATAGGAAAATACACCATTGAAGATGTATGCTGTGCACTTATAAGCGCAGCAGTCAGCGAAAATGACGAATCTGAAACAAGAGAGCTAATGAAAAAGATAGAATTTTCCATAGGCAGTAATGACGGAATTGAGCCAAAGCACATTCTTGGCTCTATCACGTCCATGTGTTCTATCGACGGAGAGAATATAGGCAAAATACAAATTGAACAAAGCAAAAGTACCGTTGAAGTGCAAAAAGCTTTTGCCGACACGGTAATTGAAAAAATGAACGGAGCCAGAATTAAAGGGCACGTAACCAAAGTAAAAAAGAAATAGCTTAGCTATATAGCTAAATAATAAAAATGCTGCGGTAAACTCCCGCAGCATTTTTGTGATATTGTCCCCATATATTTCATACTATAATTCATAGCATACCTTAAATATACTATACTTTTATTTTAAAGTAATATATGGTAAAATGCTATGTATTCAGATAATAAAGGAGGGCTTTTGTTGAGCCTTTTTTCTATTTTTTTAACAGCAATAGGGCTTGCAATGGACGCTTTCGCCGTTTCTGTCACCATAGGCATGTGCTGCGATTCACGGCGCAAAACCGTTAATTCAATAAAAGCAGGTATGTACTTTGGTATTTTCCAGGGAATTATGCCTCTTATAGGGTATTTTGCAAGTATTAAATTTGCCGATATGACAGGCATGTGGGACAAGGTAATTGCATTTATTATACTTGCATTTTTAGGTGGTAAAATGATTTATGAAGCACTACATGACGAAGATGAAGCATGCTTAAAGTGCTACAACAACAAAGCTTTTATTACACTTGCAGTAGCAACAAGTATAGACGCTCTAGCCGTTGGAGTATCTTTTGCTGTTTTAGATACCAATATATTTGCCTCATGCGCTATAATCGCTCTTGTTACAGGTATTCTTTCTTTTATAGGCGTTCGCCTTGGAAAATTCATAGCAGGATATATAGGCAACAAAGCAGAAATAGCAGGAGGAATTATTTTATTGCTCATTGGTTTTAAAATATTATTTTTTTAAAGCCATATTAATTTCCCCACTGCCACGTCGGCGTTGACGTGCAGTGGGGTTTTTTGTATAATAAAAGCTAACATAAAAAGGCATTATAGGAATATAAAGCGAGAAAGGAAAGCTTATGGAATTCTCTTTTGCAGAAAGATTTGAAAATATGAGCGGTTCGGCAATTCGTGCCATATTCGCTCTGTTAAAGGACCCTGAAATAATCTCCTTTGGCGGTGGAAATCCGGCAGGTGAGGCTTTCCCCTCAAAACAGCTTTCTGATATTTCAAAGAAGCTGCTGGACAGCAGTCCGCAAATTATGCTTCAATACGGTCAAACGGAAGGATACTCTCCTTTAAAAGAAGAACTTGCAGCAATGTATAACGTAAATACAGATATGATACAAATAACAGTGGGCGCCCAGCAGGCCCTTGACCTTATATCAAAAGCAATGCTTAATAAGGGCGATTGTATACTTGTGGAAAATCCCACTTTTTTAGGCGCCCTTCAAACTTTTAAAATGTATCAGCCAAGCATTAAGGCGGTTGAAACTGACAGTGAAGGAATAATAATATCCGATTTAGAGGCTAAAATAAAAAAGTACAGCCCAAAGTTTTTATATGTAATTCCCAGCTTTCAAAATCCAACGGGAATAACCACTTCCTTAAAACGCAGACAGGCTATCAGCGATTTAGCGGATAAATACAACCTCTTGGTTGTGGAAGACGACCCATACGGCAAACTAAGATATGAAGGCAGTGAACTGCCAAGTATATTCAGCCTTAATAAAACAGGCAGCGTGGTTTACCTTACAAGCTTTTCCAAAACCATTTCTCCGGGGCTGAGGGTTGCGGCGGCAATAGGCGCCCAAGAGCTTATCCAAAAGCTTACTATAGGAGCTCAGGGAACAACAGTGCACTGCCCTATTTTAAATCAGGCAATGGTATATGAGTTTCTTAAAAGCGGCGGCTATGAGCCTCACATTGAAAATATGTGCCGTCTGTATAAAGCAAGACGGGATAATATGCTAAAGCTTCTAAGTGAACATATGCCTGATAATGTTTCATATACACATCCCGAGGGCGGTTTATTCCTGTGGTGTACTCTTTCTGAAAATACCGATGCAACAAAGGTATTTAAAAAAGCTGTTGAAAACAAAGTGGCTTTTGTCCCTGGAATATCCTTTTACAGTGAAAATCCGAAAAAAAACACCTTTAGATTAAACTTTTCCTTTGTAAACGAAGAGAAAGCAAAAACAGGAATTATAGCTCTTGCAAAGGTTATAAAAGAATTTAATTAAAAATATTTTACCTGCAAAATAAAATTATAATTTAGGAGAAAATAAATGGAAAACGCATTTGATATATTACAGCAGCGGGGATATATTAAACAAGTATCCCATCCTGAACTAAAAGATGAAATGGCAAATAAAAAGCTTACTTTTTATGTAGGCTTTGACGCCACTGCCGACAGTCTCCATGTCGGACACTTTGTACAGCTTATGGCAATGTCTATTCTTCAAAAGGCGGGACACCGTCCAATAGCCCTTGTTGGCGGAGGCACAACAACAATAGGCGACCCAAGCGGACGCACGGATATGCGTAAAATGCTTACAAGAGAACAGATAGACAGCAACGTGGAAAAATTCAAGGTGCAGAT
>CAJUEF010000022.1:0-5280 GCA_910585035.1 uncultured Christensenellaceae bacterium | reverse complement strand
TTGGAAAGTTTCTGGATTTCAGTGACGGCAAAGCGCTTATGCTAAATAACGCAGAATGGCTTCTTCAGCTTAATTACATTGATTTTATAAGAGATATAGGCAAGGAATTTTCCGTAAACAAAATGCTTACAGCCGAATGCTTTAAAAAACGCCTTGAAGTTGGTCTTTCATTTTTTGAGTTTAACTACATGCTTATGCAGGCTTACGATTTCCTTTATCTTAACCGCAATTATGACTGTTCTTTAGAACTTGGCGGCGATGACCAGTGGTCCAACATCCTCGCAGGTGCAGACCTTATCCGCCGCAAAGAGCAAAAGCCCGCCTTCGCCCTTACTTTCGCCCTTTTAACCAAAGCAGACGGAACTAAAATGGGTAAAACAGCAGGCGGCGCACTTTGGCTTGACCCTAAAAAAACTTCTCCTTATGAATTTTATCAGTATTTCCGCAACGTAGACGATGCAGACGTTATAAAATTCTTAAAACTGCTCACCTTCCTGCCTATGGATGAAATAGAAAAGCTTTCCGGGCTGGAGGGCGCAGAAATAAATAAAGCAAAAGAAATCCTGGCATATGAGGTCACATCCCTCGTCCACGGCAAAGAAGAAGCGGATAATGCAGTCAGCGCCACAAAAGCGCTGTTTTCCGGCGGCGGCAATATTGATAACGCACCAACTACGGAAATAACCGATTGCAATATGAACATTTGTGATTTATTGGTTGCCTGCAGCCTCACAAAAAGCAAGGGCGAAGCAAGAAGACTTATTGCCGGCGGCGGTGTGTCCATTGGAGATAATAAAATTTCCGACGATTCCTTTTGCATTTCAAAAGAACTGCTGGATGAAAACAGTTCCTTTCTTATCCGCAAAGGAAAAAAGACTTTTCACAGGGTAATAGTAAAATAATGAAAAACTACAAGACTGCTTTGGGTGAAAGTGTTTTTACCCAAAGCATTTTAAAATCTAAATTTATTGCATATCTTTCCCACATCGAATCTGAGCAACAGGCTGTGGATTTTATAAATTCCATCCGCAAAAAGCATAGTGACGCAACCCATAACTGCTATGCGTATACTCTGCTTAAAAACAATATAGGGCGCAGCAGTGATGACGGCGAACCCTCAGGCACAGCAGGTAAACCTATTTATGAGGTTATAAAAGGCGAACAGCTTTTTGATACAGTTATAGTCGTCACCAGATATTTCGGCGGCACACTCCTTGGCACAGGCGGCCTTGTGCGCGCATATGGAAGCAGCGCAAAAGGGGTATTAAACCAGTCTCAGATAGTCACTATGGAGGAAACGGAACTGCATCGTATAATTATTGACTATAAATTTTTAGATCCCATAAACAGATTCATTGAAAAAAATGCCGATGTAAAAACAGCTGATACAATTTACGGCGAAAAAATTACGATGGATATACAAATTAAAAATGGTAAAACTGATGATATAAAAACCTGTTTTTCCGACATCACAAGTAACAATTTTGTAATAAATTTCATAAAAACAGACTACCTTCCATGGTAAAAGCTTTTATTTTATGTAAAATTATGTTACAATTATCAGCAAGATATTTTCAAACTCAATATAATTGGAGGAAATTAATTATGGATATAAAAGTTACTTTAACCGATAACCCAAAGCAAAAGTTCACCGATGAAGGCACTTTGGGGTTTGGCAGAATATTTACAGACCATATGTTTACAATGGAATATGAAGAAGGTAAAGGCTGGTTTAATCCACAAATAACCCCTTATCATAATTTCACTCTTGATCCTGCAACGGTTGTATTTCATTACGGGCAGGAAATCTTTGAAGGCTTAAAGGCTTATAA
Organism: uncultured Christensenellaceae bacterium; assembly: GCA_910585035.1. Lineage (GTDB taxonomy): Bacteria > Bacillota > Clostridia > Christensenellales > MGBC116941 > MGBC116941. The sequence goes on along the minus strand of CAJUEF010000022.1, from coordinate 3,448 downwards.
AGATGAAAACGGTGCAGTTCGCCTTTTCCGCGCAGATAAAAACTTTGCAAGACTTAACAGCTCCTGCGACAGGCTGTGTATGGCGAGAATAAATGAAGAGGATGCCCTAATGGCGCTTGAAAAGCTTCTTGAAATAGAAAAAGACTGGATACCTACGTCTCTTGGAACTTCTCTTTACATCCGTCCTTTCATGTTCGGAACTGATGTTCGCCTGGGCGTTTCCGCTTCAACAAAATACACCTTTGCAATTATTCTTTCACCATCAGGACCTTACTATAATAACGGTCTTATTCCTGTAAGCATATATGTAGAAGACGAATATGTAAGAGCAGCCCCGGGCGGAACCGGCTCTGCAAAGGCAGGCGGCAATTATGCAGCAAGCATACTTGCAGGTCAAAAGGCAAAGGAAAAAGGCTATTCCCAGGTGTTGTGGCTGGATGCTACAAGACAGTACGTTGAAGAGGTTGGCGCTATGAACATCTTCTTTGTTATTGACGGAAAGCTGGTAACGCCAAAGCTGAATGGAAGTATTCTTCCGGGAATTACAAGAGACAGCGTTATAACCCTTGCAAAAGACCTTGGCATACCTGTGGAAGAAAAACAAATTGCAATAAGTGAAATTGAAGAAGCCCACAGCAAAGGCATCTTAAATGAATGCTTTGGAACAGGAACCGCTGCGGTTATATCTCCTGTCGGCGAACTGTTTTACAAAGGTAAAAAAATGATTATTAATGATAATAAAATGGGTGACAAAGCCCAATTACTATATAATAAACTGACCGACATACAATATAAAGGTCTGGGCGATAAATTCGGATGGTCAAAAACCCTTAATATTTAAGGAGGTAGTTTAATGAAGAAAACGAAAAAAATATTTTCTATATTGTTATGTATTATGCTGGCGCTTAGCTTTGCAGCCGTGCCTATGATGTCCTTTGGCGTGCCTGACGACCCGGACAGCAGCGCTCAGGAAAAGCCTGTAGATCCTCCTAAAGAACCCACGACAACGAATAAAACAAAAGCTCCTACAACATCTAGCCCAACCACTAAAGCAAAGCCGAAAGCAACACCGAAAACAACGCCGAAAAATAACAACAGCAACGCAGGCAAGCTGACTGTTTCTTCAAAGCGCTCAAGCGAAGGGTCAGGTGAAGGCGGCAAAGTAAAAGTTATTTATACTATTGAAAACACAGGTGATGTAAGAGCAACCAATATAAAGCTTCGTGATTCAGATATAGCCGGTTCTCAAACCATTTCCGAAATAGATTCCCTCGCAAGCGGCTCAAGTAAAACCATAGAATATGAAGCCACAATGACAAGAGACAGTACGTCTACCCCTACTGTCACCTGCACTATGAACGGTACCAGCCGCACATTTACCGGCGAATCTGTCAGGATTTCGCTATCAGGCAGCAGCTCTTCCCTGTCTGCCACTTTAACAACATCAACAACGGATGTGCAGCCAAATATGCCTGTTAAGTTTTCTCTGCTTATTAAAAATGACGACACCGGCAGAGTAACTGATATTTCCGTTTCTGACTACTCCGGAAAGTCAATTAAAAGCGGCATAAATCTTGATGGGGGCAGCAGCACAAATGTAGATTTTGAGCTTACCCTTACAGGGGATACAAACGTTTACGTTAATATTAAAGGTAAAAACAGCAGCGGAAGTGAAATATCATCAAAATCAAATGAACTTGCCATGAAAGCAAATTCCAGCGCAGTGCCTGTAAACGAAGGTCTTTCTATCCTTCTTTATTCTGATAAAACTCAGCTGGAAAAAAGCGGAGAGGTTCAATTAACTTTAGAAGTAAAAAACCTTATGCCAAAAGCATATACCAATGTTTCAATTATAGATAAAGCAACAGGAACAAACCTGCAAACAATTTCTTTGCTTTCCGGCAATGATTCAAAAACTTATACCTCCACAATAAAAGTTGAGCAAAACACTTCTCTTTTATATGAAGCAACCGCTACCTATGAGGACGGCACAGCTGTAACCGTTCAATCCAATTCACTGGAAATTAAGGTTGGAGGAGGCAGAATGCTAAGCGGCAGTATGCTTATTATAGTTATAATCATTGTAATTATTGTATTGCTTATAATAGCAACTTCAGTTACACTTTACATTCTTTCCAAAAAGGAAAAGGATAAGAAAAAATCTTTAGGCGCCGCTCAAAGCGAGAAATACAGAAAGGCAACGCCTAAGAAAAAAGGCAGAGAGCCTATAGCTCCTCCAAGACAGCCTCTTTCAACATTTTCCATAGAAGAAAATAACGATGATGTTCCAAACATCCCAAGCTTTGACACATCGCCTATTCAAATTCCAAAGACAGATAATTCCTTTGATAATTATAACAATGATGATGATTTTGACAATAACAATGATTTTGAAAGGAATAATTTAGCAAACACAAATCCTAACGAGCAGTATAATCCTAATGAAGAATTTAATGCTTTTGCAAACACAAATCAATCTAATCCATTAGATGATGAATTTGAACCAAATCGTGACGAATACAAACAGCAACAGCATCAAAATCACAGTGAACCTATGGATTATAATGATCTTGATCCGGATTAATATTTTTAAAAGGCGCAAAAATATTTGCGCCTTTTTTACTTTTTCTTCGACATAAAAACTGTAGCTTTTTTATTTGTTGTTATTTATAATAGTAGCAAGGAGGATTTTACCAATGAAAGTATTATGTGCTCCAATGGAAATATCCCTTGGACATCCTGAAAAAAACGCCACATCTGCTATGTTTCTTATTGAAGCAAACAAAAATGTTGATTATATATTGTTGCCTCCGCTTTTTTTAACAGGGTGTACCTGCGGAATACTATTTGAATTTAACAGCTTTTTGGTCACCGCAGAAAAGCCCAAACTAGGCTTAATTGTCGCCTTGATTGCCGGCGTCCTGAATATGACGCTGGACGCGCTGTTTATGGTTGTATTTAAGTGGGGCCTGGCTGGCGCTGCTGTTGCCACCGGCATCAGCCAAATGATTGGCGGCCTGATTCCGTTGATTTATTTTTTACGGCCCAACAGCAGCCTATTACAACTTGGCCCCACGCATTTCAACGGGCCGGCCCTGCTTAGAGCCTGCACCAACGGCTCCTCAGAGCTGATGAGCAATATCGCGCTCTCTCTGGTAAGTATGCTTTATAACCGCCAACTGCTAAATTATGTAGGTGAAAACGGCGTGGCTGCTTATGGCGTAATAATGTACGTCTCCTTTGTGTTCCTTGCCATCTTCATCGGCTATTCCAACGGCATAGCCCCAGTGACGGGCTATCACTTTGGCGCTGGCAACCACGCGGAACTGCGCAGCCTGCTGCACAAAAGCCTCAAGCTAACCGCCGTGCTGTCTATGACAATGTTGATTTTGGCTCAGCTGTTTGGCGGTCTTTTTGCCAAAATCTTCGTTGGCTATGACCCTGAGCT
>CAJUEF010000021.1:28421-29344 GCA_910585035.1 uncultured Christensenellaceae bacterium | reverse complement strand
ATTGTGTTTTATTTTATCCTAAAACTTTTAGCTCTTAAATAGCTGTTTCTTTTATACAGGATGAACCATTGCATCTTTATCCATTAATGAAGCATCTACCTTATATTTTGCTGCATTTCTAAATTCAAAGTATTTTGGCGCAACCTGTGGGAATACAGCATAGGAAAGAACATCCTCATCACACTCGGCATACTGGCTTGCTTCCTTCTTATAGCCCTCAAATTCCGGTTTAATCAGGTCGGCAGGCCTACAGGTTATAACTTCTTCATTGCCAATAGCAAGCTTTCTGATTTCAGGATTTGGCTCACCTGGAAGCTGTCCGTATTCTCCGCGAAGAAGTCCCTTGCTCTCTTTTGAAATCATTTTATACCTTTCGCCTGTCTTAATATTGAGTACAGCCTGTGTGCCAACAATTTGGCTGGTAGGTGTAACAAGCGGTGGATAACCAAAATCAGCACGCACCTTTGGAACCTCAGCCAGCACTTCAAGATATTTATCCATCATGCCCTGTTTTTCAAGCTGGCTCATAAGGTTGGAAAGCATTCCACCTGGAACCTGATAAATAAGAGTATTTATATCTACATTCATAACCTTTGGATTCCAGTATCCCTCTGCCTTTAATCTGTCTACCGTCTTTTTCATATCCTTTGCAATATCATTTAAAAGCATAAGGTCAAGACCCGTGTCATATTCAGTCCCCTTAAGAGTTGCCACAAGCGGCTCAGTTGCAGGCTGGCTTGTGCCGTTGCCAAGAGGTGAAAGAGCAGTATCAATAATGTCAACTCCGGCTTCAATACCTTTAAGGTAGATCATATCCCCTGTACCCGAGGTGTTATGTGTATGCAGATGAATAGGCACATTAACCGCCTGTTTAAGCTTTTTAACCAGCTCATATGCTTCAAATGGCAGCAGAATATTTGCCA
>CAJUEF010000021.1:2729-28411 GCA_910585035.1 uncultured Christensenellaceae bacterium | reverse complement strand
TATCCTTTATACAAATTGTATCGGCGCCCATCTTTTCCAGCTTAACAGCCATGTCTACAAAATAATCTGTAGTGTGAACAGGGCTTGTTGTGTAAGAAAAAGCAGCTTCACAGTGTCCGCCGTATTTCTTTGTAGCCTTAATTGATGATTCAAGGTTACGAATATCGTTTAAAGCGTCAAAAGTTCTTATAACGTTAATACCGTTTTCAATGGATTTTTTAACAAATGCATCTACAACGTCATCAGCATAATGCTTATATCCAAGTAAATTCTGTCCTCTAAGAAGCATTTGAAGCTTTGTTTTAGGCATTGCCTCTCTAAGCATCTGAAGCCTTTTCCAAGGATCTTCATTGAGGAAACGAAGACAACTGTCAAAGGTTGCTCCGCCCCAAACCTCAAGGGACCAATATCCAACTTTATCTAACCTGTCAGCAACTTCAAGCATCTCTTCTGTTTTCATTCTTGTTGCTGCCTGTGATTGATGTGCGTCTCTTAAAATAGTATCAGTAATATTTACTTTAGCCATAATTAACCTCCTTCTTCAATTTATTATTATCCAAACAATGAAAGTAAAACGCCGGCTGCAATAGCAGAACCTATAACTCCGGCAACGTTAGGACCCATGGCATGCATGAGCAGGTAGTTTCCCGGTTTAGCCTTTAAGCCCTCAACATTTGATACACGTGCAGCCATAGGAACTGCCGAAACTCCCGCTGAACCAATAAGGGGATTTATCTTGCCTCCGGACATTCTGTACATCAGCTTTCCAAGGAGCACGCCTCCAACAGTACCAAAAGCAAAAGCAAAAAGACCCATACCAATAATTTTCAGGGTTGAGAATGTTAAGAAAATCTCTGCTTTTGCAGTTGAACCAACGGATACGCCAAGGAAAATCGTAATAATATTTATAAGCTCGTTTTTAGCAGTATTTGTAATTCTGTCAACAAGCATACACTCCTTAAACAAATTACCAAGCATAAGCATACCTACAAGGGTAGCTGCTGAAGGCAACAGCAAGGATACAAAAATAGTAACAACAATCGGAAAAAGAATTTTTTCTGTCTTAGATACTGTGCGAAGCTGAGACATGGTTACTTCTCTTTCCTGCTTGGTTGTAAGCATTCTCATAATTGGCGGCTGAATAACCGGTACAAGCGCCATATATGAATATGCAGCAACAGCAATAGGACCAAGCAAATGAGGAGCCAGCTTAGATGTTAAAAAGATAGCTGTAGGTCCGTCCGCACCGCCGATAATACCGATGCTTGCAGCTTCCTGAGGAGTCATTTTTAAAAGAATTGCACCAATAAACGCAACGAAAATACCAAGCTGCGCCGCCGCACCCAAAAGCAAACTTTTCGGATTGGCTATAAGAGGTGAAAAATCTGTCATGGCGCCTATTCCAAGGAATATAAGCGGCGGATAAACGCCCATTTTAACACCTGTGTAAAGCACATCTAAAAGCCCACCCGGGTCTTTAATTCCTGTAAGAGGCAGGTTTGCAAGAAGCATACCAAAAGCAATAGGAACCAAAAGAAGCGGCTCGTATTGACGAACTATCGCCAAATATAGCAAAAAGCATGAAATAGCAAGCATAATAAGCTGTCCAACCGACATATTAAGGAAGCCGGTGGTCGCAATAAGCTTTGCAAAGGTTTGACCAATATTAACGTCCACTAGTATTCCTCCCTACTATTCGATAACGATGAGTACGTCTCCCGTGTTAACGTTTTGTCCTTTATTAGTATTTACAGCAGAAACCTTGCCTGCCTTTGGAGCAACGATTTCATTCTCCATCTTCATAGCCTCTAAAATGCAGACAACATCGCCATCATTAACACTATCGCCAACAGCAACATTTACACTCATAATGGTGCCAGGCATAGGAGCCTCAATTGATGTTCCCCCTGCCGGAACTGCTGCTGCAGGAGCGGGAGCCGCCGGTGCAGGCGCTGCTGCCGGTGCAGGAGCAGATGCTGCTAAGCCTCCTGCCATTTCTTCAACTTCAACGTCATATCCGACACCGTTAACATTAACTCTGAATTTACGCATTTTAATTATTCCCTCCAAATAAATTAAAGATTATTATTTTGTTCCTGAATGGCAACCATATCCCAAGCATTTGTATTAGAAGATACCTGAGCTTTTTTCACAGATTTAAGCTTAAAAGGAGCTCCGTCCATCATAACCGATACAGCCGCAGTAATAGCGGCAACAACGCTGCCATTATCAGCCTTTAACGCTTTGTTTTTAACAGCTGCAGGTGCAGGAGCCTTTGCCTGTGGTTTTGGGGCTTCCTTTTTAACAGGAGCTTCTTCTGCTGTTTTTTTGCCCGGAACCTTATTAATAGATTCAGCAATTATTCTGTTTAAGTGCACAAGACCAATAAGTGCAACAAGTCCTACAAATGTAACTCCCATACCTATAAGGGCAACTTTAAGTCCGAAAATTATATCAGTAAACATATTTCCACCTCTTTATAAAGGCATATTGCCGTGCTTTTTAGGGAGCATACTGTCTCTTTTTGAAACTATAACGCTAAGAGCGCCTGTAAGCTTTTCTCTTAATTGGTTTGGCATAAGTATATCGTCTATAACGCCTTGTTTTACTGCCTCAAAAGGACTTGCAATCTCATTTCCATAATCCTTTTTAAGCTGTTCTTTAACTGCTTCCACGTTATCAACGCCACTCATCTTATCCTCGTAGTAAAGACGAATGCCCGCCTCTTCATCCACTGGAGAAATAAAGGCGTCAGGCATAGCAAAAACAAAGTCATTACCAATGCCCTTGCTGGAAAGTATAACATATCCGCTGCCTACAGCTTTGCCTGCAATAACGCTTATCATAGGTACAACCGCCTGTCCGTAAGCAAAAGCCAGTCTTGATGCAGCTCTTAAAAGCCCTTTTTCCTCCTGGGCATTATCAAGCATCATACCTCTTGAATTTGCAAATGTAATAATAGGAAGATTAAAGCAGTTGGCAGTTTCAACAAAACGCGCAAATCTGTTGCAGCAGCCGGAGCACATACCCTTTTCTTCGTCGCCGTTTGACACAATTGCAACACTCTTTCCGTTTAAACGTCCAAGAGCAAGAAATCTTTTCTTTCCTTCATACAGTCTAAGTATTGAACCACCGTCAAAAACCCCTTCAATAAGCTCTTCAACGCTGTTATAGTTATCTCCTATAAAACCGGCAGACATTGCATCAGGCTCAATATCCACCGCTCTTTGCAAATTATTTGCAGGAAGATAAGAAAGCACGTTTTTAACAGTATCAAATACCTCTGTTTCACTTTTGCGAACAAACTGAACGCCGTTCTTTGCAAGGGCTTTTTCCTTATTATACTTGCCGTTTGCAGAAAGCACAAAATCGCTGTAACAGCCAAGCTGTACTTTGTCCTCAAGTGCAACAACAAAATCCAGAGAAGAAGCCAGCATACCATGCACGCCAACACAAGGACCAAGCAAAGCTCCAATCATAGGCACAACCCCCGAGCTGCGAACAACGCTGCGAAGAAGCTTTGAATAAGCGTCCATCGCCATAACGCCAAGCTTTAAATCCATACCTGCACTGCTCAGCAGGAACACGATAGGCATACCGCTTTTAGTCGCCTTTTCAACAGCAGCAGCAGCCATGTTAATAGAAACAACATCCACGCTGCCCTTATTCACGTCCAAACTCTGGGCTACAACGCCAACATTTTGACCGTTAATTTTGCCAAAGCCACAAACCATACTGTTTTTAAGCTCATCATCGTTTTCCGTTGAGCTCGCGTAGCTTAGCGACTGCACAAATGTGGAATCATCACAAAGAGCGTTAATCTTATCTAAAATTGCTTTAGATACCGCTTTAGAATTATTGAACTCTTGCAATTTATCCCTATGCATACCTTCAATCATTTTAGTCCCTCCATAAAAATCTTAATATATTAAATTTTTATAATTTAGCGTGTTATCATTATAACAAAGTTATTTGTATAAATAAAGCAAATTGACGAACAATTACCTACTTTTTCTTATAATATGTTAGGTTTTTATTTTTGCATATTACAACATTAAAAAATTCATTTTTCACTGTAAAAAAAATTCCATCCGCAAAAATACACCACGTTAATAGTATATGGCTAACAACCTATTTTTAAATATTATTCCATCTAAAACTTTAATTACAAATACTTTTCAATATAGCTCTGAGATATAACTCTTTTACCTAACAAAGTTATGGCCTGTGCCGGACATCTATTAACACAGCGATAACACATGGTACATTTATCCTCCGGCACAGCTTGTCCATCACGCATATGTATATTTTTCATTGGACAAAGATCAATGCATTTTCCACATCCTGTACATTTATTTATATCTATTTTTAATTTATCTGAGTAAGCTTTGGTTTTATATAAAAAATACAGCCTTTGTCCAAACAGTCCGGCTGCATGATAGAAAAGCCCAAGTCCTTCTTTAGTGGGATTACCTTTTTTAAAGCTTAGAGCCGCTTTTGCAATTTTCAATTCAGCATTTTTTATAAGCTTTTTATTATTATCAAAAGTTTTTTTCAACGGCTTTTCATCACAAATATTGTCCGGCATTTTTAAGTGCAATCCACCTGTAATGTTTGCTCCACAATCCTTCAGCAACCTGCCTAAAATGCCTGCCCCATCTCCGCTAAAAAGACCCATTGTTGCAATTACAAACACTTTCTTGCCTTGCCATATACTTTTATTCCCAAGAATAAAATCCCTAAGAATTTTAGGTATATTGCTGTATTGCACCGGATATCCAATGACAAGCTCTTCTTGTTCCCGTATCTTCATTACTGCACCTTCTTCTTCTATAGAAAATGCCTTAGCTTCACTGTCACATTCCTTCAAAAACTTTTCAACACAATATTTCGAGTTGCCTGTTCCACTAAAATATATTCCTATCATATTTAAACACCTCATTTTACCGCAATAATAAATCAATTTAACACCTTTTGCATTAACATTTTAAGCATAATAATTATATCATTTTTTAAATATACTTTCACCATTTTAAAATATAAAACGGAACCCCTAATATTGTTTAAAAATAAAAAAAGGCGCCTAATATATAAGGCGTCTTAATTTTAGTAAAGATATTTTTTATATAATACCTAATGTTATTTTATCAGTTATTTTTACTTGCTATTGCTTTGTTAATATTTTTACATTCACGTTTATAATATAAATAAAAACCAAGCCATACCAAAAAGCTAATTGCTATCATGAAAATAACACACAAAATCATTACACCACGTCCCATTTGTGTTGGCAGCCATCCTGCAAAATAAGCTATTGGAAAGTATATTATAGATCCGGTGCCCATATGAATTAAAAATTTCATTCCCAGCGAAAGCTGTTCATTTTCATAAACAATACTTGGGACAGAGTAACCAATGCCGACTATCATTGCACAAACAGCCTGAAAAATATAATTTCCCCCTACAAAAGGACTTTGACCAAAAAGAACAAATACTATGCCTATTAAAACCATAATAGTGCATCCCCAGGATATTCCTCTTAAAACCTCTTTAAACAGTCTCATGCTTTATCCTCCTTTAAATACCAAAATGTTTTTTAAATTCAGGCAAATACTTTCTTGAAATAAATTCACTGCTGCCGTTTTTAAGAACTAAATTCATTAAGCCATTAAAATATGGTTCTAAATAATCCACCTTTTTTAAATTAATAACTGCGCTTTTGGATATTTGCATGAAGCCATCACCAAGCATTTCTTTAAATTCATACAAACGTTTTTTTGAGTAATATTTATTACCATCGCAATATACCATGCTTTTACCATCCTCCACTTTAACCATAAAAATTTCCGGTGGATCAATAACAATAATTCTTTCCATAGAGTCATATGCTATAATGCCATTTTTCGTTTCGCAAGCTTCTATCACCTTTTTCACCTCTTTGGTTATTTGTGGTGCATTTATTACTATATATGGCTCTTTTATCTCAGGCGATATATTTAGTTCTACTTTCAATTTTCTAGCTGTCCTTTCTTTTTATTTCACTGTTATTATATAAATAAAAGTATACGCCGTCAGCAAAAATCAAATAAGTGGTATAAAAAAACAGGTAAAATACAAAAAAAGAGAACCGAATATATCGGTTCTCTTAATGTCGAGATAAAATTAATATAATTTTTCGTGACGTCTGTTCTTGCTTATAAGCATAAGCATTGGAATACAGAATACACAGATAAGACCGCCGGCAAAACCGTTGTTATAGGATGTCATCCATCCATGCCAAGCACCGGTAACTTGAGCCATAACTGTGTGCATAAGACCTGCAACATATCCGGCAAGGAAACCAAGATCGCCAGGAATAGGACAGATACCAACTACGAAGCCAGATACAACAAGCTGACCAACGCCAGCAGCATGTGCAGTACCTGCAACTATGAAGTCCTTACCAAGCTGAGCGCCTGTAATACCGCCGCCAAGGAAGCTCATGGTATATACGCCAAGGATAAGAGTGCCATATGTTCTAGGTGTAACACCTACAGGCCACATACCAACTGTAATTATTCCGGCAATAGCAGGACCTGAAAGCTGACCCATGCCAACAGCAGTACCACCTGGAACAGCAGCAGCTATCCAACCGGTTGCAAGAGCATAAAACATTGATACAAATCCACAGCAGCCACAGTTAAACATCGCAGAGCCAAATCCGAATTTTGCATCATAGTCACCGCCCTTAAAGCCGCCAAGTACAAGAGGTTTAATATTCTGCTTATTCTTTTCAATCAAATAACCCACAATAATCTGATAAAGGAATATTGTTGTTAAGAAGATACCAATTTGCAGATTGTATGACTTTGTTGTAACACCAAGGTATGCACCGTTTGAATATGAATCATGGCTCCAGCCAATAGCTTTGTATAAGCTGAACATGAATACAATTGCAACACCGGTAGAGAAACCAAGGTTGAATACTGTGTAACCTCTGTGAAGCTTAGGCATGTATCTGCAAAGTGCAGCAGACATAATACCAACGATTATACCGAAGAGAACTCCCCAAACAATTGAAGGAATAGTTCCTTTTAAAAGAGCCGGTGTATAGAATGCTGTAGCAGAGGTAATAATACCTAAAACGCTGGCAAACCATGCAACATTTGAATACTCTTTTAAAGGTCTCTTGCGCATTGCAGCATAAAGAAATACACCGATTACAGGACCCCATACATTAAATATGTTCTTTGTATAAAAAGAGTAGGCTGCAACAATACCTGTTGCGCAATAATGCGTTCCCATAACCTTTGTATCTGTTACATAATATGTAGCCAATGTACAAAGTATCAAAAGACCACAGTTTATGAACGCGCCGCCAATGAGCCCTTCGTTCATAGGAATAGCCATGAAGTCTGAATTAGCCAGTGAGTGGTGCAGACAAATAGCCTTTAATGCTTCGGCTAAATCACGGATATTAGGCGTAAAGTAAAAACCAAACGCAAAAGTGATCAGCGCAACACCAATCAAGACAAAATACTTGGTTCGTTGTTCAACCTCATGAGCATCAATTTGTAATGCATTCAAGTCATTCATTGATAAACAACCCCTTCTTTTCGGTAAAAAACCGATTAATAAATTTACACAATAGTGCTTACTACTGTATTGTACCATCATTTAAATAATTTTTAAATATTTTTTTGGAAATTTTTTAAAAAATTTTTTAAAAATTATTCACAATATCAGATATAACTTAAATAAGTAACTTTTCTGCTAAAATATCTGTTTTAAAATAAAGTTTAAAAAATCTTAATCAAATTATTTTAATGTTAATACTTAACAGCAGCAGCCCTTGTCTGCCCTGCCTCGACTACAGAGCAGACAGCTGTGCTATTTGATTTACAATAAACCACTTTACTTAAAGCCTATTGTAAAAACTTAATTCATATGCTTACATAAACCACATTACCAGCATAAATATTACCAGACCGGCAAAAGAAACTATCAAACCATAGGATAAGCTTGTGGCAATAAGCCTGGAATAATTGTCATCAAGGTAATGCTCAATTCTTTTGGCTGTACTCTTATGAGTATCCCATTTAGGATAAAGCGCAATTGCATGATCAACTACATGAGTAACAAGAGCCCAAGGCATATTTACGAAAATATCCAGCATCTTGCAAATGTAATAGAAGAAAGTTGAAAGGAAAGCAAGAACCGGTCTGTAAATATATTTCTCTAAGTTAACAAATATAGGCCATGAGTTTACATAAATCGTATTGCCATTTTCATCCTTCTTCATAAGGCAGATTCTTACTACAAGTAAATAGAGAATAGCGCCGATTACAAGGGATGCTACAGCGCCCTTTAAGTTCTGCCATGCAAAGAATTCAACTGCATGCTCAAGAGCATGACCATGCATAAAGTATTTTCCGAAATCAGCAACCTTCATAAATGTCTGCTGTGGGAAAAGACCGAATACAGGAATCATAACCGCACTTGCAACAAGAGCAATTGTAGACATAGGCTTCATGTAGTTTTTCTTGGCATCCAGCTTAGCCTGGTCAGTATTGTTCTTCTCAATAAATATAGCGACAAACAGTTTAGTCATGTAAGCAGCTGTAAGACCGCCGGAAAGAGTAAATATTGCCTCTACAATCTGGAAGAAAGTTGAAGCGTTGGAATAATCGTGGAACAGCCAAATCTTTTCAACAATACTTTCGTGAATAAGGGTTTTGCTGATATATCCGCTAAATCCAGGCAAGCCGATAATTCCCAAAAATCCAATAAGGAAGCATACCATAAGAACAGGTTTTTTGCGTCCAAAACCACGAATATCATTTAAATCCAGCTTATGCATATTCATGTAAACAACACCTGCTGACATGAATAGAAGCAGCTTAAACATTGAATGGTTTACCATATGCAGCAGTGTACCCTGAACCGCAATTGCGTTGTGTTCTCCTAATATACCCTGCATACCGACTCCCACTATAATAAATCCAATCTGTGAAACAGATGAGCAGGCAAGAGTTCTCTTAAGGTCAATGGAGAACAGTGCAAGGAATGCTCCAAGGAACATTGTTACAACACCAAGGCAAAGGATGATAACACCCATTTTTTCGTCGTGTAAGAACAGGTTTGAGCCAACAAGCAAAATACCAAATATACCTGTCTTAGTCAGCACACCTGAGAGCAAGGATGATGCAGGAGCCGGTGCAACAGGATGGGCCTGTGGCAGCCAGAAGTGCAGTGGGAACATACCTGCCTTGCTTCCAAAACCAAACAAAATACAAAGTGAAGCAATAAAAAGCTTTGACTTGTCATTAAGCGCAGCTGCAGCTTCAGTAAACAGTGCCATATCCGTTGTGCCAATCTGAGTATACAGAACGAAAATACCCATGAGCATAACAAGACCGCCGATAACGGCAACAGCTACATAACCCTGTGCAGCATATTTTGCGCCGTCAGATTCATCATGAATAACCTGAACGTATGATGTAAAGGACATTACCTCAAAGAACAGGAATGTTGTCATTAAATCAGCAGACAGGAAAACCGCCATAGTAGCGCCAAGGGTCATAAGTGTAAAGAAATAATATCTGTTTCTGTTTCTGTAATGTGCAAAATACTCAGGTGATAACATGGTAGTACACAGCCACATAAATGCGGTTATGAATGCGTAAATATATCTAAAGCCATCGAGCTTAAAATATATCCTAAAGCCTGAGAAGCCTGCCCATTCAAAGACAGCCGGCGCACTGTTGCTTGCAGACTTAAACAAAAGTCCAACTATAACCATTTCAACCGCACAAACAAACACAGCAAAATAGTCTCTTTGAGTTTTATTTTTTCTGCCAAGCATATATCCTATAAGAGCGCCTATCATTGGCCAAAACGCCAGGAACAACAATAAAAAGTTTCCGTTCATGTTAAATCACCTCCTTAAAACAATATCTTAGTAACATTTGAAATAAATCCAAGTACAGGACCTGGGAACATACCAACTAAAACAGTAATCGCTGTAAGAACAAGCATTGGTATAAGTGTTGTCATGCCCGGCTCCAGCTTTTTCACAGACGAATAATCAAAGTCTTTTCCAGGGAAGAAAGCTTCTGTGAAAATCGGAATGAGGTATCCGGCAGTAAGCAATGCGGAAATAAGCAACACTATAGCGCCGCCGTAAGCAATTATCTGATTGGCAAGACCAAGGGAGCCCTGTGCAAGGAACCATTTACTTACATAACCTGTGGTAGGAGGAATACCTATAAGACCTAAGGATACCAGTGAATAACACCACATGGTAATAGGCATGCTCTTTCCAAGACCTGTAACCTCATCAACATGATGGATTTCAGCTTTAAAAATCATAACACCGGCAACAAAGAACAGTGTAACCTTTATTGCAGAGTGAGCAATTACGTGCATAAGAGCGCCTGTAAGCCCATTTGTGCTTAAAATTATTATACCAAACAAAATGTATGATAACTGGCTGACAGATGAATATGCAAGCCTTCTTTTAAAGTGCTGCTCTTTATATGCAAGCATTGAGCCAAGGAATACGGATACAAGAGTAAGCACAAGCAATCCTGTATGGGCCCATGTTCCAGAAATAAATTCTGCCCCAAAGAGATAGAATGTAACCCTTATAATTGCCACAACACCGGCCTTTGTAATAACACCGGACAGCAATGCAGAAGCAGGCGCCGGAGCAATAGGATGGGCTGTAGGCAACCATGCATGCAACGGGAACATACCGGCTTTAACACTAAAGCCAATAAACATCAGTACAAAGAGTACAAGTACAAGTGTTGGGTTCTGGCTTACCTTCACCATATCCAGCACACCACCGGCTGTAAAGTCGAGAGTTGTGCCAAAGTAGTTTAAGAACAAAAATCCTGTGAGAACAAGTGATGCACCAAAGAATGAGAACATCAAATATCTCTTACCTGCGTTAATAGCTTCCTTAGAGTAGGAATGTATAACGAGAGGCATACTTAATACAGTAAGCATTTCATAGAACATATACATTGTGAATATGTTTCCTGAAAGCGGAAGACCAACAGAAACGCCAAGACAAAGCAGCATAAATGAATAAAATCTTGTCTTATGTCCCTCATGGTCCATGTATTCAAATGAAAACATTATTGCCATTACCCACATAAAAGAGGTAAGTATGGCAAATAATCTGCCTACGTCGTCAACCCTTAATTTCATGCACAGCAAATCTGTAACATAAATAAGGTCAACCCCAGGCTCACCGCTGTATACAGCAAGCAGTGTCAAAACAAAGGTTGTAACGGAAATTGCAAGAACAGTGTAGTCTAAATTCCTTCCCTTTTGCTTAAACATTGCAAGAAAAGCACCGGTAATCATGGGAAATAGTATAGGCAAAATCAATAAATAATTATTCAATTTATTTTCCCCTTTCTATTCTTTCTTCATCCGCCTGTGCTAAAACAATGCGGAAACGCCCTTAGTAATAATTCCAAGAAGTCCCGAGCTGAAAATACCAAGTGCAACAACAGCAACGCCTAAAATTAATATAGGCAATGTTTCCGTGAACTTTCTTTCATATTTAAAAGCAAGTCCGTTATCCAGCTTATCCTGAGCAATTTTACCGAAGTAACCGCGCAGGGATATTGGTAAATAGTAAATAATGTTCAAAAGACCGGAGATTACCAATATAATCATTACCCACCAGTTGTTTGATTCTATAATTCCAAGAGCAAAGTTGAATTTACTTACAAAGCCCATAAATAATGGAATACCAATCATGGACATGGCGCCTACGGTGTAAAGGGCCATGGTAACCGGCATTTCTATTCCAATACCATAAAGGTTATTAATTTTTCTGTTCCCTGCCCTGTGTCCGGTAAGCCCGGTGATAAGGAACAGCATAGATTTTGTGAGTATGTGTGATATTACATGGTAAACCGCCGCAACAAGACCCAGAGGACTGCCAAGACCAATGCCCATGAAGATATAACCTATCTGTGCAACTGAAGAATATGCC
The DNA here is from genome assembly GCA_910585035.1 of uncultured Christensenellaceae bacterium. Taxonomy (GTDB): domain Bacteria; phylum Bacillota; class Clostridia; order Christensenellales; family MGBC116941; genus MGBC116941. The sequence goes on along the minus strand of CAJUEF010000021.1, from coordinate 16,416 downwards.
GTCATTCTCTTTATATCTACCTGTATAATAGCAAGCAGCGAGCCTAAAATCATACCAAGCACACCCATAAGCATAATAGCTTTTAAAATATATATCATTGGATACTGATGCATAATTTCAGAACCAATCATCTTATAGCATGTGTTAAGGTAGAAAATAATATATGGCTTTGAAACAAGTCCTGAAAGCATTGCTGAAACCGGCGCAGGTGCATAGGTATAAGCGTTAGGAGACCATATATGGAATGGGAACAACGCAGATTTAAACGCACCGCCGACAGTTATAAATATCATGGCGTAAAGCAATGAACTAGGGTCAGCCGCAAATGCCGCCGGAAGGTTCTGCCTTATAACAGATACTTCATAACTGCCTGTCATAGAATAGATAATTACCATTCCCATGAGCACAAATGCAGAACCCATAATTGAAAGGGTAATATATCTAACTCCCGCATGATGACTTTCTTTTTCATTTTTAATCATGATAGCCGCTGCAGCAACAAAGGTGCTAAGCTCCATGAATACATATGTGTTAATTAAGTTTCCAAATATAATTACGCCGATAATTGAACCAACGAGAAGCGTTGCCATGGAATAATGTAACGGCAGCTTTCTTGCTTCAACCTCATATTCTATCATAGAGAACGAAGACCATACTATCAGCATTCCCACGATACAAAACATGGTTACAATAAGCGCTTCAATAATTCCCACGCTTACAACAATGTTTATAGGCTGAGCAATTTGCAGCATTCTAAGCTCAATAGGCGCCCCTGTTTTATAAACATGTGCCAGCATTATAACAGATAATACTGAAGATATAGCAAGACCGACAAGGGACAGAAGCTTAGCCATATCTTTTTTATTTATTAGTTTAATAATAAATGCATCCAAAAACAGGATAGCAAGTATTGTTAAAGGTAAATAATTCATATTAAATCCCTCAATTCATCTCTACTACGTATTATCCAAGAGTATTTAAGCCGGTCATAATCATATTCATAACTGGGCTTTGGAATATTCCAAGAATAATATTTACTGCAATAAATCCAATAAGCGGCAGACTGGTGTTAATGCTTTCGCGCTCTCTTGCTGTCTCCTCTTTTGTAAGACCTCTTTTACTGTAAAGAATAGTCATAGGAGGAATAAAGTAAAGCACGTTCAGGCATGTTGAAAGACCCAGGATTAAAAGCACAATAATGTGTCCTGAGGTAAAAGCAGCCGTCGCAAAGTTCAGCTTGGATATAAAGCCCATGAACAGCGGAATACCAATCATGGAAAGACCGCCTACCCAAAAAGCAACAGCAGATACCGGACATTTATATCCCATACCTCTCATATCGCTGATTTTGGATTTTCCGGCTTTTGTAACCAAATTTCCTGTAGATACGAAGAGCATTGCCTTTGTAAATGCGTGAAAAAGCATATGGAAGCAAGCAGCTGCATATCCAAGTTTTGTGTTAATACCAAATCCCATGAAGATGTAACCAATCTGTGCGACAGATGAAAATGATACCATCTTCTTTATATCATCCTGCATAAATGCAAATACAGAACCAATAAGCATTGCAATACAGCCAAGAGTGTAATAGAAAGGCTGAAGATTAAACGAAGTTAAAGTCTCTGTTCCAAACACCCTAAATACTATTTTAATAAATACAAATATATATGCTTTGGAAACAATACCTGAAAGCAATGCAGAAGAACTGTGGGGAGCATTGTTATAAGCATCAGGGAACCAAGCATGGAATGGGAACAATCCGGCTTTAATGGCAATTGCAACACCCATTATTGCAAATGAAGTAATAAGCGGAACCGTATATTGTCCTGTTGCAATAAGTGTTGCAATAGCTTCACCTGCAGGAACCATAAGAAGCTGACCTGTAATACCGTAAATATAGCAGATGGAAAGCAGGAACAAGCCAGAACCAACCATGCTCATTACTAGATATTTCATACAGGAAGCAAGGCTCTTTCCATTGTGCTTTGGAATCATAATTCCACACGCTGTAATTGTATTAATTTCGATGAATACATAGGCTGTAAACAAGTCGTTTGTGTATACTAGTGCAACTACAGAAGCCAAAAGGAAATTCAGCATTATATAATGTATATAATTTTTCTTTTTAGGTAAAAGCTCAAAAGTATTATGGTAATCGCCCCAAATTGAAAAGAGCATTGTTAATGTAAAACCAAGAGCCAAAACCGCCTCTAAAAGACCGGCGCGCAGCTCATTACCCCAAGGAGCTGGGAAGTAACCTGCAGAATACGTGAAGTATCCGGCCGGAAGCTGCATCAAATAACCAATAAGCATTGCGTTTAAAGCAGCAATAACAGCAAACAGCACAAGAGATGCTCGTCTGCACACCTTACGGTCATGTATAACAGGATATACCATAGACAAAACCATAGGTGACGCTATGCTAAGAAGAGGAACTTGTCTTAAAAAATCAGTCTGCATCTATCTTCATTCCCCTTTCTTCAATTTTAATACGTTTCATAATTTCATCTAAATTAAGGGTATGATATTCTCTGTACAGCCTATAGATAAGAGCCAGAGCAAACGCAGTTCCTGAAACACCAACAACAATACCGGTAAGTACAAGACCGGTAGGAATTGGGCTGGAATAGTAGCTGAACGAGGTTATACCATTTTCAATAATCGGGGCAAATCTGTTTCCGCCGCCGATAAAACCCTTGGATGTTAAAAATATAAAGGTTGCAGCGTCCATGAGGTCAAAGCCAAGAAGCTTTTTTATCATGTTCTGATTTAATAACAGGAGGCATACTCCGATTCCAAAGATAATAATAGCTGCAACGTCATAATAATTTGCAAATAAATTACCCATTTACACCTCTCCTTCGGTAAAGATAGCGTATAACTCATACATAGTACACGCAACCTTAATACCAACAGCAATGTCAAGAAGCAAAACAGTGGTTGCACTTATAATGTTGCCAGGAGTAAGCAGAGGGAATATGGATTTATAACCCATTGAACCCATAATAAAATTTGGAATGTTTACTGCAGCAATAACAAGCAGCGCAATAGTGTTTATATATCCCAGCTTCTTGAAATTAAAATATTTACGCAAACCGTCAAAACCAAAAGCTGCATGCCATAAAATGAAGCCTGCGGCTATAATTGTTCCTCCTGAGAAACCACCACCTGGTGAAATATGTCCGTTAAGAATAACATAAATACCAAATACTATAATGAAAGGAACAACCATTATAGCAATGGTTTTTAAAATATCGTCATTTTCTAAATTTTTCATGCCTGCTGTTCCTCCTCATCCTCAGGATTATATTTCTTTCTCATCATGGAAACAACACCTTCAACTGCAACAAACAGTATAGTTGCTTCGCCAAAGGTATCAAAACCTCTGTATACCAAAATCATACCTGCAATAGAGTTTATAACACCTGTTTCTTCAGTACCCTTTTCTACATATCTTACAGAAACCTCGTTGCTGGCAGGGCCGTTTGGATCGCCAAACTTTGGCATAAAAGCTACCGAATACAAAAGACAGCCTGTAAATAAAATAGCTATAATAACTGAGCAAATATTAAACAGGTTTCTTTTAAAAGAGAACATTCTAAACTTTGCAATACTACGCTTCATCGTCAGTGTCCTCCTTTAGCTTCTTAACCAATCTAAGCGTCAGGAAGAACACTATTGTGTCTACACCGGCGCCAACCGCTGCCTCTGTAATTGCAAGGTCGGGCGCTTGAAGCACCAGCCAAAGTACAGATAAAATCAAGCTGAAAGACATAAATATAATTATTGCAGTTTCAAGGTTTCTACAGAACACAACAGAAATTGCACATATAACTAAAAAAGCAAGCAGCGCAACCTCTAAATAAATATTAATACATGTCATTCTTTTCCACCTCGCACTCTTTTTCCAAATCCGGATTGGTCAAAATCTCAGTTTGTCCAATCAAGTGAACGGCTACAGGACCTGTCAGCCACATAAATACTATAAGCAAAAACAGTTTTATGGAAGTAAATGTTAGACCCTCCATAACAATAAGTCCTGCCAAAATCAATAATGTTGCCAGTGTATCACATTTTGCAGCAACATGAATACGGTTTAAAACATACTTAAATCTATAAAGACCCACAGTTGCAATGCCGAGAATAAATACGCCGCTTAGAATAAGTATGGTCGCAATAATAAGTCTAATTATCTCCATCGTCACTGCTCACCGCCTTAAATTGTTCATTAATTGTTGTCTTGTGCTCTTCAAGATATTGTTTTAGTTTAAGCTTAGCCAGAATTACAATTGCAAGAAAGCCTATCATACCATAAACAAGAGCAATATCAATTATGTATCCCTTTGCGAAATACACAACAAGCATACACATCATGCCGTTTACTTCTGTGTTGATAACGCTAACGGCAACAAGTCTGTCAGTATATCTGGGACCTAAAATTGATATAATCAGAGTCAAGATCATCATGATTGCCACAGCTATCATAGCTGCAAGCAAAACCATTTGCTGAATACTTTGAATGTCCATTTTATCCTACTCCTCGAGTTCCGTTATTTTTTCCACAAAAATAGAAGAATCAAGTCCTTCTGAAAAGCCTACGTCAATACAGTGTACCGCATAATAATCACCCACCATGGAAGCAGTAATTGTTCCCGGAGTAAGAGTGATTGAATTTGCAAGCGCAACCCTGCCCTTAGTAGTCTTCAAAGGAGCTTTAAAGAATACAAGAACCGGCTTAACTTCAATTTTAGACTGGAGAACAACCTCAATCATGTCAATGTTTGCAAGGAAAACCTCGTTTACAAGAATAAACATGTATGCGATTATCTTCCAAATCTTTTTCCAAATAATAAGCTCATCCTTAAAAGTTTTTCCCTTGAGCTTGTAAATGAAAGCGCTTACCACCGCAGAAATACCAATGCCAAAAAGCACTGTTTCAACGGTAATCTTTCCGCAAAGAACTATGAAGAACAAAAAGTACAAAACCGGCATTTTAACACCTCTTTTCAAGTAATAAAAATTTTAATAGCTTAACTATTTTTGTTTCTCTGTGCCTGCGGGCAAAACTTTAAAGCTTTTCAGCCAACACGCCCGTATTATTTAGTGACCCTCCACGGCCTCGCTATGTTCAGTTTCTCCATGCGCCGGACCGTGTCCATGATTTACATCTGCCTTTACATACATAAGCACTCCAACTACAAGAGCAATAGCTAGAATCCAGCTGGCCAATCTCTTCACCTTAGCACCTCCTTTAAAAATTAAAAATGTTTTATGTAATATAAATTTTTGCAAGCCATACCAACTTAAAATTATACACAAAAGACGATATTGCTCTTCCTATTGTTTATAAAAAGCAATACCAACCTTATCCATGTATAATATCTTTTTATTAAACGCACATGAAAAAATTATTTCAACTGCATAATATATATTATAATGTTGTTTTATAAAAAGTACAATAAATTTTTTCAAAAAACATTAATAATTTGTTCATAATTTTAAAAAAACAAAGCTATTCGGTAGTCACTTCACCAATTTCAGTAATTATTTGAGCCTTGCCCACAATTTTTATTGCAGAAGTATTCTCAGTAAAGCTGGCAATCATAACTTCATTCTTCTGCAAATTCTCAGTATGATGCAGCTTGGTTTGCGCTCCTCTTGTCATTCCTATTATTTTAACGTTATCTTCAAGGGCCTTTATCATAACCATGTTTGCCATTCCTGTTGAAATTTCCATATATGTTTCCTCCTTAAATATTACCGTATATAACGATAATTAAACCACTCTTATATTCTGCTCTCCAAAAAGCTCTGCCGCCCTGGCCTTTATATCTTCATTTACCAGTGCATCGCTTCGTATGCTTTTTTTCCAAACTCCGTCCTCATGCACATATAACTCAATAGTATCTATACCGTTTCCAATAGAGCTTATAAAATCCTGGTTTATTCCTTCCATTTTAATTTGCAGCGTCCTGCCCTTTCTCAGCTCTTTCATCCCCTCAAGAACAATGGAATACTTTTCACTTTCTTCTCCGTTTCTGCCTGTCACCGTTTCCACGCTCACTCTGCCTGTAACCTCAACAAAGCTTCCGACAGTTGTTAGAGGTGAATATTTGGAAAGCAGCTTTGGGAACACCACAACACTTATGCTTCCCGTTAAATCCTCAAGCTCCAAAAACGCCATAATGCTATTATTCTTTGTTGTAAGGTTTCGCTTATCTATTATCATTCCACCGATAACAACAGTTTCTTCATCCTTTATCTCACCCTCGTGAATTTGTATAACACTGGTTTTCATCCTTTTTAAAACGTCCTCATATTCATGTAACGGATGACCGCTTAAATATATACCTGTACGCTCCTTTTCTTCAGCAAGCAAAACGCTTTCGTCCATTTCGGGAACCGTTGGTATTTCAAATTCAAGACCCTGCCCTCCAAGGTCAAAAAGACTTATTTGCCCCTCTGCCTGACCGCTTCCCGAAACTTGGTTTAAAAGGGTTTCATAGCATTTTAAAAGTGAACTTCTTGTATTTTTAAAGCTGTCAAAACAGCCGGCATATATCATGCTTTCCACCATGCGCTTATTTACCAGCCGGTGACAGCGTTTACAAAAGTCATAAAAGCCTTTAAATTCTCCTCTTTTTTCCCGCTCCTCCACTACAGAAGCTGAAGCAGCGCCGCCAACATTTTTTATGGCAAGCAGACCGAAAACAATGCTGTTATCCGCCGTTGTAAATTCCGAGCGGCTCACATTTATGTCCGGCCTTACAACCTTAATATTAAGCTGCTTACAGCAAGCAACATATTTTGCCACCTTGTCATTATCGCCTTTATAGCTGTTTATGGTAGCCGCAAAAAGCTCAGCAGGATAATGGCATTTTAAATAAGCAGTCTGATAAGCGATAATTCCATAAGCCGCCGCATGGGAACGGTTAAAGGCATACTGGGCAAAATCAATCATCTGGTCAAATATTTTTTTTGCGCTTGTTTCATCCACTCCGCTGTTAATTGCGCCGGAAATCCCTTCATTTTCATCTCCGTATATAAACACCTTGCGCTCTTTATCCATAACAGACTGTTTCTTCTTCGCCATAGCACGGCGCACCAAATCAGACCTGCCCATGGAATACCCTGCCAGGTCACGCACAATCTGCATTACCTGCTCCTGATATACCATACAGCCATAGGTCATATTTAAAATCGGTTCCAGCTTTGGATGAATGTATCTCACCATTTCAGGATGGGATTTACATTTAACGTAAGTCGGTATCTGGTCCATAGGACCGGGACGGAAAAGGGAAATTCCCGCTATAATATCCTCAAAGGAGTCGGGCTGAAGCTCCATCATAAAACTTTGCATCCCTCTGCTCTCAAGCTGGAACACTCCGTCTGTATCTCCCTTTGATATCATGGCATATACTTCACTGTCATCATATGGAATAGAATCTATGTCTATTTCTATTCCTCTGCTTCTGCGAATAATTTCCACTGTGTTTTGTATAACATTTAAGTTGCGCAGACCTAAAAAATCCATTTTTAAAAGACCAAGCTGTTCCACATCTCCCATTGGAAACTGAGTTGTAACAACATCGTCGTTTTTCTGCAAAGGGATAAAATCCGTAAGAGGGTTTTTGCTTATAACCACCCCTGCAGCATGAGTGCCGGCGTGGCTTGGCAAGCCCTCGAGCTTCAAGCTCAGGTCAATTATGTTTTTAATTTCTTCGCTGGTATCGTAAAGCGCTTTTAGTTCCTTATTAATATCCAGGGCCTTTTGAATTGTCATGTGTAAATCATTAGGTATCATCTTAGACAACTTGTTAGCCTCAGCAAAAGGATAGTGCATTACCCTTGCCACACCTTTAATACACGCCTTTGCAGCCATAGTATTAAAGGTTATAATCTGAGAAACCCTGTCCGCTCCGTATTTTTCAATAACGTAATCAATTACTTCCTGACGCCTTTCCGTACAAAAATCAATATCTATATCCGGCATGCTTATACGCTCAGGATTTAAAAAACGCTCAAATATCAGGTTGAATTTTATTGGGTCAACAGTGGTTATATCCAGCACATATGCGCATAAAGAACCTGCTGCGCTTCCCCTTCCGGGACCTACAACAATGCCGTTTACTTTTGCAAAACGAACGTAATCCCAAACTATTAAGAAATAGTCAACAAAGCCCATATCCTTAATAACGCCCAGTTCGTATTCCAGCCTTTTTTCATATTGTTCATTGCCGGCAAGCTTAAGCCTTTCCATACCCAATTTTGCCTGTTTGCACAAATATTCAAAAGGCTGCTCTCCATCCGGCACAGGATATGAGGGTAAATGCATGGTTTCAAAATCAATTTCCACATTGCATTTGTCCGCTATCTTCACAGTATTGCTCATGGCCTCAGGCACATGAGGAAAAAGCTCTGACATTTCCTCTTCCGATTTTAAATACATCTGGTCTGAATCCATTCGCATGCGGTTTTCATCGTCTACAAAAGCGTTGGTTTGAATACAGAGAAGTATATCCTGGGCATAAGCATCTTCCATATTTACATAATGAACATCGTTGGTTACAGCCATTGGAGTTGACGTTTCCTCAGCAATCTTAATAAGCCGGGAGTAAACTGTTTTTTCTCTTGGTATGCCGTGATCCTGAAGCTCAATGTAAAAATCTTCTCCAAAAATATCCTTCATTTTTTGAATATAGCTTTTGGCTCCGTCATAATCCTCTTTAAAAACCATCTGAGGCAAATCCCCGGCAAGACATGCAGAAAGGCATACAATACCTTCACTATATCGGGAAAGCACATCATAATCTATCCTTGGTTTATAGTAAAACCCGTCTAAAAATCCTATTGAACAAAGACGCAGCAGATTTTTATAGCCCTCATTATTCTTTGCAAGAAGTATAAGATGAGCTGTCTTCCCCCTCTCTTTTAAGTGAAGATCCTCCGTTATATAAAATTCACAGCCGATTATAGGCTTTATCCCCTGGGATTTACACTCCTTGTAAAAATCTATAACGCCGTACATGGCGCCATGATCTGTAATAGCTAGGCTATCCATACCAAGCTCTTTACATTTTGCCACCAGGTCTTTAACCCTTGCCGCTCCGTCCAACAGCGAATATTCCGTATGAACGTGCAAATGCACAAAACTCATTTTTTATTCCTCAATTCCTTTTTCTATGTAACTGTTCACTGCTTCAATGGCCTGCTCCTCATCACTGCCGTCTGCAAGTACTCTTATTTCATCGCCATCGTTTAAATTCATGGATAAAACTCCAATTATGCTCTTGGCGTTAATCCGCTTGTTTTCCTGCTCAAAATAAATAGAACTGTTAAAGCCGGATACCACATCAACAAAATTTCCCGCTTTTGCCGAACGAAGCAGGTTTCCCCTAACACTTAACTGCTTTGTAACCATATTATTCCCCCTTACGCTATTTTAGCTCACCGGCAATTTTATCAATCCTTTTAAATCTATGGTTAAGACCTGATTTGGAAATCACAGGATCGCACATCTTTGCCAAATCTTTGAGGGGCATATCCGGATTTGCCAGCCTTAGGGATGCCGCTTCATATAAATCTGCCGGCAAACTTAAAAGCCCCTTTTGTTCTTTAATTGTATTTATGCTTTCCAGCTGCCTGGAAGCCGCATTAACAGTTTTTCCGATATTGGCGGTTTCACAATTTACAACTCTGTTGACGTTATTACGCATCTCCTTAATTATCTTTATGTTATAAAAATCAAGTATAGAGCCTGAAGCTCCTATAAATGTAAGAAAATCCACAATCTCTTCAGCGCCTTTTAAATAAACCACAGCAGAATTTTTCCTGTTTATCACCTTTGCACCAAGACCTGTTTCCTCAATGGTTTTTGCTATATCATTCGCTAAAACTCCGTCTGCAAACACCATTTCCATATGATAATTCTTTTCAGGGCTGGAAACAGAACCGCAAAGCAAGAATGCCGCTCTTAAAATATTCTGCCTTTCTCTGGAAGATCTGCGCCAGGATTTTTTTATACCGTGAATTATAACCAGCTCTCCTGAATTATTCATATACATGGTGTCTTTAAGTATGGCGTTGCACACGTGTTTATCTGATATTCTTATAAAATATTTATATGTTTTTCCCAGCCTGTTAAACCTTTTTAAATGTATCTTGGGGCTTATGCCGTAAACCGCTTTAATATGAGAATAAAGACGCTTTGCATAAGAAGGCCTGTCCACCTCAAACACAATACCGCTTCCAATGGAAAGACTTCCGCACACCCTTATAAAAACCATAAGCTCGGATAAAATATCTTTCTTATCTGCAAGCTGTTTTTGCATAAGCTCAGACTTAACTGTCCATGAAAAACTAAGCTTATGCTGTTCCATCCTTCTTCATATCCCTATGCGAAAGTATCACACGGTATCCTTCCTTAATAAGTCGCTGGTTTAAAAGCTCTGCAATAGCCACGCTTCTGTGCATACCACCGGTACAGCCAATAGCAATTTTAAGCTGGTCCTTCCCGCTGTTTTTATTGAGAGGAACAAGAAACACAACCATTTCATAAAGCTTTTGCAAAAAAGCTTCAGCTTCATTAAATTCCATTATATATTTTTGTATTTGTTCGCTCTGTCCTGAAAATGCTTTTAGCTCGTCCACCCAATATGGATTAGGCAAAAACCGAACGTCAAACACCAAATCCGCATCAAGAGGAATACCTCTCTTAAAACCAAAAGTATTTACAAATATCAGCATTTGTTCGTCTTTAAAAGCATGTCCGCCATACATCTGGTCAATAATTTTATTAAGGGCATTGCTGCTTAAACTGGTAGTATCTATTACATGGCCCGCAAGCTCCTTTAGCTGGTCAAGCATTTTGCGCTCTCTTGCAATACCGTCCACAAGAGTGCAGCCTTTAATGGGATGCAGCCTGTGGGTAGCTTTAAATCTTCTTACAAGGCTGGCGTCTTGAGCGTCCAAAAATAAAATTTCAAACTCATATCCTTTTTCTCGAAAATCGTTTATCATTTTATATGCGTTTTTTAGCTTTTCTCCCGCACGGGAATCAATTACCACAGCAGCTCTTTCTATGCTTTCATCGTCATGACACATTTGCATAAATGCCTCCAGCATGGACATTGGAAGGTTGTCCACACAAAAAAATCCAATATCCTCCATTCTGCGAAGCGCCTGGGTTTTCCCTGCTCCCGAAAGGCCTGTCACTATTACAAAATTCAATATGGGTCCCTCCTTTTTATTTCCACTCTGCATTTAAAACGCTTGTCATAGGTATATTTGCTTCATCCAATAGCCTGTATGCCCGTTCAAAATTACCAACGTCATCTTTTTTATGGGCGTCGGTTCCCACCACAAAGGTAGTACCCTTTTTTGCAAGCTCCTCAATGGTTATAACATCTAAGTTCATATGCTTGCAATTTATCTCAAGGCTTGTACCCGTTCTCACACACTCAGTTGCAAGCCTTTCAATATTAACGGGGCGGGGGTCGCCGGGGTGGGTTATAATATCAATTTTATTTTTGTGTATTGCCTTGATAAATGCATCTGTCGTTTTTTCAATAACATAAGGATCTTTTTTCTTAAAATTCGAGCTTATCATAAAATGCTTATAACTGCCGTCTTTATTATATTTAACGTATCTGTGAAAGCCCATCATAACAATATCAAAATATTCCCTGTCTTCATCAGTAACGTCAATATCTCCATCAAGAGAAATAATATTTGCTTCCACTCCGAGAAATACCTTAATTATTCCTTTATACCTTTCATTTAGCCCGTCTATCTCTTCCCTTATTTCTAAAAGCAGCTCTCTTTTTATTCCATGATGCTTATGCCCCATTCCATGGTCGGAAATGGCTATTTCTTTTAAACCTCTAAGTATAGCCTGCTCCACATTTTCAGCAATGGTATTCACCCCGTCGCTGTAAACGGTATGGGTGTGATAGTCGGCATAAATGCTGTAATTCTCCATTAGTCCTCACCTATTATTACCCATTCATTCTCTAACAAAATACCGGTTTGTCTGTTAACCTTCGTCTTTACCTGCTCCATAAGAGTAAGCACATCCTTGGCGCTTGCCTGATTATCGTTCACGATAAAACCGCTGTGTTTTTCCGAAACAGCAGCGCCGCCAACTTTTGTTCCCTTAAGACCGCATTCCTCAATGATCTTTGCGGCAAACCCATCCTTAGGGCGTTTAAACACGCTTCCGCAATTAGGTTTATCCAGCGGCTGCTTTTCCGCTCTTTTTCTGTTAAACTCCTTTAGCTTTTCCATGCTTCCGCTTCCGCCTTCAAGCTCAAACACAGCTTCTAAAATAACAGCCTTGTCCATATCTGCAAAAATGCTTTTTCTATATCCAAAGCCTGCCTTATCAATAGTAACAAGCTTTTCACCATCATAATAGGTAACGCCTTTTACCACATCACTGAGCTGCCCGCCATAGGCGCCTGCATTCATGCGAATTCCGCCTCCTACAGTGCCGGGAATTCCACCTGCAAACTCAAGGCCTCCATATCCTTTTTCTGTCAGCTCCTTTGCCAGCTTTATCATAGAAGTTCCGCTTTTAACAATAAATCTTCCATTATCCTCTTTATAACCACTGTAATTGTCTGACATACGCAGTATAACGCCGCAGTAGCCCCCGTCTTTTATTATTGTATTGCTTAAATTTCCGCACACATAAACAGGAAGTTCCGCCTTTTCTGCGGCTTTTATACAGTCAATCACCTGATATTCATTTTCCGGGCAACACAAAGCAAGAACTTTTCCGCCAACCCCCATAGAAGTTTTTACTTCCTTGTCATACTCGCAGTTATTAAAATTGTATTCACTTTTAAATATATCTATTTTATTCATAACTCTCCTAGTCATCCGCCGTTTTCACAGCGAAAGAATATATCCTAAAGCACTTAGTTTTCCTTAAATTATGTTATTATAATATTGTAACCTATTTTTATATTTTTTTCCATACGGACAAACAAAAAAACAATAAGTAGAAAGGTCTTTAAAAATCACTTTATAAAATATTTAACTGTTTTTATATCAAATTATATTTAAAGCGCCGTTTCCTGAATCTGTTTTAAAAGCTCCATTTTATCGTTTGTCAAAGCATTAATCACGGTTTCTTTATTGATTTGATTGTAAAATACTTTTAAAGGACGAACCACTTTTTCACTTTTAACGGCTGAATAACCATGCAACGGTGAAAAAGCATATTCTCCTATTTGTTTTTGTAATTTATCCCCCATAAGCATAGCCGCTATTTCTTTGCTGCATTGCAGCCTGTTCTTATCTTCCTTGCCGCAATATACGCTTAAATACCTGACTCTGTCCGTAAAGCCGCTAAACTGAAAAACCGAATAAGAAGGCAGCTCCCCCGTATACTTTTCCAGTTCAAGGCTGCTGCATACAAGAACTGCAACCTTGCCCTTTTCAAAATCGTTAAGCTTTGCTTCATTGTAAGGAATGTCATAATCTCCGCTTCCCACTGCGTCTAAAAGATTTGCCGCCGCTCCATAGCCTGTAAAACCTAAAGGCAAAGTATCCTCTTTATACTGCAGTTTAATAAGAGTATTCATTATATAATCTAAATCCATTAGTGTAGGAATATCCTCGTCAGTTTCACTTATAAGCTCTTCATTTATGATTAGTGAATATGTATCATAATATATTGGAT
>CAJUEF010000021.1:0-2719 GCA_910585035.1 uncultured Christensenellaceae bacterium | reverse complement strand
ATAGGCAAAAATATTCTTGCCAAATTTTCCTGCATTTAAAATGGGATTTTCCATTTCATCAAGACTAATAAGCTCATTCTCAGGATTTTCAAAAAAACTTTTGGAATAGGTAACCAAATCCGGATAATCCTCGGCCGCTATTTTTTCCCTGGCTTCCTGAGCAGTCATATACGACACGTTTATAAATACGCCAAAATTATCCTTTTCATATTTTTTAAGCATAGTTGAATAAGGTATTTTAAGGCTGAATTCGTCATCAATATGCCACAGATTTATATTGCCGTAATAAGTTTGTCCGCTACCCTTTAGCCATTTTATCCAAACCCGGTCAATGGTGCGGAAATTCATTCCCATTACTATTATAAATATTATTCCAAAAGTTGCTGCTATTCTCCTTGCATATTTCATTACAGTCCTCTCCTTTTAACCAAACAGCGCGAATTTGGCTAATTAATCTATATGCAAAAAATTCTCCTTTTTTCCTTTTTATTTTAAATTAAACTCTTGTTTTATCAAAATCTTGCCCAAACCCGAAAGCCTGTTTTACACATTTTTTTGAAATAACAATAAATAAGTTTACAAAGCAAATACAAATAAAGTAAAAAAGAAACAACAAAAAATTTTTACTAAAACATTCCTTAAAAGGCTTATTTAAGCCCTTTGTCAACCATCGGTTGACAAATTTCAAAGTCGGCTTTATAGTCTTATCATATTGATTATGCTAGCATTTTAGTAAATAATATAAACATAAGGATGGTGCAAATATGTCTCTACAGGAAAAACTTTATGAGCTAAGAAAAAAAAGCGGCTGGTCTCAGGAAGAGCTTGCCGAAAAATGCAGCGTGTCAAGACAATCAGTATCAAAGTGGGAAAGCGGTCTTTCCGTTCCCGAACTGGATAAAATACTGCTTTTAAGTAAACTATTTGGAGTAACTACAGATTATCTTATAAATGATGAGTGCATAACATCTGAATTTTCTGAAAAAGGTGAAGAAAACGAAAAGGATGAAAAGAAAATTTCTTTATCCATGCAGCAGGCAGAAGAATTTATAAAACTTAGATTTAACTGGATACATAAGTTTTCTCTTGCAGTATCTATGTGCATTGTATCTCCGGTTATAATGTTTATTCTTTTTGGTCTGTCTGAAGGCGGAATTATTGGAATGTCCGAAGATTTGGCGGGTATTATTGGTCTTGTAATTGCTTTATTTTTCATTGCTCCTGCTGTTGCAGTTTTTATTAGCTACGGCAACAGCACTAAAAAATACAGCTTTTTAGATGAAAAAACAATTAAAGCAGAAAGAGCAATTATAAACATGGCTCAAAATGCAAAAGAGAGCCTTTCCGCGTCTTATAACCGTAAAATTGTAACCGGCGTTTTAATGTGCATTGCCGCCGGAGGAATTATTTTATTCAGCGGTATAATAGAAGAATTTAACAGCCGCCTTGAATATATCGTTTTCTTCATTATTGCTATTGCCATATGTATAATTGCATACGCAGTATACATATTCGTATCAGCCAATATGCAAATGTCTACTTATAACCGTTTGCTTCAGGAAAATGATTTTACCCCTGAAAATAAAAAAGCAGAAAAACTTGCTTCGCATATAGGTTCAATTTATTGGGTAATAGTTACCGCCATCTATCTTGCCTACAGCTTTATTACCTTTAAATGGCACAGAAGCTGGATTATCTGGCCGGTAGCAGGGGTGCTGTTTGCAGCTATATCTGCAGGCTGCAATACATTTACTAATTTTAAAAATGAAAACTAAATACCCTTTCTTCAACATTATGTGCTCACTGAAAATGAGCATATAAATACGCATTGTATGCAGCATACAAATATTTTATAATCAAGTATATAAAAATGGAAAAATATATTTATTACGAAAGCAACGGTCTTTGTTATGAATTAAACAGAAATATTTTAAAAAACAACACGGAAACGTGTTAAGTTGAGGACGCAAACACGAGGAAAACGAGGTGCAGGAAACAATAGCTTCATCTCGTTTTTCTACGTTGTAAAATGTTTTGAATTTATGTCCTGCCTCATAAAAAAGATTGATAACACGCCGGTTTCATGGTAAAATATAAATATTAAATTATATTCAGAAATGTGATGGACAAGAATTGCGGCAAAAGGTACACCGGTAGCAAGCAAAGTACAATTCTGCCTGCTCCATGTCAAATTCATAAAATCAGAATGCGTATTCTACCTATATTTCCCATGAGTAGTATACGCATTTTTGTATTTATATCTGAAAAGCTAAAAACAAATTGAAAGGATAGAAAATAATGAAAATCATACAATGCTAAGTGTGTTCTTATTCACGTTGCTGTGCGTTTGTGTATTGCCAGCAACGTCTTTTGCGACTGAAAGTTATGATGTATGGATAGACGGTACGCATATTACTTCAGACAATGCGGACGATGTTTTAAATAACGGTGCTGCATCTTATAACGCGAAAACAAATACATTGACGCTGAACAACGCAAACCTCACACAGATTAGGAACAATACAGGCAAGGCATTCAAAATAAACGTATCTGGGAATAGCACAGTGCCGACTACTACGGAGTCCCCTTCATTCCTAAATGATAATTTATGATAAGTCTTTATACTTTTCACCCCATACGCATAATTGGTCTAATATTTCCATGAGGGATTGTCCTTTTGGAGATAAACTATACTCTACTTTTGGGGGAATTTGGGGAT
>CAJUEF010000020.1:23947-32029 GCA_910585035.1 uncultured Christensenellaceae bacterium | reverse complement strand
CTCTTTACAGCTTTAAGCAATGAATTTATTTAAGGGCGATTGCTTAAACATTTTCTATCCCAGTTAAAAGAAAGAGAAGAGAAGGGGGAGGAAAGCTATGGCGCACAAAAAGTTTAAAATTCCAACCCCGCAAAGATGCACAAATAAATCAGTGCGGTTTCCCGATTGCGTAATAGAAAGAGTGGAGAAAGCTATTGAAAAAACCAATTGCAGCTTTGGCATGTTCGTTGTTGAAGCAGTCCGCTGTGCTCTGGATAATTTAGAGGAAGGAGATAACCGGTAAAATAACCGTAGGAATTTATTTTAATAAACAAAAAAATCCCATTTTTAAAATGGGATTTTTTATTTCAGTTTAACACTCGATAGGATTTATAAGAATAAGTTTATTTTCATTGTCGGTGTTTATATCCTCCATAGCTATGTGGAAATTTTTCGCAATGTCAAACAAGTCTTCATCTTCATCTTTAAAATAAATCATAATTGAGCTGTTGTCTCTATTTAGCGGGTCTTTTTCTTCAACATTTTGGATGATGTCGTATTCTTCCTGTTTAAAAGCAATTATGCCTATATCCATAAGGCAGCGGATTTCCATATCGTCGCCGGTGATAATTGCAGAAGTTTTTTGAATATTTGGCACAGTCCACACTTCAAAGTCTTCTTTCACTCCGGGAACAGGCACGGTTTCATCCATTGGAAGCTGCACTCTGGTGCAATCCAGTCTGCCGTCGTCCCGCAGGAACATAATATCGCACATAAGGGTTCCTTCGATATTAACTGTGCCTTCCATGGCATATTCGCTTTTAATATAAGGGGTTGCCATAATGCATACCGGTTTTTCCACCGGACCTGTCTTTGTGTTTGCTCTAAAGGTGTATTTGGCAAAGTCACAATTCATTGGGCTTTTCATGCTTATATGGGTTTTCTGGGTGTCTATTCCGTGGGTTAAGGAATATGCGTCCACAACTAAGCCATAAGGCATGCCGGACATAATGTCAAGCCTTATTACCGCTGACACGCTGTAGCTTATAACATCGGGATCGTAGGCTGTTGCGCTGGCCTTTTTAATGCTTATGCTTCCTATAAGCTCTTTATTTTCCAGAGCCATATCACAATCGATTACCTCTTCAAAAGGGAAGCTGTCGTTTATCTGCCAAAGTCCGTCCTTTGAGCTGTAAACGGTGTTAAAACAAATATCACCATAGCAAATGGCGTTTTGACCGTCCTTCTTAATTCCGTTAATGATGCCATAGCATTGAGTGCCCACTATTGTTTCCACCTGTTCCATACCGCCGGGTATGCGCATTTCATTGGTAATATGGAAAGGATGAACTTCTACATGCTCAGTGCATTTGGAATCTACGGGAACGCGTCTTGTTTGAAGGCCGTCTGTATTCATTTCGGGAACGCCGCTTTTCCTGGTGACATTTGCAGTGAAGTTTGCCGTTGCCACTGCTTTTACACTTCTGGGATCAATAATGCTGGAGCCGATATCCTCCATTCTGCAAAGAATTGAAACCTCGTTTTCCTGCTCAATTCCCTTTGCATCCATGTCATGAGTAAAAGGAGCTATGGCAGAAAAGCTGTCTGCCGTACCTTGATTGCTTATGTAATAAACGGTAAATTCCGCCTCTCCTGCAACTTGAATTGAGTCCTTGGTTATATTTTTTTCCCTTACATTAACGTTGCAGCTAACACTGAACACTTTTTCAATATCGCTTTTATCTGCAGGGAGCTGAATCTCTCCTTCAATTTGTCCTTTTGATTCGCTTTGTCCCAAAAACATATCTATTTTTATGGTATCCATTTGCGTCCTCCTAAAGATTTTTATGATTATTTGTATTTTGGTTACAATACATTTATGCACAAGAAATGTTTATAATTTAATAAAATTTTTTGGATAATCCATAAATATACATAGTTATCCACAGGCAGTCTGTGGATAAGTGTGGATAACTCATAATAAGTTATCCACAATATCCACAACATTATCCCCAAGGTGCTTGTTCACTTGGTTTGAGATATCCAAAAAATGGAGGTTGTACACAGCCATAAAATTTTAGGAATTTTTTGAATTTTTTAGTATACAATGTATAAAAATTTCTGAGTATTCACTAAGATTTTAGTATATATTTGTGTTTTTCCTTAAACCAAAAACCCGAACTATAATTTTAATTTCAAATTATAGTTCGGGTTTTTGGTGCAATCCACAGCAATTTTAAGGGAATCCCAAGCATTCGAACAAATATTCGTTTGGAAAAAATGTATAAACATGAATATTTGTAAAAGCCTGTATAAAAAATGTATAAAAGCTAAAAAGAACGGCTTTAGTTTACAATATTTCTGCGGATTATTTTTTTCATAACAATTTCTTTAACCGTTTTATATTCCTTTGTGTGCCTGAATAAAATAACAAATATTGCGTTAGGGAATATCATACATATAAAAAGGCGGACGGCAAAGCCAAGGAAGCTGTAAGAAAAGTGTGAGCACAGCCAGTAACATCCTGCACCGGTAAGGACAGAAACAGCAGTGTATTTTGCGTAGGTCAGCATGTAACCTGCCATAGAGCTTTTAAAGCCGTGTTTATAAAGAATGTAAGGCTCCACCCAAAAGCATGTGGAAAGGGTGCTTATTATTGTTCCAAGGAAAACGCCTGCAACGCCGATATATTTACAAAGGATAATGGAAGTTACAAGATTAATAGTTATCTCAAAAATAGGCACATAACGGTTTTGCCAATAGAGACCGTATGCTTGTTTATATGAATTTGTTGGATTTCTCATGCCTGTAAAATAAAAGTTGAAAACTATGGTAAGCACTATGGGAAGGCTAAAGATAAATTCGCTTCCAAAAAACAGGTCTATAAATGGATTAAACATACAAAGCAGACATACGCATGAAAAACCGTAAATCCAAAAGCCGATGAAATATATGATATTAAAAACTTCTATTGAACGTTCATTGGATTCCGTTACTCTAAAATTTCCAACGCTGGCAACAAGAGATGTAAAAATCTGCTCTATTAAAGTAGTAAGAGCATTTGTTATAAGGGTGTAGTTAGAATATATACCGACAATAACAAGCCCAAGCATTCGGGAGATAATAAGGTTATCGGTGCTGAGCACCAGCACAGCGCCTATTTTATGAATTACCATTGCCTTGATGTTTTTGACTATGCCGTTTTTAGTTTCCCCATCCAGTTTTCCTGAAACAGGTTCTTTAAGGTAAGGGTATTCCTTATCGGCCTTTAAGGAAACCAAATAGTGTTCCATAAAGGTGAGGACCAGCTTTGTTACAAGGTAGAAAATATAGTCCCGTGTCAAGTACAGCACAATTATTTGCAATATGGAAATAATAAGATAAAAACCGTATTGATATTTTACAACTATGTAGCGTTTTTGATCGGCAATAAGCAGGGAAGATTTATAAGAATAAAAATAGCTTACCGCACTGGTTAAAACAAACATCATAAATGCAAGGAACACGCTTGTGCCAGGCAAATCTTCCTTTATAAAATATCCAAGGAAAGGGGAAAACAATAGCCCGGATACCATTATAATAAGCCCTATAGCAATATAAGACACTTTATAAAGATGCATTATCTGTTTTATTCTTTCTTTATCGTCCTTAACTATAGGCTCATAAAGAGCAAATATAAGGGCGGGACCAATTCCCAGTTCAGCAAGGGAAAGGATAGAAATTATATTGGTGAACACTCCGTTAGCGCCTAGAAAGACGTCGCCCAGTATATTTATGAAAATGGCACGCGCAATAAAACTGGTTACTAAATTAGCAACCTGACCGATAAGAGCATATTTTATATTTTTTATTGACTTATCCGTTCTGCCTTGGCTCATGGTATATTTGCAAGCAAAGCCTGCTTTGCTGCATCTCCTTTCAAAATAAAAATATTGTCTTTAAATTTAAAACGCTTTTTTTATCCATCCTCTAAGGCGGACATAGTTGCATACGGAATTTAGCCTGTTGTTTAACACAAAGCCTTTTAAGCGTTCCTGCATTTTTGACGGAGGGTTATAGCTCTCAAAAACTTTGTGCGTAAAGGGGTCTGTAACAATTTTTTTTATAAGCTCTTTGTTTTTCATATTGGATTTTATAAACTCAATAAAGCTGTCTATATAAATTGCTGTAATATCTTTCATAGTGCTCTCACAGCTGCAAAAATTTTTGTAAAACTCGGCAGAGCTTCTGTAAACATCCTTTATGCTTTGAATGTATTCCTGCCCTCTGCGCTTGGTAAGAGAGCCTTCATTATCGCTGATATAGTTGTAAAGAGCTTTGTTAATGGCAGTAAATGTATTTACTCCTTTTAAATATTCAAGATTAAACAGCAAATCTTCACCAAGGCTGCAATCAGTATTAAAGCTGTTTTTTATAAGGGAACGTTTATATAATTTGTTCCAAGGTGAATTTATAAACCAGTTTGAAAAAAGCCCGGGAATAAGCCTGTCTATATCCTTAATATTTCCTTTTGAGTTTCCCGGCAGCATTTGTTTTATATTGTCACCGGCTATTAAGTTATAACCGCAAATAACTATGTCGCTTTCGTTAGCTGGGGCTAAAAGCTCCATGCACATATTGTTTTCCAAATAATCGTCTGCATCCGCAAACTGTATAAACTCGCCCTTTGCCTTATCAAGACCTGTATTTCTGGCAGAGCTTGCCCCGCCGTTTTCCTTGTAGACATATATAACTCGGTTATCTTCTTTTGCGTACCTTTTGCATATATCGCCGCTTTTATCCCCGCTGCCATCGTCTACGAGAATAAGCTCAATATCCCTGTAAGTCTGGTTTAAAATGCTGTTTATGCACCTATCCAAATGGTTTTCACAGTTATACACAGGAACAATAACAGACAGCATTAACTTTTCCTCCTTTTAAACAGCTTATTTGCAATTTTTAAAGTGTTGCTCTCTTCCTGTTTTGGGCGGACATAATACATTAAAAATCCTATTGAAATCCAAAACAGTGTGTTATAAGCTCCTCTGTTGTAAAACAGGGCGGAAAGAGTCATTGAAGATACCATAAGGCTAACTATTACAGCAGTTCCAAGCAATATTTCCGCAAAGTGCTCTTCCGTTTTTTGATAAAGGTGCTTAAAAGTGTGATAAGCGCATGAAAAAATAAATATCATAAGCAGCAATAGACCCATAAGACCCGAAAATACCATAGTTTCAAACACGCTGTTATGAACCATATATTTGGATATTGCTATATAACTGGTCGGAAATTCATGTTCGGCATAAGATACAAGGTTTCTTGGAGACGTTCCTAAAAGAGGCTTTTGTTTAAATATTGTAAATGCACTCTTCCATATTTTTATGCGGTTATTAGAATAATCCTCGCTTTCTTCAACGTCCTCACGGACAAGAGATATAGGCTCGGCTTTTTTGTCACCCTGAACATATGAAATGCCAACAGGCAAGTAGCCAAGCCCAATGCGCAGAACTTCAATTCCTTCGTAACAGACAAAAGCAAGGGTTATCGCAGTTAGAAGGCATACAGCCTGTTTTTTTAAGTTGCTGAAATCTTTGTTTTTAATTTTACGGTAAACGAAAAAATAACCGCTTAACATAACGGATACAAGTATAGCAAGCACAGCTGTTCGTGAGCCGGAAAGAATTATATAGCAAAGATGCAGAAAAACTCCAATGCCGTAAAGGATTTTTATAAAAATATCCTTGGATTTAAACAAATAATATAAGCATATCATGGCAAGCACCATAGAAACTACCGAAGCATAATTAGGGTCAGGGAAAATGCCGAAAAGCCGGTTTTCCACAAAACCATGTCTAAATAAGCGCTCGCCAATATAAAATGCGTTACTGTGACGCATTACATAGCCCATAAGGGAAAAGAGAACAGCAGCGGTATAGAGCAGCAAAAAACAATGAGTGATAATTTTAAAAAGGCTTTGAACCTGTTTTTCATCTTTATCAGCGCCCATATTATACAGTATAAAATAATCTACGAAAAGGGTAAATAAACAAAGGATGTTTTCTTTAAATCCATACTTAAAATTAATAATAATTGAAATAATATTAACAGCCAAAAATAAAACCAGTATATCTATATTATAAGTTTTTAAAATACTTCTTTTTCCAAAGAAAAAATCTGTAAACACATATGCCGCGGCTACAAGAGCAACAACGCCTAAAACTATGAGGCTATACAGGTTCATTACCTCGATAGCAAACAGTACGGTTATATAAAATATTATAAACAGCTCCTGAAATATCAACAGCTTACTTTGCCTTATATCCTGCAAAACGCTACCTCCACAATAAAAAACGAGTCAAATGCCTGCACAGTCATGCAGTATTATACAATAAAACCTATTTGTATTCAATAAAGTCTGTCCACTTGCTTAAAATCTTTTCTTTTGAAAATCTTTCTCTGTCATCACATGCAAAGGAGCTCATTTGTTCCCTTAATTCCACACTATCGGCAAGGTTACATATACAATTTGCCATAGCTTTAATATCTCCAAAGGGCACTAAAAAACCGTCTTTTTTATCGCATATAATTTCGCAAGGACCGGTTTTAATGTCAAAAGCTACCATTGGCAGCCCCCATGCCTTTGCTTCCAGCAGAACAAGAGGCATTCCCTCCCGCCTTGAGGTCATTACGCACATAGCGTATTCTTTATATATTTTTTCCAGATCATCTGATTTGCCCATAAGAATAATAAAGTTTTCCAGGTCCATTTCCTCTATACGCTTTTTGGTCTGTTCAAAATATTCTCCGTCTCCATAAATATGCCATTTCCAATCGGGATGCTTTTTGAATACCTGATAAGCAACATGTGGAAGAAGGGTATGAAATTGTTTTTCTTTTGCAAACCGCCCTGCCGATATAATAAGTTTGCTTTTATTATTGTATACAGTATTTTTAGGAATATTATCTATCCAATTATGAATATATGAAATACGTTCACGCTTAATATGAAATTTCTTAATATAATCTTCCATAGATTCCTTGGTAAGCACCAAGGTATAATCACAAAACTTTGAAGCAATGCGCCTTATGGTCCTTATATCCGCTTTGTCCCATTGGCTCATAAGAGAACCATGGTCACAAAACACCTGCTTTGTATCTGTAAATAAAGAAGTCATGCAGCATACTAGTCCGGCGTAATTTCCCTCTAAAAATGATAAAGCTATGTCATTTTCTCTGTAATATTGCTTTAATGCTTTTACTGCAGGAATTATTCCTTTCCTGAGCCTTGATAAATCTAAATTAAGATTGACATAGGTAATCCGATTATCCAAAGGAAGCAGAGGAGCTCCGCCTGTAAGAGATATCATATGTACTTTATAGTTGTCACACATTGCAGCGCTCACAGAAGTTGCAACTTTTTCTGCACCGCCCATTACAGACAGGTCATAACAGACAAAACAAATGTTTTTCATATTTTTCCTTAAAATTAGGCGTTTAGCCTTTTGTTCTTTTTTTCGTTTTTCATAAGCAGTATTCTGTAAAGCCTTACGTTTATTTTAAGCGCCAAAGCAGAAATACGGCGGCTCTTAGTAAATATCTTATTTTTTATAACCTCAAAGGCGTGCTTTTTTAAAAAACCAAGCACTTCTTTATATGCAGGTATATTTTTATAGTCATCAAGCATGAGCATTCTGTCCAAAACAGTAAAATATGCCCAAAGAATACGAAATCTGGCATATTGCTCTATACCCGGGAATTTTGATATAAGCTTTTGGGTGTTTTCATATGCAGCAATTATGTCCATATCCTTTTCCTTAAAAGGGCTGGTGGTTATGCTGCCTTGTCTGTGAACGTAATGATAAAGGGGAATGGTGTTCACTCTTACTCTGTCGATATGGGATATAAGCTCATTTGTATAAAATGCGTCTTCATACAGTCTGCCAACGGGGAACTTTTGCATTTTAGCTATATTTGTCTTTATAAGCTTGTTGCAGATGGTTGCAGGAATAAGCTTACCCTCAAGTATCATTTTAAAGGCTTCTACGTTGTCTGTTTCAAAAGAAATGTCAGTATTTGCATACTGGGGAATAATCCCTGAAACATAATCATTATAAACGCCGCAGG
>CAJUEF010000020.1:11813-23937 GCA_910585035.1 uncultured Christensenellaceae bacterium | reverse complement strand
CGATTGTGGAAATAAGCACTTCCATCATATTTGGCTCTATATAGTCATCGCTGTCAATAAAGCAGATATATTCTCCGTTTGCGTGTGCCATTCCGTAATTTCGTGCATCGGACAGACCGCCGTTTTCTTTATGAAGTGCTGTAATCTTTTCATGTTCCAGTGCAAATTCATCGCACATAAGGCCGCTTTTGTCATTAGACCCATCGTCTACAAGTATAATTTCAATATCCTTATAGGTCTGGGCAGCTATGGATTTAACGCACCTTTCCAAATACTTTTCTACATTGTAAACAGGAACAACTATGGAAATCACGGCTACATTCCCCACTTAAACACAGTTTTAAAAGGATTGTTTACATCCATGTTAAAGGCTGAGTGAATATCCTTAACGGATTTTACCTCACCAAAAACTGTTATTATTACAGAAAGTCTGTTTTGCACGTCTTCATCAGACATAACGCTTGTTGCTGTTAAAAAATCCTCCCTGCCGCTGCGGCTGCAGCCCACAAGGGTCATTCCCTTTTCCAGCACGTCTCTGGTATTTACAGGGACAGGCAGCTCGGAAACGCCCATTAGCATCAGGTTTCCCTGGGGACGAATATATCTTATTATATCGTTAATTGCATTTGCACTTGCCTGATTTCCCACGCATTCAAAGGCGTGGTCAAAGGTCATGTCCTCCGGAATATTATCTATAAAATATCTTTCGTCTGCAAAGGTGAAAAGCCCTAATTTAGACTGGTCCTTGCCAAAGACTATTACTTCTGAAGAGGGCAGGAGTTTTTTAAGGACACAGCACAAGGTATATGAGAGGCTGCCATCTCCAAAAACGGCAATCCTATCCCTGCGCCTGTGGGCGCTTATATTAAAGCGGTTAACTGCGTGGCAGGCAACTGAAACGAACTCAGTAATTGCTGCTATTTCCTCAGGAACTCCATCGCAAACCTTAACAAGCTGTTCTTTATTGATGGATATATATTCCCGCATAAATCCATCATGACCGCTGGAAAGGAATTTGCTGGAACGGCGGTAATTTTCCAAAACTATTTCACTATTCTTTGTTGGAACATTTGGAATGGTTACAACCAAATCGCCAACATTAAACTGCCCTGAAGGGTCGTATACCACTTTTGCACAGCATTCGTGGCACAGCGCCATAGGCAGCTTGCGGCGAAGAACCGCTTTATCTCTGTTGCCCTGATAATATCGCTGGTCGGCATGACACAGCGCCATGTATTCCGGTTTAACTATTATCTTTTCATTAAAGCCTATATCTTCATATTTCACTGATATTACACGAGGGCTTACAAGTCTGTAAATTGAATTAATCAAGTTTTAAATCCTCCGCAGATACCAAATGCTCCGCAATTTTTAAATCCGTCATATTGGTTATCTTCATGTTTTGAGGTTCTCCCATAACAACCGCAACAGGCACACCCCTTATAACAAAGGCTTTGCATGCATCTGTAAGTATGCTTTTTTCATCTTCTGTAATCTCGTCATAAACTTTTTTGAGAAGAGGAATTTTAAAGCTTTGAGGGGTTTGCCCCTGATACATGTTTCCCCTTTTTGGAATAGAGGATATAAACTTTCCGTCCTCACTGATAACTATTGTGTCGGAAGCGGGAATTATTGTGTCACAGGCGCCATGCTCCTTTGCGGCTTTAATGTTTTCTTCGATTATTCTTGGAGTAATAAAGGGGCGCACTGCATCATGAGTAATTATTATGTCTTCATCTGTTGTTTCGTGAAGCTTTTGAATAGCTTCTATAATGTTCATTATTGTATCGTTTCTGTCTTCTCCGCCCCATATTACAACTATTCTTTCCTCAAAGGCAGAAAGGTATTTTTTAATTAAATCGTTCATATGGGTTGTCCATGCTTTATGGACACCTATAAAAACATAATCTATTTCACTGTTTACCAAAAATTTTTCTATGGTATGAATGATAATAGGCTTGTCCATAAGCGGTAAAAATTGCTTTGGCAAGTCTGCTATGTTCATTCTCGTTCCGGTTCCTCCGGCGAGGATACCTGCAAATATCATAAAATCTCTCCTTAAAAATTACTGTTTTTCTTTGCAGTAATATTTTCCTTTATACTTTTTATAGCTGTTGTGTAAGTCGGCAAACACCAAATCATGGTGCGCTTTTTGTTTTTCCTTTGGAGGCATAGTCATATAATCGCCAAAGGCTGTTTTTAAATATTCGTCATACCCTACGGGAATAGGCATATCCATTCCTTCAAATTCCAGGTACACCGCACTATCAAAAGCGCTTCTTGGATATTGGTTGCGCATATAGTGGGGACCGGCGCAAAGCTCGGTAACGTATTCACTTTCTTTAAAGCTGTATTTGGACATTTTCTTTTCATAATGCCTGCAAAGCTTATATCTCATTTTTTTAGGTGCAAGCCCAAGTAATATTTTAGAGCCAAGAGCTACTATTCCTCCGTGATTTTTTGGCACTACCTGAGCGCTGTAAAGAGAATACAACATGGCGTCTTTCATTTGCATTTTTCTTGCCCAGCCTCCCTTCGGGCAGCCGTCCAAAGGGAAAATATCCATAGGTATGCCCTGGGGTACGTCTAAATTAACAAACTCGGGTTTTATCCAGGTTGTATTCGCGTCTACTATAGTTGTAAAAATGTTTCCGCAAAAGAAATCCTTTGTTGTTCTAAGTATTGGGTATTTTTCATTATCGCCGTATTCTTTCCATAATGTATACAGCTTTTCATAATCTTCCCTTGGCATAAACACGTCTATATCGTCATCCCATGGGATAAAGCCCTTATGCCTGAGGGCGCCTATGCAGCAGCCGCCGCAAAAGTAAAACAGCAGACCGTGCCTGTCACAAAAGCTTTTAAATACTTTAAGCAGTTCCAGCTCCTTTAACTGTAATTCTCTTATCTCATTATCATTAAAGGTGAACATTAGCTTTTCCCCCGAAGATAAGATATTTTAAAAGGTATGGATAAAATTCCAAATAGAGTTCCTATGCCGTAGGAAACGTGCAGCAATAAAAACAGCAATGGAAGGGTGCAGTAAATCAGCTTAAAGCCTTCATGGGCAATTGACAGAGCGGTCATTAAAAGATTGGCAGCCCCATAGCAGCTCCATAGTATAATCATTGGCAGAAAAACGCCAAAGCATGCAATTATTCCGCAAGCAATTATTGCAAGTACAAATGCAAGGGGAACAAAGTGAAACAGGGAAAGACACCCGGGACATACGCCAAGGGTGAGACCTACCCAGTAGCCGTTTAAATATTTTTGCCGAAGCATTTTTTTTAGGCTGCTTCTGGCATGCTGATATGATATAATTTCCGGATCGTAACAAAGCTTAAAGCCGGCTTTGCGGATGCGGTAATGAATTTCATTGTCTTCCGTTCTGCCAAGGTGCTCGTTAAAAAGCCCTGCTTTTTCAAATACCTCTCGTTTATACATTCCATGACAAATGGAATCAACATAGCGTTTTTCATTGCTGCTTCTGTAACTGGCAATACTGCTGCCAAACATAGAGGATTCCGCCATAAGCAGCGTTTTTTTCCAAGGAGTTTCACCGTCTATAATACTGGCGCATTTACCGCCGCTGACAGCTTCTCCCGCCTCTAACAGCATGGCTTTCTTTTCAATAAAATCCGAAGGTATCACGGCATGTCCGTCAATGCGGACAATGGCATCACCCTTATAGTTTTCTATTGCAACATTCCAGCCTGTCGCTTGCTTTTTATTTGGATTATCAAGGACTTGTATGCCCATATAACCCTTTGCAGTTTTTGCAAAGCTCTCCATAATATCTCTTGTGCTGTCTGTTGAGCAGCTGTCTACCAAAACTATTTCCATATCTTTTTTAGGATAAGTTTGCTTTTCTATATCAGATAAGAGGCTTTGTAAGGTCTCTTCTTCATTATATGCTACAATAGCAACGGATACTGTCATAATATCTCCCAATAAGACTTAATATAATTTTATATATTTTATCATTTATTTGTTATGTAGTCAATTTAAGTAAAAATGCCGCTCTATACCCCTTTATTGAAAATATAACAATGTTTACGAGGATTGTTCATTATTTATTAATAATTGCTCTTTATAATAAAAAATGAGCAAAAGAAATTCATAGAAAACAATCCTAAAACAAACAACCCAACATTTTAGACAACTAAAAGAAGCGTTCTTTCCTAAATACCAGTTTGGATAAGGCGCTTTTTTTAGTTTAGTCAAATTCACGCTTTATGGTTATTCTTTTTTGTAGTTTTTTCCGATTAAATGGTTATAATACATATAATCGTAAAACGCATTAAAAAGTGATTATTTGACGTCTAAGGCTAATTATAGTAAAATGATGAGAAAGCTTGGATTATTCCAGCTTCTACCAAAGATAAACGAGGTGTATTTATGTACGATAGAATGTATGCAGATGATGAGCCTGCACGCAGCGGAGCGCTTGGCAAGTTCACATTTTTGCTGTTAATGCTTCAGGCAATAGGAATACTTGGGGTTGCTGTTTACCTCATTATTATAAATCTGCTTCCCGTTGCACATTTATCAGGTGTATGTGCAATTTTTATTATTTGCTGGCTGCTTCAATATTTTTTACTTTATAAAAGCAAAAATGTAGTTAAGGCCAAAAGAATTTTCAGTATTATACTAAGTTTTCTTTTTATAAGCGTAATTATCGCCATATTTTGGTATCTTGGCGGATTTATTTCAGTTTTTAATTCAATTAGTAAAAATAAAGAAGAATATGACATTTACAGTATACGTGTTTTGAAAAACAGCGGTATGGACAGTATTAATGATATAAAGGGAAAAACCATAGGAGTAAGTGAGCTTACCAGCGAAGAAGATATGACAAAATGTATGGAAGACCTTACAGGAAAGCTTGGCGGCAAGCCTGCCACCCGTTCATATGCAGAAGATGACGCTCTTGCAGAAGCTCTTATTAATAAGAATACAGACGTAATATTGTTTGATGAAGCTGTGCTTAACTCTGTGGAAGAAAACAGAGAAGGTTTTACAGAGGCAACAAAGATTATATATGAAATAAAAGTTCCTGCAAGTAAAGTTACCTCCAATACAAAGAGAACGGATATAGACGTTAACCAGGATCCTTTTAATGTATTTATTACCGGTATGGACAGTTCCGGTAAAATAGCTGCAAGGGGTAATTCAGATGTAAATATTCTTGCTACAATAAATCCTAAAACGAAAAAAATACTCCTTACAACTACCCCGCGTGATTTTTATGTTCCTCTTGAAGGCAATAAAAACAAATACGACAAGCTTACTCATGCCGGAAATTACGGAGCAGACTGCTCTATGTCTACCATTGCACATCTTTATGACACGCCTGTTGACTTTTATATAAAGGTTAACTTTACATCGGTTGAAGGGCTTGTAGATGCTCTTGGCGGCGTAACGGTCAATTCAGATATTGCTTTTAGCGCTCCTATTAGAACAGGAGGAAGAACATCGTTTACAGCAGGTCCAAATAAACTGGATGGAGCAAGGGCTCTTGCTTATTCCAGGGAAAGAAAATCTCTTGCAGGCGGGGATAGGGCAAGAGGAAAACATCAGCAGGATGTAATCAGCGCAATTATTGATAAGATGACATCGCCGGCAATGCTTTCTAACTATAATAAGGTGCTAAAGGTTATTGAACAAAATACCACAACAGATATTTCTACAGACCAGATGACTTCTCTTATTAAATCACAGATAAAAAATCCTTCTTCATGGAAAGTTGAGTCAATTAGCGTAGATGGTGTTGGAGACAGAAAATTCACTTATTCTTACAAGAAGAAACAGGTATATGTAATGATTCCTACTGAATCTACAGTTACTGCGGCAAAAGCAAAAATTGCAGAATTTATGAAATAATTTCAATATAAGGGGAGAATGGAGCTTGTATATACATGTTAAACGTATTATAGATATTATACTGTCTCTAATAGGGCTTGCCGTATTCTCTCCTGTTTTTTTAATAATAATAATTGCCATTAAAATGGATTCAAGAGGACCGATATTCTTTAGACAAAAGCGTGTTGGAATTAATAAGAAACTGTTTCGCATATATAAATTTCGAACAATGAAAGCGGATACGCCAAGATACGTACCGACAGGGGAGTTAAACGACGCAAATAAGCATATTACGCGAGTAGGGAAATTTCTTAGAAAAACCTCTCTTGATGAGCTTCCCCAATTAATTAACATTGTTAAAGGCGATATGTCTATAGTTGGACCAAGACCGGTAATAAAGGCGGATAAAGAGCTTATTGAAAAGCGGGATAAATATGGGGCAAACGGTGTGCTTCCCGGGCTTACTGGCTGGGCGCAAATAAACGGAAGAGATAAAATACCACCTGAAGAAAAAGCAAGGCTGGATGGATACTATGTTTCCCATATGAGTTTTTGGTTTGACTGCCTTTGTGTTTGGGGCACTATAATGTCGGTTCTTAAAGCGGAAGACATTGTTGAAGGACATGAGCAACCAAAAAGATATGATTCTGATGCAGAGGAATGAATGATAAAAGCCTGTCTGTTTTAGACAGGCTTTTATCATTTGACAAAATTATGTGATGACATCAAAGCTTCTGCAATGGCAAAATCCATTTCATCGTCAATATCCACTGACTGGCGTTTATCCATTATAAGAGCATAGGTATTTTCGCTGTATATATCTTCTTTAGACATTATAATATCGGTCTTGATTATGTAAAGAGCGCCGCTAACCCGGTAGTACTTTTGATGTTCCTGCCTTCTGCCCTGGGCAGCTTTTGAAAGAAAACCATCCATGCAAAGACTGTCATCAAGAGTATTACAAAGTAGTGGGCTGTGTTCCGGCTCGCATACAGCGATGATGGCATTGGCTTTTTTTTGCTTCATAAGGGCATATCCATCAATTATGTTTTGAGCGGTTCTAAGAGGAGAGGTAGGTTGTAAAAGAGTCACAGTATCAAAGGTTTGTCCCATATCTTTATAAGCGATGAGCACCTCCCTAACCGTATCCCATGAGGATGCGTTATCCGCTGAATTTTCAGCGCTTCTTAAAAAAGGCACTTTTGCTCCAAGCTCTTTTGCAATTTCAGCATATTTTGGGGAATCTGTAGATACCATTATTTCATCAAAACAATGGGATTCCATAGCCGCCTTTATAGTGTAACCCATAAGAGGCAGACCCATAAGAGGTTTTATATTTTTATCTTTTAGCCCTTTTGACCCTGAGCGGGCAGTTATCACTGCAATATTCATAACATATCACCTGTAAAAATTGATTTATATTTCTATAAGCTCATCTTCAGCAAAATCACGAATTGCCCTTGTTCCTATTATTCTGTGCCATTCCATAGGGCTTATGCCCGTTCCCGGTCTTTTTACCGTAATGTTATTTTCTGTGAGTATTTCGCCTTTACTTATGTCTGCCTTTGCCACTATACTCTTTCTGGCAACGGCAGCATTTTTTATTTCCATTTTAAATGGATGTTTATCACCGTCTCCAAGAGCGGTATTAACATTTTCAACGGCGCTTACAAGAGCCGCCAGCTCATTTGGCTCAAGGCTTGCTTTATGATCGGGACCTTCCATATTTTTATCAAGGGTAAAGTGTTTTTCAATAATGGCTGCGCCAAGAGCACATGCCGCAACGGCTACTTCTATTCCTTCCGTGTGGTCTGAATATCCCACAGGCAAATTAAATTTACGCCTCATGGTTTCCATTGCTTTTAAATTAATATCCGAAAGAATAGCAGGATATTCGGTGGTGCAGTGAAGCAGAGTAATATCCTTTGTTCCTCCGTTATTTAAAACTTCAATGGCGGCTTGTATTTCCTCCATGGTGCTCATGCCGGTAGAGAGGATAACGGGTTTTTTGTATGAGGCAATATGCTCAAGATAGGGTAAGTTGGTTATTTCTCCTGAAGGTATTTTCCATATAGGCATATTAAGCCCGGCAAGAAAGTCAATGCTTTCTATATCAAAGGGAGTTGATAAAAACATAATATCTGTTTTATCGCAGTAGGCTTTAAGCTCTTTAAAATCATTAAAGGAAAGCTCAAGCTTTTTTATCATATCCAGTTGTGATTCGCTGCTTCCCGTCTGTTTTTCCTGGTATTCAGCCTTTTTAGCAATTTTAGACACCAAATTTTCAGAAATAAAAGTTTGAAACTTAACGGCGCTTGCTCCAGCCTTTTTTGCAGCGTCGATAAGCTTTTTTGCAGTTTCCATGCTTCCGTTATGATTAACGCCGGCTTCCGCAATTATAAATGTTTTCATAAATTCTCCTTGCATAGATTTTTAAACAGCATGCTTTATTCATGCTGTTCTATTTTTTTTCTCATTTGCTCCAGTTCATTTAACTGTCCCATATCCATCCATGCCGTTTCACTTATTGGGTAAACTCCTATTTTTTCTCCTGCATCCTTATATTTTTGAATAATATCGGGAAAGCCTGTTGCTTCATTATTTTTTAATTCGTCAATAACCTTTGGCTCCGCAAAATACATACCCGTGTTTGTGATAAAAGAATATTCCGGCTTTTCTTTCATAGATTCTATGTTTCCATCACTGTCAATATCAATTACTCCATAAGGAATATTTATCTTTTTCACCGAGCACACCATGGTGATAATGTTGCCCCGTGATTTATGCTGCCTGTAAATCTTTTCGTAATCAGCATCTATTAATATATCGCAGTTGGAAAGCACAAAAGTCTCTTTAATTATGTCTTTCAAAAGACTAAGTCCGCCACCTGTGCCAAGGGGTTTTGCCTCGTCGATATAATGAATGTTATAACCTTTTTCAATCTCGTTAAAATACGCTTTTATCATGTTCTTTTTATGATTGACTATAACATAAAAATCATCACAGCCCACGCTGTTAAAACGGTCTATAATGCGCTGCAGAATAGGGATGTCGCCAATTGGAATAAGGGGTTTTGGCAGTATTTTAGTATAAGGATAAAGCCTTGTGCCAAGACCTCCCGCCATTATAACCACAGGGATATTTAAGCTGTTCATTAATTCGATATTTTTTTCATCTCTTAAAACAATAGAAATAATTTTATTTTCGTCATTTAAAATGGGAACGGCTTCAATGGAATGTTCTTTTAAATATTTTTTTGCAATGGATTTTTGCCCCTCTCTTAAAAATTTGGGCTTATAATTTGCTACATCCTTTACCTGTGCATTAAGCGAACCTTTGGCAAGTATCCACCTTCTTATGTCGCCATCTGTTATTGTGGCAACAAAGCTGCCGCTTTTTGTTACAAACAATATTTTTTTAATGGCGTTGTTTAACTGCTCCATAGCTTCCAGCATGGTGCAATCTTCGTTTATTAAAAAGTTTTTTATTTCCATTAATTAATCATCCCCAAATATTTGCCAATTTAATATTAAGTATAATTATTGGCGAAACTCTGCAAAATTATTACTGTTGAGTTTAATTTTAACACACCTTATAATTGCTTGTCCAGTATACTTTGGCAAGGAAAAGCGGCATTGGATTTAAAAACATAAATTCTATTTCATGTACTGCTATACAGGGTATGTTAATTATTTTTTTAATGGTCATCAGGGTTATCATTATCAGGAATAAAGGTCATTATATCCGCTATGTTGCAATGTAAAATATTGCAAAGAGAATTAATGGTATTTGTTGATACTGACTGGTCAGACATTAATCTTTCAATGGTTTTACTATCTAAATTATTATATCCACATTTATTTCTTAAATAATATGTGCTTATTTTTCTATCTTCTGTCTTTTTCTTTTGGCAAAAAAACAAGAAGATACAAGGTAAAAAAACGGGGCAGAAATGAGAAAAGAATTTAAAATTCCGGCGCCCAAAACTCTTACCAATAAATCAGTGAGGTTTCCAAACGCTGTAATTGAAAGAGTTGAAGAAGCGATTAAGGGAACCAAATGCAATTTTAGTTTATTTGTTGTGGAAGCAGTGAAAAACGCTTTGGATGACCTAGATGAGCAACAAAAGGAATAATCAAATTTATTAATTTTCTTCATTAAATATAATTTTATTTTTAAATTTGCTTTTTGCTGTTGTTTTAGTAACCCTTATTCTAACCTATTATCAATAATAGCGATACGGTTTATTTCGTGCATTTATATAATCCCATGGATAAACTGTCTTATGACATATTAAAATTTTTTATCATCTTTTTTAGAAATTAAAGACATTTTTTCCAAAAAAGAAAATTTAAATGGAATAATCTTTGAATAATTTTAAAAACCGTCATAAACTGCCAAAGGCAAAGCGACAACTTATTTTTTAATATAAGAGTATACTAAGCCTGTAACAAGGACAGATAAGGATGGTAAAGGGGTTATAGGCTATGAACAGTATTTTGGCGCTGGTCGACGGGCTTAAAGAAAAGAGAAGTGTTTTTCTTGGCGGCATAAGAGAACTGCTGATAGACACAGATATGAAAAAAATAGCCTATAACGCTTTAGCAATGGCAGTTGGAATTTTTTTGAGCAGATGCAGCATAATGGATGTGATTCATCCATTTGGACAAGGCTACTTTGTGTGCATGCTTATGTATTCTTCCTATTATAAATCCGCGCTTATAGGATGTTACATAGGGTGGCTCTCTCTTGTCCCGGATATACATTTTTCCGGAATGCTGGTTACTGCTTCGTGCCTCTTTGTTTTAACGCTGGTTAGCCAGCGGTTTAAGGTGGAAAAAGCGAGATTACTTAAATCGGTATATATATTTTTTTCCATCATAAGTATCTTCCTTTTCAATATGGGCGGACGTTTTTTTGCAACGGTTGGGGTTTTTGAAGCCGCAACGAGCATTATGTGTCTGTTCATTTACGATAAAACAGCCGGCGCTCTGTTTGTACACAAAAAGAGAAGCAGATTAACTGATGACGAGGCTATATGCGTGGTGTTCTGTCTGTGTATTTTGGTTATTTTTACAGGTGGAATGAAAATAGGGGCCTTTGAAGTTAATGTTGTTCTTGCAGGTTTACTTACTATGGGCTTTGGCTATATCTTCGGCAGCACGGTTGGGGCGGCTGCCGGGGTGCTCTGCGGCCTTTGTGCAAGCCTTGGCGGCAGCAGTATTTACATTATAGGCTCAATGGGGGTGTGCGGATTTTTCGGAGGACTGGCAAACAGGTTTCACAGGCTTGGAAGCGTGGCTGCATATATTGCGGCAAATTCACTTCTTACAATATATATCAGCGGTTCTTCCTTTGTTATACTACCTATACAGTGCAGTGTAGCATCCGGAGCAATTCTTACCTTAATACCGCCGGTGTTAATGGACAGAATAAAAGAACTGCTTTGCAACACGCTGAACAAAAGTCGTGAGGAACGGTATTACGTGGAGAAATACAACAGGCTTGCCAGAGAAAAGATAGACAACCTTTCAAGACTATTTCAAACTATGTCTGAGCTGTTTTGCGACAGTGCGAAACTTAATAACCATGGTGAGGTGGAGATTAGCGTGGTGGTTAAGGAAGCGGCAGACGAGGTGTGCAGAGACTGTGTGTGGCACAAAAAGTGCTGGGAGGAGGACTTTTTGTCCACATATGGAGCTTTTGAGCAGATAACTGAGGATGTGTTGCTGGGAAAAGAACCTTCAAAGGCGGAGATGAAAGAATGTGTAAATGAAGCGGGAATTATCAGCGCCATTAAAAGGTCGGCTGAAAAGGTTAGGATAATTAATAAAAGCAAAATGGGGAAAGATGATGGAAATGAGCTGTTAAGCCGTCAGTTTAAAGGGGTTTCATCGCTGCTTATGGGGATGAACAGCGAGATAAAAAACGATGTGCGGTTTGAGAGCGACATTGAAAAAAATATTAGAGATGAGTTAACCATCTTCGATGTTATGGTGCATGACGTTTGCGTAATGAACATAGCGGGCGCTTACCGCTGTGAGGTAAGCGTAAATGGATGTGGCGGAAATAGAGAATGTAAGTATAAAATTGAAAAGACAGTAAGTAAATTTTGCGGAAAGCCAATGGTGTTAAGCGAAAATTTGTGCAGGGGAAATAAAAATCAAAGGTGTAATCTAACTTATTTAATGGCAAAACCTCTAAAGGTGAATACTTTTATGGCGCAAGCTTCAAAGGAGGACATATGCGGCGACAGCTATAA
>CAJUEF010000020.1:0-11803 GCA_910585035.1 uncultured Christensenellaceae bacterium | reverse complement strand
TGCTGTGTATAAGCGACGGTATGGGAAGCGGCAAAAGCGCCCGCGATGAAAGCAGCGCCTGTGTAAATCTGCTTTACGGATTTTTTAAAGCAGGCTTTGAGGACAGCGTTATATTTGCGACAGTCAATAAGCTGCTTATGCTTAAAAGTGAGGATGAAATATTTACCACAGTTGACCTGTGTATGGTTGACGTTACAAGGAGCAGAGTTTGTTTTACAAAAATTGGCGCTGTGCCTTCGGTTATTATAAAAAGTGACGGTAAGGCACACGCCATAAAGGGGGACAGCCTGCCCCTTGGAATTTTGGATGAAGTGAATGAGAAGAGTTTTGAAATAGATGTTCAGGATGGGGACATACTCATTATGTTTACAGACGGTGTGTATGATGCCCTGTGCAGCCGGGACGTGGAAATTGAAGATGCGGTTATGGATATTGTAGGCGACAACAGAGACATTAGAAGCATAACTTCAGACATTATTACAAAATGCAAAAGTGAAAATGACGTCGAAAATAAAGATGATATGACTATTTTAATTTCCATGTTTAAAAAAGAGAAAGGCTGACCATAATATTAGTGTTGAAAGGCAAACGCCTTTTAACATACAAGGCTGCAAATGATGTAGCCCTACTAACCCCTTATCCACATATAATAGAACCCAAAAAAGGCGTTGCTGCCCGGCAGCGCTTTTTTTGGTTGCCGATAAAAAAGAAACTGTGAGCATATATTTTAGATTTGCTAAACGGATGAAAATGATTTAATAGTTTATTCATAAATATATGCTATTATTATTTAAATGAAAGAGCTAAGCGCAAAATGCCTGGAAGGGCTTAAAAATAAAAAGGTTATACTATGCGTCAGCGGCGGGGTTGACAGCATGGTTCTTTTGGATATAGTCATAAAATACAGCAATGAGCTTAATATAACGCCTCTTGTCTGTCATTTTGAGCACGGTATCCGCGGCGATGAATCTGTTAAAGACATGGAACTGGTTGAAAGACAGTGCAGAAGATATGGCATAATGTTGCTTTCGCGTCAGGAAAATATACCGCAAATGTGCGTCGGAGAAAACCTTGAAGAGTTTGCAAGAAACAGGAGATATGCCTTTTTCTATGAGTGTTTGAAAGAGCAGGAAGCCGACTATCTTGTACTTGCTCATCATAAGGACGATAACTGCGAAACCCTTGTTATGAATATAATTCGTGGCTGTGGAACAAAGGGACTTTGCGGTATGCAAAAAATAAGAGGGAGGCTTTTTCGTCCTCTTTTGGATTTTTCAAAAGAACAGCTTTATGCATATGCAAAAAATGAGGGCATAGAATTCAGAGAGGACAGTACAAACGCTGATGTAAGTTATTTGCGAAACAGCATTCGCCACGAGATTATGCCTGCTTTGAAAAATAAAAATGCAAAAATATATGACGCAATAGACAGGCTTCGTGAAATCGCTTCTCTCGAAAATGATTTTTTTGAAAAACATATCGCAGGTCTTGACTGGATAATAGCAATGCCATATGGATATGATATTGAAGTAAAGGAATATTTGTCTGCACATGATGCAATAAAAAGGAGAAGCATTCTTTACGTGTTAAAAAGACTTTCAGGAAAAGATTATGATTACGGCATTTTTGAAACTATAGATGCTTTAAGCTCTAAAGAAACGGGGAAAGTGGCAATTGCTCCTCACGGAATAAAAATATATAAAGGAGAAAAAGTCCTTTCTTTTGTTAGGCAAAGAGAGCCTATTAACAGTGAAAAGAAACTGTCCTTACCTGGGGAAACAATAACTCCTTTTGGGGTCTTTATTTCAGAGCAAGTTTATAAAGTGGATATAAGGCATATAAAAAGCGCCCCTAAAAACGTTTGTTATTTTTCTTTGGAAGACAACAGCAAACTCACTGTTAGAAAAAGAAGCCAGGGAGACAAAATAAACTGTTTTGGCGGAGGAACCAAAAAGCTAAAGGACGTTTTTATTAACAAAAAGCTGCCGGTGTTTTTAAGGGATTTTGTTCCTGTTGTGTGCTGCGGTGATGAAATTTTATGGATTCCAGGAGTTATGAGAAGCAGCAAGTATCCTTTTAACGGTGAAAAGGGAATAAGACTGGAATTTATAGAGAAAAAATAAACGAAGTAAATTTAATATACATTTTTGTTAAAAAAGGGTTAGACAGGTTGAATAGTAAATTAATTGCTAAAACCTTTGTAAATTAATTGAAAGTATATAATTATTGTGTTAAAATGTTTTATTATGAGAATTCAAAATAGGAGGATAACGGATTGAAAAAATTTTTAAGCGGTCCATTCATTTACATAATTATTGTATTGCTTATAATAGTTCTTTCAGGATATGCTACCGGTTTAAATGTCGATAGCTCTGAAGAACTCAGCTACAACGAATTTTTGGAAATGGTGAAAAATGATCAGGTTGCCGCTGTTGCTACTGTGGATAAGAATGTGTATATCCTTAGAACAAATTCCTCTATTCCCGAAGGGGAGTTTTACGCGAGACGTGATTTTTACACATATACGGACAACGTCAGTGAAATGAAAAAAGACCTTATAAGGATATATTATCCTGATAAGGACGTGGACTCCATGACCATTATGGATATTCCAATTAAGGTGAACTCGTATCCAAGACCGGAAGAGCCGTGGTATATTGTATTCCTGCCTTATCTGATTAGCATTGTTATTATGTTGTTGTTCTGGTATTTTATTATGAAGCAGAATAACAGCGGAGGCAGAGTGATGCAGTTTGGCAGAAGCAGGGCGAGACTATCAAGCGGCGATGCCAACGGGAAAAGAGTTACCTTTGCGGACGTTGCAGGCGCTGACGAGGAAAAGCACGAGCTTCAAGAGGTTGTTGACTTTCTTAAAAACCCTAAAAAGTATATTGAGCTTGGCGCTAGAATTCCAAAGGGCATGCTTCTTGTAGGTCCTCCGGGAACAGGTAAAACTTTGCTTGCAAAAGCGAGTGCAGGTGAAGCGGGAGTTCCGTTTTTCTCAATATCGGGTTCAGACTTTGTTGAAATGTTTGTGGGCGTTGGTGCTTCCCGTGTGCGTGACTTGTTTGAAAACGCTAAAAAGCAAAGCCCATGTATTATTTTTATTGACGAAATTGACGCAGTTGGCAGGCGCAGAGGCGCAGGTCTTGGCGGTGGACACGATGAAAGAGAGCAAACTCTTAATCAGCTTCTTGTAGAGATGGATGGTTTTACTGTTAATGAGGGAATTATAATTCTTGCCGCTACCAACAGAGCAGATATTCTCGATCCTGCACTTTTAAGACCGGGACGTTTTGACAGACAGGTCGTTGTAAACTATCCTGATGTTAAGGGCAGAGAGGAAATACTAAAGGTACATGCAAGAAACAAGCCTCTTGCAGGAGATGTGGATTTTAAGATTATTGCAAGGGAAACAGCAAGGTTTACAGGCGCAGATCTGGAAAATCTTTTAAATGAAGCTGCAATTCTTTCTGCCCGTCACAACAAGAAAGAAATTTCAATGCAAAATATTCAGGATTCCATTATGAGAGTAATTGCAGGAACTGAAAAGCCAAGCCGTGTTATTACCGACGAGGATAAGCGTTTAACAGCCTATCACGAGGCAGGGCATGCCATTGTTGCCAAGATTTTACCGAATACAGACCCTGTTCAGGAAGTATCCATTATTCCAAGAGGTATGGCGGCGGGCTACACTGTGACTGTGCCTAAGGATGAAAAAAGCCATGTTATGAAAAGTAAGCTTCTGGACCAGATTACTATGACTCTTTCAGGCAGAGCTGCTGAGGAAGTTGTTCTTGGAGACGTTAGCACCGGCGCTTATAATGACTTAAAACAGGCTAATGAAATTGCAAGAAACATGATAACCCAGTATGGAATGAGCGAAGAGTTAGGGCTGCTGTTTTACGGTGATGACAACGAGGTGTTCCTCGGCATGGATTATGGACACACAAAGGGCTACAGTGATGAAATGGCTTACAGAATTGATAATGCAGTTAAGAAAATAATTGATAAAGCCTATGAAACAGCTAAATCTATCCTTCGTGAAAACAGAGGGGTTATGGATAGAATTGTTGAGCGTCTTTTGGAAAAGGAAAAGATAGACGGCAAAGAATTTAACAGCTTTTTTGAGGATGGTTCTCCACAAAGTGATGAAGAAGCATCTTGCAGTGCTGAAGCAAACAATGACAGCGAAAATAACGATGTTATTGAAAAAAGCGAATCTGCTGACGTTATTGCTCCTTTAGAAGTTTAAAACTTTTTCTAAAAAAAGAAAATATATTTAAATCGGAAGACGTAAGTCTTCCGATTCTTTATTTTTATAAGAATATATCTGAAATTATAGTTTGCCATAATCGCTTAAACTGTAGAGATCAAACAATTGGCTGTGACGATAAATAATAATGAAAAAATTATAAATCCAATTTCATATAAATGGAATTGGTCATTGGGCTATTATTATAACTGTCTATCTCATAAAAACCATAGTTTTTATATAAATGAATTGCATTTTTTAAAAAAGGAAGAGTATCTAACAGCATATAGGAATAACCAATTTTTTTTGCATCTTTAATAATTGTGGAAATTAGCAAGTTACCTATGTGTTTTCCCCTAAACTGCGGTCTTACGTAAAGACGTTTCATTTCGCAGCTTTGTTCATCAATCTTTCTTAGCCCTATACACCCTGCTAATTTTTCACGATAATAAGCTAAGTAAAGCCTGCCATAAGGAGCGCCGTACTTTATGTCCAAATGTTCTATTTCCTCAGCGTAGTTTTGAATATTAAGATATTTTTGAAATGAACCGTCACTTGAAATCAGTATATCAGTATATTCTGAAAACAATGTACTTACTTCTTGTGGATAATTATATGCGGGAACTATTTTTATGTCCATTGCTGCTGCTCTCCTAATTTAGAGGTTTTCATTAAAAAACGGAGCTAAGATTACTTAGCTCCGTGTGGCGGAGAAGGAGGGATTTGAACCCTCGCGCCGCTATTCACGACCTACACCCTTAGCAGGGGCGCCTCTTCGGCCTCTTGAGTACTTCTCCATCCGATAGTTTTATTCAGTTACCAATTAATTATACTACATAAAAATGAGAATAGCAAGGTGTTTTTTTAAATAAAATTGTCTGATATGTTTTAAATTGTAAAATTTGTTGTATAGAAAGAAAAAACACACATTTAAAAATCTATATCTAAGTTGACAAAGAATATTTGAAATGTTATCTTCTAATTAAAATTTAAACTGTCAAAGGGGTAAAAATGGATTTTGGATATATAAAGTCATGCGTATATGATAAGCGAGTTCAAAAGTGTTTTTGGGCTGCTGTTTTTTTTGGTTTTTTTTCATATCTTTATTGTTTTGTAAACAACCTGAACAACTATGATAATATAGCATGCACTCCCGGCGGTGCGGGAGGGTATGGAACAGGGATTTTAAGCGGAAGATGGATGCTTAGTATTTTGGGTGACTTTATAGATAAATGGTGGGGCAATTATAACATTCCTATATTTAATGGTGTTGTTGCCATTTTGTTTTTAGCTCTTGCCGCTTGTGTTTTAACACAGATATTTGAAGTTGAGAATGAATTTTTTTATATACTTTTTGGCGGTATTACCGCTGTTTTTCCTGCTGTGGCAAGCGGCATGTTTTTTACATATACAATTCATTATTATATGCTTGGTGTGCTTTTTGCCGTAATTGGCGTTTGGTGCGCAAAAAACGGAAAACTTATTGGGCTTGTCTGCTGTGGATTGCTTTTAGCCTGCTCTCTTGGAATATACCAGGCATATTATCCTCTTGCTGCGGGTGTTTTTATTTTACTTCTTATTAAAATAACCTTGAATTCTGATTGCTCCTTAAAACAAATTATTATTTTAGGCTTTAAGTATTTAGCTGCGTTAATTTTAGGATATGTATTTTACAGAGTTATTCTTTCCCTCTGTCTTAATTTATATGGGACAGCCCTTGGAGATTATCAGGGGATAAATGAAATGGGGAAAATTAGTATGAGTCAGCTGCCTGTACTTGTTTTACAAACTTATAAGCAGTTTTTAAAGCTGCCTTTTATGGATTATATGTCAATTACAGCAACGAGAGTGCTAAAAATAAGTGTGCTTGGCATTTATATAATTACCCTTGCTTCTGTTATAATACTTGCTTTGCAAAAGCAATTTAAAAAGACGGCATTGTTAATTTTGTTTTTGGCTTTTTTTCCTACAGCAGTGAACCTTATAATTATAATGGTGCCAAATGGAGAAATATATACCCTTATGGCAATGGGGCTTTTATCTGTTTTTTATCTTCCTCTTGTTTTAGCTGATAATATAAACATTAAAGATTTAAAGATGCAAAAGTCTGTAAAGACACTGGCGGCTGTTATATTATGCGTTTGTATTTTAAATTATGTGTGGCTGAATAACGGTAACTACAGAGGGCTTTATTACTCTAATAAACAGCTGGAAAATTATTATGCCACTATGTATACCCGCATAAAATCCGCAGAGAATTACAGACAGGATTTGCCTGTTAAGCTGATAGGAAAGGAAATAGACGATACATCTTATTTTAACAACTGGGAGGAAACGCCGTTTACCTACGGCGGGAATAAGGCGCAGCTTAACGCATATTCAAGGCTTGCCAGCATTAGAAATTACCTTGGTTATTATTCATCGGAAGTTACTGTTGGCAGTGAAGAATATGAAAAATACAGGTCTGAAATTGAAAAGATGAGCCGTTATCCTGATTACGGCTCTGTTAAAGTTGTTGAAGATGCTGTGTTGGTTAGAATTGAATAAAAGTTATGTATTTTATTAAAATAGAGATAAATTTAACTGAAAAAATAATTTGTTTTTATCTATTTTTTTTAATCATTGTATGCTATAATAAATTAATACCTTTAATTTGGTCCGGAGAGGCTGCAAGGTGTAACGCATAAATGAACTAAGCAACTTATTTAGCCTTACCGCACCAATGGGTAAGGCTTTTATTTTTAAATAAGGGGTGGTTTAATTTGACAAGCGTAATGGATGAAAGTGCAGTGAACAGGGCAATTAAACGAATTGCTCACGAAATTATCGAGCGCAATAAGGGTGCAGGGGATTTAGCTATTATAGGTATTCAAAGAAGGGGGGTTCCCCTTGCAATGCGTATTTCCGATTATATACGCCAGATTGAAAACAGCGACGTTCTTTCAGGTGTGCTGGATATAACTCTTTACAGGGACGATCTTTCAATGTTAAGCGAGCATCCTATTATTAACGGGTCGGACATTAATTTTACTATAGAAGGTAAAACCATTGTGCTTGTGGACGACGTGTTGTTTACAGGACGTACAATAAGAAGCGCTATTGAAGCTATTTTGGAAATTGGCAGACCGAAATGTATTCAGCTTGCCGTGCTTATAGACAGAGGGCACAGGGAACTTCCTATAAGGGCTGATTATGTTGGTAAAAATGTGCCAACCTCTTTGGAAGAAAATATAAAGGTGCATGTGCCTGAAATAGACGGCAGCCTTGATGTTGGTCTTATAAAAATATAGGAGGGGAATTATGCAGTTCAAAAGAAAACACCTCCTTGGGCTTTATGACGTAACCAAAGAGGAAATAGAAACAATACTTGATAATGCCAGTCTTATGAAGCATATACTTTCCCAGAACAGCAAAAAAACGCCTCACCTTCAGGGAAAATCAATAATTACACTGTTTTATGAAAACAGCACCCGTACA
This sequence comes from uncultured Christensenellaceae bacterium, assembly GCA_910585035.1. GTDB lineage: Bacteria > Bacillota > Clostridia > Christensenellales > MGBC116941 > MGBC116941. The sequence continues at coordinate 4,071 of CAJUEF010000020.1, read as the reverse complement.
AGAATGTCTTTCGAGCTGGCTGCCAAATATATGTCTGCTTCTGCCGCAAACATTTCTGCTTCCGCATCAAGTGTGGCAAAGGGGGAAACCCTAATAGATACGGGAAGAAATTTGGATATGATGGGCTGCGACCTTATTGTTATACGTCACCCTATGTCCGGTGCGCCTCATCTTTTGAGCAAATATACGAAGGCTAGTATTATAAACGCCGGAGACGGGCTTAATGAGCACCCTACCCAAGCGCTTTTGGATATGTACAGCATAAGAGAAGCCAAAGGACAGATAGAGGGTTTAAATGTTACTATTGTTGGTGATGTGTTCCATAGCCGCGTTGCAAGAAGCAATATATGGGGGCTTAAAACCATGGGAGCAAAGGTTACTATTTGTGCTCCGTCCACCCTTTTGCCCCCTGAGCTGGAAAAGACGGGAGTGAAGGTTACTACTAATGTTCGGGAGGCTGCTCGTGGAGCGGATGTGGTTATGGCGCTGCGTATTCAAAAGGAACGCCAGCACAGCGGATATTATCCAAGTCTTCGGGAATACTCAAATATATTTGGAATAAATAAAGAGGTTATATCTCTTGCAAAGAAAGACGCTATAATAATGCATCCCGGCCCTATAAACAGAGGCGTTGAGCTTACCAGCGACGTGGCGGACAGCGGGCGCTCCGTAATACTGGAGCAGGTGCAAAACGGGGTTGCGGTTCGCATGGCGCTTCTTTACCTTATGACAAGGAGGAACATGGATGAAATTATTAATTAAGAATGGTAAGCTGGTAAATCCTCTTGGGAAAAGCGGGAATTATGATATACTGATTGAAGGCAAGAAGATTTCTAAGATAGAGGAAAATATAAAGCCGGAGGACAATATGCGTGTTATTGACGCATCGGGGCTTACTGTTATGCCGGGCATAATAGATATGCACGTGCATCTAAGAGAGCCGGGCTATGAATATAAAGAGGACATTCTTTCAGGCACCCGTGCGGCAGCAAACGGCGGTGTGACCGCTATGGTGTGTATGCCAAACACAAAGCCGGTGCTGGATAACGCTGCCCTAATGGATTATGTGTATAATCGGGCAAAGGAATGCGGTTATGCAAAGGTATATCCTACAGGTTGTATAAGCAAGGGCATGCTTGGCAAAGAGCTGTCTGAAATGGGTGATATGCATGCTCATGGCGCAGTTGCTTTTACTGATGACGGCAGACCTGTTATGAATTCCAACCTTATGAGAAATGCAATGGAATATGCAAAGAATTTCGATTCCATACTCATATCTCACTGTGAGGATTTGGATTTGGTTGACGATGGTGTTATGAATGAGGGTTATACATCCACTATTCTTGGTCTTAAAGGAAATACCAGAGTTGCTGAGGAAAACCATGTATCCAGAGAAATACTGCTTGCGTCTTCTCTTAATACAAAAGTACACATTGCTCATGTGTCCACCAAAGGTGGAGTGGAGATGATTCGTCACGCCAAAAGCCTGGGAGTTCAGGTGAGCGCAGAGACTGCACCTCATTACTTTGCATGTACAGACGAGTGGGTTAAGGGATATAACACCAATGCAAAGGTAAATCCCCCGATTAGAACGGAAGAGGACAGGCTGGCAATAATAGAAGGCTTAAAGGACGGCACTTTGGATTGTATTATCACAGACCACGCTCCCCATCACGAGGATGAAAAAAAGGTGGAATTTGCTTTGGCGATGAACGGCATTTCCGGAATTGAAACGTCCTTTGCTGTTACAAACACCTATTTGATAAAAACAGGAGAGCTTACTATGGAACAAGTTGTAATGGCTATGAGCTGCAATCCTGCAAGGATATTAAAGCTGGAGGGCGGAGTTATTGAAAAGGGTAAGCCTGCTGACATCACCATTGTTGACGAAAATAAAAAGTGGACTGTAGATACGGAAAAGTTTGAATCCAAGGGTAAAAACTGCATCTTTGCAGATATGGAGCTTACGGGCAAAGCGGCATATACCATTGTTGACGGTAAGGTAGTGCTGGATAATTATAGGCTTAAATAGGAGATAAACGATGGTTATAGATACACTTATAGATAAAATTATTGAAAAACAAAATCCAACTGCTTTAGGTTTGGATACCCGTCTTGAATATCTTCCTGATGAGATGATGGCAGATTATGACCCTGATGATATTGATTATAAGGATGCGGGTAAGCTTATACTTGAGTTTAACAAAGCCCTTATTGATGAGCTTAAAGATATTGTTCCATGTATTAAAGTGCAGATAGCTTACTACGAAATGTACGGACATCATGGAATGAAAGCTTACTATAAAACTGTTGACTATGCAAAGAAAAAGGGTCTCACAGTTATTGCAGACGCAAAACGAAATGACATAGGTGCAACCTGCACGGCTTATGCAAACGCTTATCTTGGAACAACGCCTATTATAAATAAAAACGCCTTTGACGCTGACTTTGTAACGGTTACTCCTTATCTTGGTTCAGATGGTGTTATTCCTTTTATAGATGTGTGCAAGGAAAGCGGCAAGGGAATTTTTGTGCTGGTAAAGACATCTAATCCGTCTTCCGGAGAGCTACAGGATATTATGGTGGACACAAAGCCCCTTTATGAAATTGTCGGTCAAAAGGTGGCTGAGTGGGGCAGCGGACTTATCGGCAGGTACGGTTATTCTTCCTGCGGAGCTGTTGTCGGCGCAACATACAGCGGACAGGCAAAATCCCTTCGCAGACAGCTTCCTCAGGTGTTTTTCCTTATTCCGGGCTATGGAGCCCAGGGAGCGAGTGGAAAAGATATTGTGTCATCTTTTGATGAACGAGGACTTGGAGGCATAGTGAATGCATCCCGCTCTATTATATGCGCTCATAAAAAGGGTAAATATGAGGGAATGAATTTCTTAAAGGCAGCCAGGGCGGCAGCTCTTGATATGCAGGCGGACATTGTAAACAGCCTTGAGGAAGCGGGAATTCCTATGATTAAGGAGGAAGTTAAATGAGGCTTGTGCTTGCCCTTGGGGGAAATGCCCTTGGGAATACCCCAAAGGAGCAGTTATTGCTGGTAAAATCAACTGCAAAGGCAATTGCTGATTTAATTGAAAAGGGCCATGAGGTAATAATTGGTCATGGCAACGGCCCTCAGGTTGGGATGATAAATTCTGCTTTTGAAACTGCAGAAAAAAATGGCAACAGCCCCCTTATGCCTTTTCCCGAATGCGGAGCAATGAGCCAGGGGTATATTGGTTATCATCTTTCACAGGCAATTCAAAACGAGCTTAGGGAAAGAGATATAAAAAAAGGCGCTTTATGCATTGTAACCCAGGTTGAGGTTGATAAGAATGACGATGCTTTTAATAATCCCACAAAGCCTATTGGCTCCTTTTTGACTAAAGAGCAGGCGGAGAAAGCGGCAAGGGAAACAGGATATACCTTTGTTGAGGATAGCGGAAGAGGATACAGGCGGGTAGTTGCTTCCCCTTTGCCAAAAGCCGTGCTGGAGCTGGATACAATTAATGTCCTTGCAAGTAAAGGCAATGTGGTTATCACTGTTGGCGGCGGCGGCATTCCCGTTATAAAAGAAGGGAACGAATACAAGGGGGTTGACGCGGTTATTGACAAGGATATGTCCTGCTCTCTTCTTGCAAGAGAGGTTAAGGCAGATTTGCTTGTTATACTCACAGCGGTAGATTATGTTTACATAAATTACGGCAAAGAAAATCAGCAAAGGCTGGAGGAAATAACTGTTCGTGAAGCTCAGGAATATATAGAGGAGGGACAGTTTGCAAAAGGCTCTATGCTTCCTAAAGTAACGGCGTGTATAGAGTTTGCAAAGGAAGGCGGACGGGCTGTAATCACATCCCTTCAAAACGCCGCAAACGCTCTTGATTCGGGAACGGTAATTGTTAAATGATTCTTACTTTTCTTTCCACCTTTCTTTTAAGAAAAAGAAAGGTGGAGCCAAAGAAAACTTAATAACGAGTTAAGATATTAATGTGAAAACATATGATAAGGTTTTCTTTTTGCTTCTTTTTCTTTTAAGAAAAAGAAAGGTGGAGCCAAAGAAAACTTAATAACGAGTTAAGA
>CAJUEF010000019.1:27306-32777 GCA_910585035.1 uncultured Christensenellaceae bacterium | reverse complement strand
CTTTAGAAAAAACTACAGAAAACCAAAAATTTATGTGTTCACTTTAATATCTTATGTTGTAGTTAAGTTTCTTTGGCTTTACCTTTCTTTTCTTAAAGAAAGGTAAAAAATATTAAAAAACCTAAAGCCATAAACTTTCGGCTTTAGGTTAATAATTTATTTTTTAGAATCCTTATCATAATTGCTGAAAAGCTCTTTTAAATCCATAACTTCGCTTGCGGCACGCTTATTTTCGTTAATTGTACCGGTTATACTCTCTTCTCTAAGAATTCGTATATCCTTTGGCGCTTCAATTCCTATACGCGCTTTGTCACCGTCAACACTGATAAGAGAAATTTTTATATCATCACCAATAAGAATGTTACTTCCTATTTTCCTTGTTAGTACCAGCACCCTTCTCTACCTCCTTGTAATAATTCATAAGAGGCGTAAAAGCAGGATATTTAACAGACGTATCCTGTTCTAACCCTAAAATAACCTGTTTAGCCTTGTTATTGCTAATGTTAATAATAATAGGAGCAACTAAGTTAATTGTTATTTTAGTTATATCTTCCGGCAGCACAACAACATTATAAACGATTATGTCCTCTTCCTTTTCTGTGCCAATACTCATTAGTTCTTTATCGTCAACATCTATAACATAATCTTCTTTAATAATAAACGGATCAATAATTGGAAGGGAAACATCCCCATCCTCTACAGATTGAAGCCAAAAAATCGGCTCAGTTTCCGTGCAGTTAATGATTGCAAATTTCTTTAAATCTTCAAATCCGTAAATACCGTTGTCAAAGGTCAAAATACTTTCGTCGTCTATTTGAATTTGACCAAATCTAACCGTGTTTAAATCCATTAAAATTCCTCCTAAATTTTCCTGTCTATCTTTCGTCCCTCTAGTTTATTTCCTTTATCATTCATACGAATTTTTTTAAAGTTTCTTATTTTTATTTCCACAGAATGTGGTGTAAAACTTATGTCAGGTTCATAATCCTCATCCCATATTATTTCCATGCTGCCCTTTGTCCATGTAATTTCAAAAGCGCCTTCATCCCAAGTAACATCAGGGAGGCTTTCTGGAATACTTGCAATATTAACCTCAGGTAATGCTGAACGCATATTTTCCGCAGCAATATAAGGAACCATACCAGGAGCGTCTTTTGTGATATCCATCATCATATCACCCTCCTGAGACATTCTCTTAATACTATTCATTATCTTGCTATAAGCTCTTTGTCTTGTATCCTGCATAAAATACTTAGGATTTTTAAGACCGCTCTCAGCCCTTACTTTATCCCAGTCCACCTTAAATTTAGGCGTTTTTCTGGTTATTTTCATCTGTGGCGAAGTACGCTTAATAGTGAACCTGCGTATATGATTAGAAATATTCAGTTGTGAATTTGTTGTATTTATCTCCATTCTATAGTCGTTCATATCATTAACCCTCTTTAATAAAAGACTACAATATTACCTTACATAATCCATAAGAGTAGGCATAATAATTTTTGCGCCTGCAGCAAGAGCTCTGTTGTAAACAGCCTCTTGGAATTTAAAATTCATAATTGCTTCCGCATCATCTATATCTTCAATATTGCCCCTTATGGCGTCATAATTTATAATATCCTGAGAATATCTGTTCTCCAGCATATCAAGCTTATTAGTCCTGGAACCGATAGTAACTACCTTTTCCATAATGCTGGTACGTCTGTCCTCAATCTTAGTAAGATATTCGCCTAAAACGTCATTGCCCTTATTTGCATATAAATCTGCAACAAGATCATCAAGCATTTTAAACATATTATCTTCGCCAACCCCAACAACGTCAATTCCTGTAAAAGTAACGTCCATTTTCATAGCAACGCCTACCTCTAGCTGGAAATGCTGTGCAAGTTCATCCTGAACAGCCGGGTCGTTCAAGTTTGCAGCGTTAAGATCAATGCCGTTGTATGTCATATTACCGTTAGCATCCCTCTCAAAAGGAACTTTTGTTGCATTATATCCCGCAAATAAATATTTAAAGTTAATACTTGCATTCATATTCTGCTGAATATGGTCTCTGTATTCCTCAATTGCCTTTGCAACCGCAGCTTTTTCAACATCTTGGTTAACCTCAGAGGAAGCAAAAACAACTTGTTCATATATGGTTTGCAAAGTATTATTTATGTCAGTAAGAGCTGTTTCAGCCTGATCATTCCAGTTCCTTGCAGCATTAAGGTTCTCCTCATACTGCTCATAGGTATTAATCATTTTTCTTGCGTTCATGGCAGATACCAATCTAACAGGATCATCAGATATTCTTACCATTTTTTTGCCTGATACAAGCTGTGTATAATTAGTATTCATCTTATCCATATTCTTGCCCATATCAGTTAAAAAGTTACTCACCAACATAGAATTTGTAATTCTCATCTAATTAACCCCCTATCTGCCTACAATGCCCATTTTAGTTATTACAGTTTCCAGCTGTTCATCAATAGCGGTAATAACCCTTGAAGCAGCATTATATGAGTGACCGAATTTTATAATATTTGTTATTTCTTCGTCAATTGATACGCCGGAAACAGATCTTCTGTTGTTATCAATATTCGCAAGCACAACTGCCTGATTTGTATTCATTCTGTTAATGTGTGACATTTCAAGACCAACCGCTACCAGAATGTCCTTATACACGCTGTCAAAGTTATCCGGATTTCCCGATGAATTTGTTTTATTCAGCAATTCAACAATGGCCAAAGCGTTAACGTTGTTGTTTCTCTGCTCATTATCAGCATCGTTAACTACCTCAACGCTAGATGCAGCAATCCTGTCTGACGTTATATCAGGATCCAGTGCAAAATTAAATGCAGTAACAGGAACATCGTCTTTAAAAAATTTATTTCCTGTAGTAGATGGGTTACCACCGCTAGGCAGTCCCCAACCTTGCTCATGCACTTCATTAAACTCTGTTGTAACCTTTTGACAAAGCTCATCAAGAAGTGTCATAACATAAGGCAGTCCAATGTTATCTTCGCTGTCTCCGTCACGCATTTTAAAATACGCTCCCAAGGCCCCTTCGGTTATATCAATAGCCGGTGTTGCAGGATTTAACAAATCACCTGTAGCCGGATCTACATCCTTAGCCCAATAAAGCTGATATACCTGCGGAATATTACCGTTTTGATCAGGACCCATAAAAGCATGGTCTTTATTTTCAACAAGAGCCAAATCATTACTTTTGGCATGATTAACTAATTGCTCGCCGTTTTTATCACCAAAGCGTACTATTAAATATTTGTCCGGCGTCTCTTCATAATGAATAGGTATATATCCTGCAAGCTCATCTAAAAGCAAATTACGTCTGTCTCTAAGGTCGTTTGCCTGTGCTCCGGACATTTCATAACTGAATATCTGGTTATTAAGCTCTGCAATAGACCTGGTAATAGCGTTTATCTGTGTCACAGTTGCCTTTATCTCACCATTTATATCGTTATACTGGGCATTGATTTGTTCTGCATTTTGATTCATTGTAGAAACAAGGTTTCTTGCGCTTCCAAGAACCGCCTGTCTAACCTCAGGGTCAGAAGGATTTTCAGCTAATTTATGAAGCGCTGAATAAAACTCAGCAAACACGTTTGATATTCCTGTATTTTCATCTGATATTTCAAAGTTAAATAAAGACTCAATCATAGAAAATTCGTATTCCTGAGCTTCCCAATATTTAGACATGGTATTTTCCTGCCTAAATTGTTTATCCAAAAACGGGTCCCTTATCTGGTCAACATACATCATTCTAACGCCTTGACCTGAAGCAGATTTATCTGTATATGCAATAGTTCCCATATAAAAAGGAGCCGGTATGGATTCCACATTAAGACGCTGTCTTGTGAATCCCACTGTATTAACATTAGAAATATTATGACCTGTAATATTAAGATTTTGCTGTGAAGCAAATAATCCTGATTTTGCAATTTCAAATCCGTAAAAAGTTGATCTCATTTTCTACACCTCGCTATCAATTATTCTGATTGCAGATCTTCCGCTGCCAACCTCACTGCCGTCACTGGAATAAAAGTTGTTTGGAGTGACTTCACTGGAAAAAGCTGTAATCATGTAATCACAATAATCTAAATTAGATTTTAAAAGCTGGCTTATAGTCTCATTCAATTCCTTTTGCTGTTTTATAGCTTCTACAAGTCTTTCCTTAGCTATTGTAATTTTTTCCTTCATTTTTGCGTCCGTGCAGATATTTATAATATCATCTAAGGCAACATCCTCTTTGCCCGAAAATTCTTTGCTGTTTTTTATAAGCTCTATTCTGGCATTTTCTTCTTTAACTGCCTGAGAATAGAGCTGTTTAAGTTGTTCCACTATAGCTGAAACCGCATCCGCATCACCGTCTAAAATACTTTGTTTTTCTTCATTGCAAAGTTCAGAAACCTTGGAAAAATATTTTATCTGGTTATTTAAATTAGTCAATACATTTTCAAAAAACATTACTACCCACCTAATTTATCAGGATAACAGTTTAGCTGCAACATCGCTGCTTTTTATATTGTAATTCCCTGATTGTATCTGCTGCTTTAAGGCATTTATTTTTTCTGTGTCCAGCTTATTCATTTCGTTGCCAAGACTTGCTTTAACCTCATTGAGGGCAGCTGATAAAATCATAGCGTCATCAGAAATAGAAAAACTGTCCTCCTGAAAAAAAGGATTAACATTATTTACCTTGCCTGTTGCTGCTATCCTTTTATATGGATTAATTGTTTTCCTTCCTATTGATGATACGTTATACATAGCAATTCCCTCCTTATGAAAACATTCTGTAACTATTTACAAAAATTAACTTTTAACGTGCATTCCACCTGTACGGCTAACGTTTAAAGCCTGCTTGCGTTCCTCTTCAAGCTTCTTTTTAAGCGCTATAGCTTCAGATAGCTTTCCGCCTATATTACTTTTGCATTCATCACACATATCTCCGCCGTTTATTGGCTTTCCGCAATTATTACATGTAATAACAGCCTCTTTAAGCATTATTCTTCCCTGCCTTATAAAGTCCATAATTACCATTTCTTTTATTTCAAGTTCTTGCGACAGTTCCGAAACCTTAGCGCTTGGATGCTCGTCAAGATAATCCCTTATCTCCATAAACCAATCGTCTAATTTTTGTAAACATTCAGGGCATATATCTTTTCCAAAATATTGAAATATCTTTCCGCACTCTCTGCATTTTTTAACATTTACAGGCATTTAAATCGTCCTCCCCTTACTCATTAACTACTGTCTCAACTGATTTGCTTGCGCATCCATATTATCAGCTGTAGTAAGTGCCTTACCTGCTAAAGACAAAGCTCTCTGGGCTCTTATAAGCGCTGTAATTTCTTTTTCCATTTCAACATTGGAACCTTCTGCATACCCCTGTTTTATCTGATAGCCGTCTTCAGCAACCATTTCTCCTGAATTATCACTCACTGCAAATCTGTCTCCGCTTGCAGACTCTA
>CAJUEF010000019.1:0-27296 GCA_910585035.1 uncultured Christensenellaceae bacterium | reverse complement strand
CTAATCCCATAGGATTTACACAGTTAAATATTCCAATGGTTGCGCTAAATTCGCCGTCTGCCAATATATTTCCATTGGCATCACAAACGAACTTTGAATTAGCTACATATATTCTATCGTAATTATTGTCTAAAACATAAGCCCCATCACTGGCAACCAAAAATCCTTCACTGTCAACATTAAAAGTACCGTCTCTTGTATAAAGAACATTACCATTGGGATCTTCAACAGCAAAAAAACCTTCGCCTTGAATTGCAAGATCAGAATTTTTTCCGGTCATAAGCATTTTACCTTCGTCCATTATTCTGGTAGTTGCTCCAACAATGGTGCCGTGACCCATACGCAGATTTAAATCATCCTGTGGCAGCACAGCCCTTCTGATAGTCTGATAAAGACAGTCCTCAAAATCTATACGTGTCTTTTTGTATCCTTCATTATTTATATTTGCCAGGTTATTGGCAATATTGTCAACTCGTTTTTGTTGTGACATAATTCCGTTTCTGGCTGAATATATTGAACGCATCATAATATATTTTCTCCTTTACCTTTAAAACTTAGCTATATCGTTAACAGTTCTTGCAAGGGTCTGATCTATCATTTGAGCCGCCTTGTAGCAGCTTTCATAAGCCCTGCTTGTAGTTATCATTTCCACAGTTTCGCTTGCCACATCCACGTTAGATGTTTCAATGTATCCCTGAAGCACCTCATAATCCTGAGCAAACACAGGAGCCTCGTCATTATAGTGATAATATAAATTTTCTCCTGCTTTGCGCAGTCCCTGCAAATCATTAAATGTAACCACAGCTATTGTTCCTGTAACATTACCGTCAACAGTCACGTCTCCAAGAGAATTAATAGAAAAGTCCCCCTGACCTACATAAACGTTTCCACCGGCGGTATTTTGAACATAATAACCGTTTGGATTAACTAAAAATCCATCCCTGTCAACGCGGAAATTTCCGGAGCGGGTATATCTTGCTCCATCCGGAGTATTAACAACAAAAAATCCTTCTCCCTGAATAGCAAGTTCATTTGGCTGCTCGGTCTGCTCTGGTGATCCTTGAACAAAGGATGTAAATATCTCGTCCGCATACACGCCCCAGTTATGGTCGCCCACCTGACTTCTGTTGTTAAATCTTGTTGCAACTATATTAGGGTCATTTATCCTTTCAATTAACACATCCTCAAAGGACCTTGTAAGCATATAATCTTTTTTATAACCAATAGTATCAACATTGGTTATGTTATTCGTAATGGTATCCATTTTATTTCTTTGAGTCATCATGCCTGTAGTAGCAGTATACAAACTTCTTAACATTATAAAAACCTCTTTTATATATTATTAGCATTAAAACACATTTTAATAAATAGCAAAACTTTTTTATGTAACTGTATTTTAATATAAGCGAGCATCCGCTTCCTGCAAGCTGCTCAAAAATAAATGCTTCCTGCAAGTTTAATCCTTTCACCTTAAATGGTAAAAGAAAATAATACTTCTCTTTTATCTTAATCGAAAATCTTATAATAAAACTTTAGCTTATTTTGTAATTCCCAAAATAAATTTAGCTTCTCCTTTGGAAATGCCTAATTTTTTCACAATTTCATCTAAAGAATATCCTTTTTTACTGAGCTTTCTGATTTCATCATATAAATCTCCCTTATCCGTATCTTCAGGTTCTGAATTATTCTCAATTGTTACGGAATAGGGCTCGGCTTCTGCGCCTACCTGCTCCTGCTTTGCCCCGCCGCTAGCTTCCTGCTCCTCAAGCATATCTTCAAATTTTTCTATTAAATACTCTATCTTTTTACGCTCTGTTTCTAAATTTTCTTTAGTCTCATACATGTATGTTTCAAACACCATTATAGCTTCCTTGGTATCATTCTGCAGCACTATAATCTCCCTTTGCTTGTCTTCCAGCGTCCTTATGCGGTCATCAAGTTTGCCTTTGGATGCCTTTGTCCATATATAAACCAAAATAGCAAGAAGCAAAAAAACATAAAACGCAAACAAATAGTTTGTCCAATTCATTGCTACACCTCAAATTTCAATATCAATATTGCTAAGTTTGCTGTAACCAACAGTTTCATTTCCACTCACTGCATTGGAATCATTGTTCACTTTTCTGGTTTCAATTATGATTTCCTTCTTATCATCTTTATTTTTTCCGGAATCCTGTTTTTTATTTTTCTTCTTTCCGTCATCCTTATCATCAGTTTTCCGTATTTCTCCTTTTTTAACGTCAGTAACGGTTTTTAATTCTTTTCTAACGTCATTGCTGTTTTGTTTGCTGTGAAGCAGCTGATTAAATTCATCTCCCTTTAGCCTTGCGCTGTTATCCTTCATAAAATCAGTTGTTCTGCCCGTTATTATTTGACTATCTATCCCCTTAATCATAACGTATTGCCCCCTTAACTACATGGATATTCGTGTATCTCTCCATCCTTAAAAACAAAAGTAGTAAAATCTACTGTAAGTTCTATTCTTTTAACTGCGTTATTAAAGAATATATTTACACCGTTATTACCTCTTCCTCTAATTTGAATCCTGCCTTTTTTGGCGCTTTCTATAATATCATCAAGCTTTTCTCTTTCCTCTGCATTTTTTTCCAGTGATTTTTGTGTGCTTAAAAGGCTGTTCATTATCTTAACCTTTTGGTTAACGTCTATTTCCGTAGAACTGAGCATATCATTTTTTCTTCTGTTAAGCTCTTTTAGCAACATATCAAGTTTCTTTTTCTCCTCTTCAATGTCACTTATACGTTGAAAAACATCATCAGGCAAGCCTATTTTTAAGTTAGTATCAGTGCCTTTAATATTACCAACATTGTTGAGTATAATCTCTTTACTGCTGCACATGTTCCCGCCAATAACTCTGGACTTTTCTCCACACACCTTTATAGTCCCGTTACAGTAAATATTACTGTGCATAACCACGTCAGCCTCAATGCTTATTCCCGCATTTATAATGCCGTTTTCCACACTCTTGCAAAACACGCTTCCTCCGGCTTCAAGGCTTCCTTTGCCATTGCCCAAAAATCCTCCGGCAATTCTTATATTTTCCTGTGCAATAATTTTAGCGTCTTCAACAATTCCGTATATATCAATACTTCCTCCGGCTTTAACCTCAAATCCGGACATAACATTTCCGTTAATTACTATATCTCCGGCAAAATCAATATTGCCGACAGACATATCAACATTTCCGTTAATAACATATACCTTTGATACAACAACCTTATTGCCAACAACATCTGCCTTTCCGTCTATAGCTGCTAAAAGTGTATCTCCGTTTTGGGACATGAAAACATTTTTCCCGTAAAGAAATTTAGCTTCTTTTCCTTCCTTTGCCTTTAACTCTTTTCCATATATATCATATCCGTCTATTCCCGGAACCGGATCGGTTTTAGAAGCTATAACGCTGCCTTTGCTTACATTGGCAAAAAGACTGAGCTGCTTAAAATCAATTCTGCCTCCAACCTCTGCGCCCACCTTATTAAAATTAGTCTCAAAATGATAAGTAACCTCTCCCGGTATACCGTCAACAGCAGGTTTTCCCACAGCAATAACCCGCTCTTCATCATAAAGCCCACAATCAATCATCTCGCCAATCATATCAGTGTCAATGCCGCTTACTATCTTATATTCATCGCCAAGCCGTTTAACAACTTCATCAACACTTAAACGCTTGCCTTTATCTTCACCTTTTATAATAATCATTTTTGCCTCCATTTTATTTGGAGCAGCAAAAACATCTAAATCATCGTCTTTAAATTTTTCTTCCTGATATGGCGCAATACATTTAATACTGCCAAGTCCTGACTGCAACACCTCGTTAACAGCGCTAAAGTCCACATCTTGAACATCTTTGTCCTTTAACATGGTTAAAAGATCTCCTTCTGTCATCATACGGTTAGACTCATTTCGTTCAATACTAAGATAAACGCCGTCATTTTCATAGGTTAGCACAAAATTATATTGCTTAATCATATTCATTCCACATCATCCTTATCCATAATTATATGGGCTGAGCCATTTTCTTAATTTACCTAGAGCGCTTGAGTGTATCTGAGACACTCTGGACTCAGTTACGTCTAAAATCCTTGCTATCTCTTTAAATTTTAATTCTTCATAATAATAAAGCTTTACAACCATTTGTTCTTTTTCATTCAAATCATCTATCTTGTTTGCCAGCATCTCAATAAACTCGTGCTTTTCCAAATCATCGCTTATATCATGGGTGTTTTCATCTTTAACCAAATCCCCCATGGAAACATTATTGCTGTCAGTATCGCTTAATATGCTCTCAAAATGTACAATATTAAAAAGATGTATTTGTGATTTTATCTTTAAAAGCTTTTCATTTGGAATTCCCATATGCTTTGAAATTTCTTCATCTGTCGGCTCTCTTTTAAATTCTCTTTGAAGCTCTTCAACAGCTTGATTCATCTGCTTTATTCTGGCTCTGAGGCTAACGGAAGCCCAATCCATTTTTCTTAAGCTGTCAATAATTTCACCGGCAATACGGCGTTTTGAAAACACCTCAAAATCCGTATTTTTATCTGTATCAAACTTTTCTATTGCGTCCATAAGACCAATTATGCCGCAGCTTATAAGGTCATCCATATCCACATATCCGCCGTATGACGGCATCATGCGGACAACAATTCTGTTAACCAAATACAAATAATGCATTACAAGCTGCTTCTTAACGGATTTATCAGCCTTATATCTCTCCCACAATTCTGTGGCGTCCATTTTATCTTCTGTGTTTTCCGTTAAATTCATTTTATCATCGCCACGCTTTCAAACAGCTTAATTTATTTACCCTTTGAAAACAAACTTTCTAACCACTTATTAGTATTTTATATAAAATATAAAAACTATAATATTTATTATAACATAATTATTGCTTATATAAGAAATCGGCAATATCAACTAAAAACTATAACTTTAATTTTATTTTAAAATTATTATATCATATTTTATAATTCGCTTCACCATTTAAGCTTATAATACCCTATATCTATTTCTATGTCGCAAGCACTAACCTTGCTCATTTTAACAAGTTTAATTAAATAAATTAAGTTATATTAAAGCTTTAATATTTTAATAAACTTTAAGTTAAGTTTAAAGCCTTTTATAAAACTAAAATTCAGTTAAGAAGTCAATATTTTAAGATTAAATCACAGCAAAATATAACATTCACTTTCTGAAAATATTTTAACTTTTCATGTTAAATACTTTTATTTATACAAACTATATATACTCTTTTTTACTCGTTATAATTCTTATCAGACCCCTTAGGTTCCTTTACCAATTTATTTTATCTTTTCTTTATTAAGTTTTTCATAAATCCAATAAAGCCGCCTTTTTCGCTTTTATCTGATCTTGGAATACTTAAATAATCATCGGCAATATTATTAACTTGTCTTGCCGCATCTCCCAAAGGACTTTCAACAATAAACGGTATTTGATTTTTAATAGCCTGAACAACACTTCTGTCCATAGGAATAAATCCAAGAGAGCCTATTCTTACCCCAAGAAATTTCTCAACAACATCAATAAAATTTTCAGCTATAATTTTAGCTTCTTCTTCATTGTCAGCTCTGTTTACAATTATTCTTATTTTGTGCAGCTTGTTTTCTGCAACCATAATTTTTATCACTGCAAATGCATCCATTATTGAAGTCGGTTCCGGAGTTATAACAAGCAATGTCTCATCACTGGCATTAACCATTCTAAGAACTCTGTCGCTAACCCCTGCTCCGGTATCAATAATTAGTATATCAGTCTCTTTTTCCAGGCATGCTATATTGCTCATAAGCCTTTCCAGCTGTCCATCAGTTATATTCAGCAGCTCTGTAAGCCCGGAGCCTCCCGAAATAAATTTAATGCCTTCATAGCCTTTCACCATAACTTCATTTACTGTCTTTTCACCTGAAAGCAAATCGGTTATATCATATTTTGATCTCATACCTAAAACCAAATCAACATTCGCAAGGCCAAAATCTGCATCCATTATTATTACGCGTTTTCCTCTTTTAGCAAGGGCAATAGCAAAATTAACTGCAAAGTTAGTTTTTCCAACTCCTCCCTTACCGCTGGTTATAGTAATAACTTCCATGGAACGGCTATAACTCATAGATCTTATATCATATTCACTTTTATCCGCAACAACCTCTCTAAGCCTGGAAGCTTGGTCGTTCATAAATTAATACCTCACCATATCGCTAATAATAGCAGACACGTCTACCTTTTGTATATCATCAGGCACACTTTGTCCAACTGTAACATATGACAAAGGACGTCCGCTCATCATTTTTATGTTTATAAGAACTCCGTTGCTTATTCCTTCATCCATTTTTGTAACTATAATATTATGTTTTTTCAAAAAAGCATAATTATTAATAGTATCCTTTAATATTTTAGACGATGAAGAACCGCTCAAAGCAAGATAAATCTCATCAACTGAACCCTCTTCTATAAATGCCTTAACATCCTCCTGATACTCTTTATCGTCAGAAACCTTTCCGGCAGTATCCACAAAAACCAAATCCATTTCCTCAAACTCTTTAAGGGCAGTTTTTATTTCACTTGGTTTATAAACCGTGGCCATTGGTACATTAAGTATCTTTGCATAAGTTTTTAATTGCTCCTGTGCTGCAACCCTGTAAACATCTGTGTTTATTATGCCCACTTTTAATTCCTGTTTAACTACGAAATATGATGCAAGCTTCACAAGAGTAGTGGTTTTCCCAACTCCCGTGGGACCTACTATCATAACTATCTTGCGTTCAAATTTATTAGGCTCAATCTGAGCCACGTCACCAATTATTTCTCTTAACAAATGGTCAAGGGCCTCAATGTGGAAAACGTTTTTCTTCTCCATCAGCTCAGAAATTCTTGAACATATATCATGAGCATATTCTTCGTCCACATCTTTTTCCACAAGTCTCATAAGAATGTTTTCCACCGAAGGCACGTAATCATATGTCACATCTTTTTTAATATGCTCAAATTTAGTAGAAAAATTTTGTATTATATCGCTTAGCTGGTCAATTTTATTATCCAGCTCTTCCATTGTCCTTTTTTCCTGCTTCTTTTCCACAAGCTGCGCCTGTTTTATGGCGCTGTCTATCTTTTCAGATTTAAGTGGTCTTATATCCGGCTTAGGCACTTTAATTTCTCTTGGCTTTTGCATTTTGACAGGGTCATATTCTGCAATAACTTCGTAAACTTTAGGCGATAAAAAGCCAAATAATCCGCTTTTGCTCCGCACCTGTTTACTGCTGATAATCATAGCGTCAGGACCAAGCTCCTTTTTTATCTTTGCAAGAGCATCCTGCATATCCTTTGCGTAATACTTAACATTCATATTTTAAAGTGTCACCAGCCCGTCTGATATAATTTGAATATCCTTATTTATCTCGTTATATGACAGCACTACTAAATCAGGTATAAGCTGCTCTGTTATTTTCTTAAAATGTTTTCTTACAAGAGGAGATGTTAAAACTATAGGCGTCATTCCCACAGACATCATCTTATCGGTGCATTCCTTTAAGCTTGTAAAAATTCCATGTATTTGTTCTGAATCCAAAGCAACATATGACCCCTGCTCGCCTTGTCTTATCCTATCCACAATAATCTGTTCAACTTTAGGATCAAGAGTGATAACCCTTGCTTTGTCCTCAGGTATAAACCTTCTGGATATTGAACGAGCAAGAGACTGCCTTACATATTCGGTAATCAAATCCAAATCTCTCACGGTAGTTCCATGGTCAGCCATTGTTTCAATGATAGTAGCCATATCCCTTATTGATATATTCTCTTTAAGCAAATTATAAAGTACCTTTTGAATTTCGCCAAGTGAAAACACCTTAGGCAGCACTTCTTCAACAAGAGCCGGCTGGGTTACTTTAAGATTATCCATTAACACCTGAACCTGCTGACGGTTCAGCAGCTCATGACTGTGGCGTTTAATAACCTCGGTCATATGAGTAGCAATTACAGAAGGCGGGTCAATGGTTGTATAGCCCATAAGGTCAGCTTTTTCACGCATAGTCTCAGGTATCCATACAGCAGGCAGACCGAAGGTTGGCTCAATAGTTTCAATACCCTCAAGCTTGCCCATGGTATCACCTGTGGACAAAGCAAGGAAATGATCCATTAAAACTTCGCCGCCGGCAACCTCAACGCCCTTAATTTTTATAACATATTGATTTACGCCAAGCTGAATATTATCTCTAAGCCTTATAACAGGCACTATAACACCTAAATCCAGAGCGCACTGCCGCCTTATCATAACCACACGCTCCAATAAGTCGCCGCCCTGGCTGGCGTCTACAAGAGGAACAATGCCGTAGCCCAGTTCCACTCCAATAAGGTCAACATTAAGCAGTGATGTAACCTTTTCCGGTTTTCGCATTTCTTTTGCCTCTTCTTCTGCAGCCACATCCGCAGTAACGGGAACGGGAACTTCCTTAGTAGCTGTAGAAAGAGTATAACCAAGCCCCATAAATCCTGCGCCTAAAATTATAATAGGAAGCTTTGGCATTCCCGGAATAACGCTGAAGCACATCAGCAAAGACGCCAAAATATAGAATATATAAGGCTGTGCCGTAAGCTGTCTGGACAAATCCATGCCAAGATGCTCGTCGGAATTTGCGCGAGTAACTATAATACCGGTAGCAACAGACACCAAAAGGGCAGGTATCTGGCTTACAAGTCCGTCGCCCACTGTGGCAAGGGCAATTCTGTTAGCCATGGTGCTGAAATCCCCGCCGCCGCTCATAGCGCCGATAATAAGACCTCCGACAATGTTTATAAGCGTAATGAGTATGCCCACAATTGCGTCACCTTTAACAAACTTACTGGAACCATCCATAGAACCGTAAAAGTCAGCTTCGTTCTGAATTTTCAAACGGCGCTGTCTCGCAGTCTGTTCATCTATTAAGCCTGCATTCAAATCCGCGTCTATAGCCATCTGTTTACCGGGCATAGCGTCAAGGGTAAATCTTGC
The DNA here is from genome assembly GCA_910585035.1 of uncultured Christensenellaceae bacterium. Classification (GTDB taxonomy): domain Bacteria; phylum Bacillota; class Clostridia; order Christensenellales; family MGBC116941; genus MGBC116941. Next base: position 18,277 of record CAJUEF010000019.1, on the reverse strand, counting down.
CGCAACCTCGGCAACACGCTCAGAACCCTTGGTGATTACCACAAACTGAATAACAATAATTATGATAAAGATGATTATACCAACAACTATATTTTCACCAATAACAAAACTTCCAAACGTGGTAATAACCCCGCCTGCGTCTCCGTTATTTCCAAGTATAAGCCTTGTGGTACTTATATTTAATGCCAGCCTGAAAAGAGTAACAAGCAGCAAAAGCGGTGGAAATGTGGAAAAGTCCAAAGGTTCCGTTATATAAAGTGTTTTTAGTAGTATTAAAAGAGACGCTGCAATATTGAATATAAGCAGCACGTCCACAAGAGCGGATGGCAACGGCATAATAATCAGCATTATTATACCTATTACCACAATGGCAATCAGTGAATCTTTCAGCTTCATTTAACTCCTCCGTTTTTCATCTTATAAACATAAGCAAGTATTTCAGCCACAGACTGATAAAGGCTTGTTGGTATTTCCGAACCAACCTCACAGGATGCGTAAAGCGCCCTGGCAACCTCTTTATTCTCTACAATTTCAACATCATGTTCCCTTGCTATTTCTTTAATCCTAAGGGCTATTCTGTCCTGCCCTTTTGCAAGAACCTCGGGAGCAGACTTAGTATCTTCATCATATTTAAGCGCCACAGCATAGTGAGTTGGGTTGGTGATTACCACATCGGCGTCGGGCACGCTTTGCATCATTCGCCTTGCCGCCATTTCACGGTGCTTTTGCTGACGCTTGGATTTTATCTGAGGGTCACCCTCCATTTGTTTAAACTCAGTCTTAACCTCATACTTTGACATCATCAGATCCTTTTCATATTTAAACCATTGATAAACATAATCCACAATGGAAAACACGGCAAGGGCTCCGCTGATTGCAAAGCATGTATCAAGCACAGCTATAAACGTAGGATATATGCTCTCTGTTAAGCCCATGGTCATAGACCTCATTATTAAATCCATATGACCTTTTATCTGAACAAAAGCTATAACCGCAACAATTATAAGCTTAAACATCGCCTTTAGCAGCTCGTATAGCGATTGCAGAGAAATCATTCTTTTAAATCCCGACAAAGGGTTCATCCTGTCAAACTTTGGCTGCAGGGCTTTGGTTGAAAACAGCCAGCCTATCTGCACATAATTGGCAATTACGGCAATTACAAAAGCGCCTCCAAGTATAGGAGCCATTATAAGTAAAAATGTAATTACCACATCCAAAAACAAAGTTGACACACCGGCAACATCAAGGGTTACAAAGCCGCTGCCGGTAAGATATCTTTCCATAACATTCTTAGTGCTGTTAATCATCATGGGTCCGGCAACACGCAAAATGCCAAATAAACCAAGAAGCATACACGAGGTAACTACCTCCATGCTCTTTTTTACCTGCCCCTTTTCCCTGGCATCCTTTCGCTTTTTGGGTGTGGCTTTCTCTGTTTTTTCACCGGTATCGTTACTAGCCATAGCCTACCCCATAAGCGCTGCAAACATAGTTTCCAGCGATGAATACATTTGATTAAATATGGTGGAAGTAAACCCGATAAAAATAGGAATCATCACCATTATCATTATAAATCCCACCAATATCTTTGTAGGATAACCGATGGAAAATATATTAAGCTGCGGCACACTTCTAATGATAACGCCAAGAGCTATTTCTATTAAAAGTCCCGAAGCAATTATAGGAAAGGCAACATTTATTGCCAGCACAAAACTTGTTGTAAAAACCTCCACAGCAGCAACAGCAATATTGGAAGAAACATTAACGGAGCCTACAGGCATAGCCTGCAGCGTAGAGTGGAGCACCCTTATAAGCCTGTGATGACCTCCCACTCCGAAAAAAGTGAGCAAAATAGCAATATTAAGCACGTTTCCCGTTACAGGAACAGATATGTTTGACTGTACATCAAGCACAGAAACCATACCGAATCCCATTTGCATATCAATAAGCTGACCCGCTGTAAAAGTAAGGTTCATAAACAAATAGCTTATATATCCAAGAACCACTCCAAAAAGCAGTTCCTTTACACACAAAAGTACAAATACCAAAAGATTATTATACACAATCACGTCTGTTGGCGGCACCGAATCAATAAAAAACAAATAGGTAATAGCCGCACAAAAGCCAATTTTTGCTATATTTGGTATATTTCTTCTTCCAAAAAGAGGTGAAGACACAATAAGCCCGGAAACCCGTAAAAACAGCAGTAATGCCAAATTAAGCCTGCCATAATCCATGCTCTGTCCTCTCCCCTCTCAATAAATTACATTTAGACGCAGAAATTCTGCGTCTTAAAAAACAAAATTTTTATTGTTCTGCCCTAGCGTATCATACTATTAATCATAGCAAACATGTTTTGCGTAAACTCTGATACGGTAGTAAAAATAAATCCGGCAAAAACTATCAGAGCCAGAAGTATGCCTATTATCTTAGGCACAAAGGTAAGAGTTTGCTCGTTTATCTGCGTAGCCGCCTGGAATATAGAAACTATAAGTCCAATTACAAGGCCGACTATAAGCAGCGGCGCAGAGGCCATTAATATAGTATATACAGCTTGCTGAAGAACATTTATTATCTGAGCCTGTTCCATATTTTCACCTCAGCTACAAAAAGCTTGCGACTAACGTCTGCATAGTAAGCATCCATCCGTCTACTGATATAAACAGCAAAACCTTAAACGGAAGTGATATAACAACAGGCGGTAGCATCATCATACCCATAGACATAAGAGTTGAAGCAACTATCATGTCTATAACTATAAACGGTATATAAATAAAGAAACCAATCTGAAAGCCGCGCTTTATTTCACTGGTTATAAAGGCGGGCAGCAAAACCCTCGTAGGCACCTGCTCCACCGTTTCCACAGCCGGCAAGTCCGTAAAACTCATAAACATTTCCAAATCCGTCTTATAAGTCTGCTGAAGCATAAATGTACGAATAGGAGTCATGGCAGCGTCTATTGCCTGCTGCTCGTTAATTTGTTCATTTACATAAGGCTGGTAAGCATCGTTATACATAGCGGTAAACGTAGGGCTCATAACAAAAAACGTCAGTATTAACGCTAGCCCGACAAGCACCTGGTTAGGAGGCATCTGCTGGGTACCCATTGCATTCCTGGTAAAGCTGAGCACAATAACTATTCTAGTAAAGCCTGTCAGCATTATCAGTATAGAAGGAGCAAGGGTGAGAATAGTCATAACTCCCACTATCTGCAAAGTTGCCGACCTGCTGCCAAGCAAACTTATAACCTGCTCTAAAAGCCCTGCTGTATTTGTATCCGCTGTACAGCCTGATAAAAGCACAGCCAACGAAACAAGTATTAAGATAGAAAGGCCTATTTTAATCTTCTTTTTCAATCCTTGTCCACTCCTTTGTCACTTTGACTGTCCTTAAACTTTTCCATATATTTGGAAAAATTAAAGCTGTTTTGTTCTTTCTCATGTTGTCTGCTAACCCTAAGCTCTATTTCACTTTCAGATAACTTTCTCTTTTCAACAACTTTAACAGCTCCGTTTGTAAAAGCTATTAAATAATCACTATTATTATATTCCACGACAACAAAGCTGCTTTCTCTGTCAATCACCATGCGGTGTATAATCGTCGGCACCTTAGCATCTCCCATAGCGCCGCTTCCCATGGAAAAAAAATTCTTCCCTCCGGTTCCCGCAGCCTTTGATGCCAGCAGCTTTGTCAAATAATATGCTCCAAAAAGAATAATCCCAAGGAAGACAATCATCTTTAGAACATCAAAAAAACCTATTTCAGTTGCCATTCCCTTCTCTTTCTACAGCGACATATTCATAATTTCTTTATATGAGTCCACTGCCTTATCCCTAAGATTAACCACTAAATTAAGAGCGGTCTGGGCTTTGTTGGCGTTTATGGTTACCTCAGCTAAATTATCCGCTTCGCCGGTTAAAAGCTGCTGAGTGTCATAATCAAACTGAGTGCTGGTCTGCTCTGCATTTTGAATAGCTGTTTGAAAAATGCTCTGAAAGCTAACATTTTCGTCTTTCTTTTTGCTTGTGGCAGTGTGCACACCCATTTCACTGCCAAATGGCAGCGATTCAATTCCATTTACCATTTATTTAATACCTACTTTCCGATATTTAATGCCTGAGACGCCATATTTTTAATAGCGTTAATAGCAGTAATGCTCGCCTCATAACTTCTGGTAGCAGACATCATGTCTACCATTTCTCTTGTGAGATTTACGTTAGGCATGCTTACATAACCGTTTTCATCAGCGTCCGGATGCTCCGGATTATAATCAAGAGGAAACGGCGCCGTATCTTCTAAAATACTCGTAACTCTTACTCCGCCATAGGATGTCACGCTGGTATCTGCGCTCATTGCCTCGCTCATGTAACCTGAAAAGCTGTCCTTTGCCTGCATTGTTACATATCTTCTTCTGTAAGGCTCCCCGTTTGCATCACGTGTTGTGGTTATATTGGCAAGATTCTCCGCAATAACATCCATGCGCATGCGCTGGGATGTAAGCGCAGAAGAACAAATATCTAAACTATTCATAAATCCCATAGTTTATCTACCTCCCGGTTATAGCTGTATTCAGCATTTGAAATTCGGCAGTTGCCTGATTGGATAAAGCCTGGTAAAAAATTACGTTTTGAGCCAAATCCACCATTTCTTTATCAATATCCACGTTGTTTCCATCCATTCTCATAGTTGTGGATGTATCCTCAACCACCATCATAGGGCTATCGTTATCAAATCCAAAATTCATGTGTTTAGCCCTTGTTTTCTTTTCTGCAAAATTATCGCCGCTAAGTTCCGCCTTGTAAAGATCCTCAAACACAACTGAAGACCTGTTAAAATCAGGCGTGTCTACATTGGCAATGTTATTGTTAATAGTATCAGCTCTAAGCTGAGATGCGTTTAATCCTGTTGTCAGCTGATCTACTTTAGTAAATAAACTCATTTTATCTACCCTCCATATTGAGCCATTTTAGAAATTACTTTTTTAGCATAAGACATAACGCCGCTTGGTATACTGTCATAAGCGCTTTCATTAGGTGAATTTGGCGTTATCCCCAAATTCTTAACCCGATTTCCGCCCATGTTATAACCCGCCATAGCGAGTATCAAATCTCCGTCGAAATTTTTAATAAGAGAACTTAAATATTTTGTTCCCCCCATTATATTCTGCCTTGGATCATAGGAATTTGTAACTCCAAGGCTGCGCGCGGTTGCAGGCATAAGCTGCATTAATCCAACAGCGCCCGAAGAGGAAACTGCATTTGGATTAAAGCTGGATTCACATGAAATAACTGCCTTAATAAGATTCTTAGGTACACCATATTCAGCAGACGCTTCACTTATGTATGCATCATACGTTGAATCTCCCGATAAAGTGCCGTTTGCTGCAGCTATTGCCGCCAGATAATTTGGATAACTGCCGTATACCAGTCGGTCCCATCCTGACAGACCGCTGCCATACAAACTATTATCATATAAACCGTTACTATAATAATCTGCCAAATTTGAGTAAGACATTCCATCACCGGAAGAACTCTTAACAGCAGAGCTATTATATGAAGATGTAGTTTCACTCATTGAAACGGGACCAAGCTTTTCCTCCAGAATTGCCTGGAACATCTTATTAGGATTGCCTACAGCGCTCTTTTTAGCCTCCAGCATATTGTTGACCGTCTGTAAGCCAGCCGCATTTACAATGCTCATTTCACACCTCGATTAAACAATTTTACACAATAATATACATTAATTCTTGTTAATTATAACACTCAATTAAGCGTCCGTCAATTGGAATAATAACGCATAACATGGCATTTTGACAATTGCACAAATCATGTTATTAGTGGTTTTTCAGCGTTTTTCTGATGATAATTTCTTAATTTTACAAAAAAAGGTTTGTCTAAATATTAACTATTCTTTACACTATAAAAATTCAGTAGTATAATTGTCTCATCAAACACGAAAGAGGTGCATTATTTATGGATAATATTTACGTTATAACCGGCGGAAGCGGCGGAATAGGTCTTGAAAGTGCTAAACAATTTAAAGACGGCACAGTTATTATTGCAGATATCAATGAAGAAGCTCTTGCAAAGGGCAAGGCAGAGCTGGAAGCCCTTGGCATAAAAGCAGAAACAGCAATATGCGATGTTACAAATCAGGAACAGGTAAATGAAGTTGCCAAAAAAGCAGCGTCAATGGGCAAAATCAAAGGTGTTGTTCACACAGCGGGTATCAGCCCAAGCGCTAAGAACTGTGGTCTTATAATGAAGATTGACCTTATAGGAACAGAAAACATAATTGAAGGCTTTTACCCTGTGCTGGAAGAGGGATCTTCCCTTACCATGATAGCTTCAATGATGGGACATATTGTTCCTCCAAACCCTGCATATGACGACCTTATGGTAAATTGTAAAGAAGAAGGATTTATAGATAAGATTCTTCCATTCTTAAATGACGATCCTTCAAGCGCTTATAATTTTTCAAAGAGAGGCGTAATTCTTCTTTCCAAAAAATGGCTTGTTAAATTCGGTGAAAAGAAAATCCGTATAAACACAGTTTCTCCTGGTGTTATTGAAACTCAAATGGCTCTTGATGCAGCAAGAGATTACCCAGAGCAGCTTAAATATATGGAATCTCTTACAGCTCTTAAGAGAAACGGTAAGCCAGATGATATTGCAAAGGCAGTTAAATTCCTTGCAAGTGACGAAGCTTCTTTCGTAACAGGAACAGACTTGCTTGTTGATGGAGGTCTTATCACTAATCTTATTGCCCTTCAGTCTAAAAAGCAAGGCTAAGTGCTACATAAACTAATATTAACGTATTAAAGTAAAAAGCCCGCAAGGGGGGAAACCTTGCGGGCTTTCTTGTTAATTGGGATTAACACATACATTGGAATTTAGGGAATGAGAATAATCAAAAATGTTTGCTTTTTGTCCTAGAAAACTATCATCTCCTCACTTTAGGCAATTTCTTTTTCCTTGCCTTTGTTTGATTTAATTATATTGGTAATATATTACGCAATTATGAACTCAATATTAAAAACCGTGAACATTTATTAGACATTTATAATTTTTTCCATGCAAACCATGTTTTATTTTCTTTAAAGAAATGCTACAATATTTATTACAGCATTAGCCACATGGCTAAACAAAAAGTTTTTGAAAGGTATTTTTAATGAAAATAGTTGAAAAAACATGCCTTTGGGATAGACTAAAAACGAGCAGTAAACCTATCTTGCTATTTGGGCTTGGAGACGGCGGTGATAAAATTATTTCCGCTTTAAAGCAATATGGCATCTCTATTAGCGGCGTCTTTTGCAGTGACGATTTGTACAGAGAAAAATATTTTCATGGATTTAAAGTAATGAAATATTCAACTGCAAAGGAAATATTTAAAGATATAATAGTCCTTATGTCTTTTGGCAGCAATAAGGATGACGTAATTGCAATAGCTAAATCCATTGCAAAAGAGCAGGAGTTTTATGTGCCGGACGTACCCGTTTTTGGAAAAGGGCTTTTTAATACAGAATTTTTTAATATCCATAAAGAAGAACTGGAACAGGTATATTTAAAGCTGGCTGATACTAAATCAAAGCTGGTATTTGAAAATGTTATAAACTACAAACTAAGCGGTAACCCTCAATACCTTTATTCCTGTGAAACAGATAATTATGAAGCGTTTGCAAGCGTGCTTAATCTGGGCAAAGAGGAAAGCTTTCTGGATTTAGGCGCATACGATGGAGATACAGTGCATGAATTCATAGAATACACCGGTGGGAAATATAAGTATATAACTGCCGTTGAACCGGATAGAAAGAATTTTAAAAAACTTTTATCAAGCACAAAAGGCATCAGCAATTTAAAGCTTATAAATGCTGCCGTTTCCTCAAAAACCGGATCGGCAGTGTTTGAATGTAAGGGCGGAAGAAGCTCTTATCTGACAAGCGAAGGAAACGAGCATGTAGACCTTATATCGGTAGACAGTCTTGACTTTGAATTTACCTACATTAAAATTGATGTGGAAGGGAACGAATTGAAGACTTTGGCAGGCGCAAAAAAAACCCTTGCGCAGCAAAAGCCAAAGCTTCTCGTATCCGCATATCATAGAAACGAAGATATGTTCACCATTCCGCAAGCAGTATTAAATGCAAATCCTGATTATAAAATATACATGCGGCATTATAAATATCTGCCGGCATGGGACACCAATTTTTATTTTGTATAAAATTTAATTGCAAATAAATACGGAGGAAAAAATGAAACTTATTTCATGGAACGTAAACGGTCTTAGAGCATGTATGGATAAAGGCTTTAAAGATTTTTTAAACTCCAGCAGCGCAGATATAATCTGTGTGCAGGAAACAAAAATGCAAAAAGAGCAAAAAACCTTTGATTTTGAAGGCTATGAGGAATATTGGAACAGCGCCGATAAAAAAGGATATTCCGGCACTGCGGTTTTTACTAAAATTAAGCCTGTTGCAGTTACCTATGATATGGGCATAGACGTCCATGACCATGAGGGCAGAATAATAAATCTTGAATTTGAAGACTTTTTTCTGGTAAACGTATATGCCCCAAACAGCCAAAGCGAGCTTAAGCGGTTAGAATACCGCATGCAGTGGCAGGATGATTTTAAACAATACTTAAATAGTTTTTGCAAGCCTGTAATAGTATGCGGCGACTTAAATGTAGCCCACAGGGAAATTGACCTTAAAAATCCAAAAACCAACGTCAAAAACGCCGGCTTTACGCCTCAGGAACGTGACAAAATGACAGAGCTCCTTAACAGTGGCTTTGTAGACACATACCGCCATTTTTATCCTGACCTTGAAGGGGTTTATTCTTGGTGGTCATATCGTTTTAAAGCAAGAGAAAAAAATGCCGGATGGCGTATAGACTATTTTTTGGCAAGTGAAAATATTATAGAAAGGGTTAAGGACAGCTTTATAATGACCGATGTATACGGCAGCGACCACTGTCCTGTAGGAATAATACTCGATTAATGAACAAGATAAATATAACTGCAAATAACATAATACTTATAGGAATGCCGGGAGCAGGAAAAAGCACCCTTGGCAAAAAACTGGCAAAAACCCTTGGCTGGAGTTTTATAGATTCTGACGATACAATAATAAATTACACAAAGGAGCCTCTTGAAACCACCCTTGAAAGAGATGGAATAGAAAGCTTTCTTGATACGGAAAAAGATGCGGTGCTTTCCCTTAAATGCAATAAAACTGTTATTGCAACAGGGGGCAGCGTTATACTTCGGGAAGAATCCATGAAATATTTACAAAGCATAGGCACAGTTGTGTATTTAAGATTGCCATTTTGCTCACTAAATCAACGGGTTAAAAACTTTGAAACAAGAGGCATAGCCCATAAAGAAGGCGAAACCCTGTGGGATATATACCACCAAAGGGTACCTCTTTATGAAAAATATTGTAATATAGAAATAAACTGTAACAAAAAAACTGTCAACCGCATTGTAAATATGATTATATCCGGCTTAAATAAAGGATGATTTAATGAACGTTCTTAACTGCTTTGCAATACTCACTTATGATAACAAAAATAGTTATTACACAACGCCGAAACCTGCTTTTTTAGTCCTCGCCCTGCTTATTGAGCTGGAAAAGCACAAGCTTGTTGAAATGGACGAAAAAGGCAGAATAAACCTTTGCTTTGTTTCCGTTCCCATATCTCCTCCCCTGCGCTTATTAACAGAAATTATTGATAAAAACAAATTGTGCTCCGTTAAAGAAATTATAGACTTTTTTTTGCGAAAAACAACGTATAAGGACTTAAAATCTGTAATATCTGCTATAATGAATAACCTATGTGCAGACATGAGCATTATCTCCAGAAGCGGCGAAAAGTACATAATAACAGATGAAGCTGTTCGTGAAACCCATGGCAGCTTTATCCTAATGCTGACAAGCGAAGCAGAAACAAATGAAGGAATTATCATTGCCTCACTTTTATATGGATGTAAACTGCTTAATAATTATCTGGATAAAGACGAATACAAATCTGTAACAGCCCTTATAAAAAACGGAGTTATTATGGATGAATACCCAATAACTTCATTTATTATAAACAATATAGAGCTTATTCACGGTCATATTATGGGGATAGTCGCAAATTAAATTATAATATTTTAAGGAGTGAAATTTATGAACAAAGTTAAAATCACAGTTTTAAAAACCACCCTTGATAAAGAGCTTGCAAAAGAATACGGTACCGGCGGACTGGGTCCGTGTCCTATGCTGAAAGAAGGACAGGTTTTCTATGCCGATTATGCAAAACCGGATGGTTTTTGCGATGAAGCATGGAAAGCCATTTATCAATATGTATTTGCCCTTTCTCACGGTGCAGATGCCAATCTTTTCTATTACGGCGACTGGATTAAAAAACCCGGCGTAGCTATTTGCAGCTGTAATGATGGTCTGCGTCCCGTAATATTTAAACTGGAAGCAACAAATAAAAAATCTGAAATTAACTACACTCCTGTAAGGTAAGATTACATAACAAATATATTATTCTTTACTTTTCTTTTAAAAAAGAAAAGCGATAAGAGAAAATTAATTACAACACGAAAAAGTATCCTATATTCTCATATAGGATACTTTTTATAAACAATACAAAAATTATATATCATCTTCATTCTTCTTTTTCATCTTTATGGACGCTGCAGCCGCTGCAGCCGCCGCATCCTCCGCCGCAGCCTCCTGTGCCGCCGTCTTTATTGTTGGCACGAAACGCCTTAAAATAAGCAAATACCAAAAGAAGCACAACTGCTCCGCCAATAATAAAATTCCACATATTTTCTCCTCCTTATCTAATAAACATACTGCCCACCTGAAATATAATAAATGCCACAACATAAGCTACCGATGTTTGAAAGACAAGAGCAAACACCGTCCATTTAACGCTTCCCATTTCTTTAACCGTCGCCCCTATGGCGCTAAAGCATGGCGCTGCCAAAAGTACAAAGGCCATAAATGAATATGCGCTTGCAGCATTGAAATATGCCGCAATCTGGCTGGTATTGGATTTGTTTCAGTCATCTCTTCGCCAAGCTTAAATAAAATTCCAAAGGTAGCAACCACATTTTCTTTGGCAACCATTCCGGAAATTAAAGCGGCAGCGCTTTGCCAGTTGCCAAACCCAAGAGGACGGAATACAGGCGCAACAGCCTTTCCTATATTTGCCAGCATACTCATATCTGGAGCCACATATTCAAAGCGGTAACTAAAACTGGAAAGCATCCATATAATCCCGCAGGCAAGAAATATTAGTGTTCCTGCTCTTACTATAAATTCCTTTCCCCTCTCCCACATATGCTGTAAAACGCTGGATGCTTTAGGCATGCGATAATCAGGAAGCTCCATAAGAAAAGCTTCGCCGCCTCCTTTAAATGCCTTAGTGTTTTTTAAAAGCAATCCGCTTATAATTATCATAACAAATCCAAGCAAATATATTGAAGGCCCGATAAAAGGATTTCCCCTGAAAAGTGCCCCAGCAAATAACGCAAATACGGGTAATTTAGCGCCGCACGGTATAAACGGCGTTAAAATGATAGTCATTCTTCTGTCCTTTTCACTCTCGATAGTCCTCGTTGCCATTATTCCCGGCACACTGCATCCTGCCCCGATGACCATGGGTATTATGGATTTGCCCGACAGACCAAAATATTTAAACAATCTATCCATAATAAACGCCACTCTGGACATGTATCCGCAATCCTCCAAAAATGATATGAACAAAAACAATATCATTATTTGGGGAACAAAACTAAGAACGGCGCTTACTCCGCCTAAAAGCCCGTCAACAATCAGCCCCTCCAGCATTGGGCTGACATTTAATGCCCCAAGTCCGCTGCTAATGAGTGAACCTACCCAGTCAAAAAAACCTTCCATAAGCCCTATGGTCATATTGCCGACAGTCTGTATAGATACAAAGTATATAATCCATATAATTAGAGCAAAAATCGGAAATGCCAAATACTTGTCTGTAACTATTTTATCAATTTTTTCAGTAACATTATCAACTTTTCTAGGTTCTTTTATATTAAGCCTTTTTATTAGGTCGTCAATCCAGTCATATCTTCCTGATGCTATTATGCTCACAGCATCATCATCAAATAATTTTTCAAGGTCTCTTATAATTTGCTTTAATGTTATTTCGTCAGTAATCTCGCAAATATCCCCTATGCGTTCATCCTGCTCAAGCGCCTTTATGGCAGCAAATCTGGCCGTTCCCTCTTTCGTACTTATCAGCGTTTCAGCTTCGCTTATAGCAGCCTCTATTTTTTCGCAAAATATATTTAAGCTTTTTCTATTCTTTCCCTTTATATCAATAGCCCTGCCCATAAGCTCGTCGAGTCCGCTGCCTTTTGACGCTGAGGTTTCCACCACCGGAACCCCAAGCTCCATTTCAAGAGCTGCTGCATTTATATGTATTCCACGTTTTTCAAGCACATCCGCCATGTTAAGAGCTATAACCGTTGGAATACCCATTTCCAAAAGCATAGACGTTAAATAAAGGTTTCTCTCCAAATGTAGGCCGTCTACTATATTTATAACAGCATCAACGTGGTCACCGATAAGAAAATTTCTGGATACTATCTCTTCCGGTGTATAAGGCGAAAGAGAATATATTCCCGGCAAATCCACTAGAATTACATTTCTATAACCTTTAACTTTGCCTTCTTTCTTTTCAACAGTAACCCCCGGCCAATTCCCAACATATTGGTTGCTGCCTGTAAAAGCGTTAAACATAGTTGTTTTTCCGCAATTGGGATTTCCAATTAAGCCTATGCGCATACTATTCTCCTAAAATTGTATATTTAAGTTAGAATTGACTAACCTTTTGCTAAAAATTATACGTATTCACAAAAATTATAAGATTAAATTTTCCTTACAAACCTCTGTGAGCCTCATACAGCAAAGTTTATCACACCAATAACAAATACGTCAATAAATCCTTAACAGTAAAAGTATACAAGCTATATTTAAAAATATTCCAAGCCCCACTGTAAGAACAAATTTGTTTTTTTTCGTTTTATGGGAAAAAGCCATCATACCAAATGCAATGCCAAAAGCGCCAAAACAAAGAGCAAATTTTAAAAGGGTTTTTTCGCTGATTCTGTACTTTTCATTAATTGCCTTTTGCTTATCCGCAAACATAAGAAAAAAGCAGAATACATTCCAAAATAAATATGTAAAAAACAGAAAAGTACCTATCATATTAATTTCCTCCGTAAAATATAAGATACAGCCCTGTTTCTAAAAGCAAAACCGACTGTATCTATATTTTAATATGATGTTATAGCATTTGCAAATTTCAGAATATATTTATTTTATCCAAGCTTATCAATTATGGACATTATCTCTTCAAGCTTCTCATCTGCATTGCCTTCTTGAATTCCTGTAACAACACAGCCTTTAATATGTGCCTTTAAAACCTGTTTATTTACTTTGCATAATATGCTGGAAGTCGCCATAATCTGGTTGGATATATCAACACAGTATCTGTCTTCCTCCATCATTTTCATTATGCCTTCAATTTGACCTTTTGCAGTTTTAAGAAGCCTTATGGCGCTATCCTTATCCGCTTTCATAAATATATTCCCTCCTGCTTAATCATGTGTTTATTTAATGTATATTGCTTATTTGCAGCCGCAGCAGCATCCTCCGCCGCCTTTAACAACGTCATAACCTGCCTCTTTAACGGCATTTTCAAGAGCAGCCATATCTGCATTGCCTTCTACAACAGCCTTTTTGCCCTCCAAATCCACGTTTACGCCGGTAACGCCCTCAACTTCATTAAGAGCCTTTTCCACTCTCATTTTGCAGTGATTACAAGTCATACCCTCAATTTTAATTTCCATTTTAATTTCCTCCTAATATTTTAATATTTTATTTATTTTCAAAAGCTAAATATATTATACTTAGCATTAATGAACCGGTTTATGAGCCTGGCAGGCCTTTAAACCTTTATCTGTAATTATTTGTTTTCAGAAACATTATTCTTAAAGAACCTCAGTCTTAGTGCATTGGTTACTACGCATACAGAGCTAAGGCTCATTGCCGCCGCTCCAAACATAGGATTAAGTTTTAGCCCAAATATAGGATAAAACATTCCTGCCGCGATTGGAATAAACAGAGTATTGTAGAAGAACGCCCAGAACAAGTTTTCCTTAATATTTTTCATAACCGCCTTACTTAGCTTAACAGCACCGCTTGCATCTACCAGATCGCTCTTTATAAGCACAATATCAGCAGATTCTATTGCAACGTCTGTGCCTGCGCCAATAGCAATACCAACATCCGCTCTTGTAAGAGCAGGAGCGTCGTTTATACCATCGCCAATCATTGCCACCTTGGCGCCTTGTTCCTGCATTTCTTTAATTATGCGTTCCTTATCCATAGGCAAAAGCTCTGCTCTGGCCTCATCCACGCCTACCTTAGCTCTTATAGCCTCTGCAACCTTTTTATTGTCACCGGTAAGCATAACAGTTTTAATGCCCATATTTTTAAATTCGCGAATAGCCGCAGGACTAGTCTGTTTAATTACGTCCGCCATTGCTATAACGCCTACAATAACTCCGTCTTTTCCGCAATACAGCGGTGTTTTTCCTTCTTCTGCAAACCTGCTTTGAATTTCTGTCGCACTGCTAATATCAACACCGTGCTCAGCCATAAGCTTATCATTTCCTATTACAAACCTGTGTCCGTCCACAATGCCTGTAACGCCTTTTCCTGTAACCGTTTCAAATTCATCACACTGTCCGATTTGTATTCCTGTTTCTTTAGCTTTTTCCACTATTGCCCTGGAAAGAGGATGTTCCGACATCTGCTCAATAGCTGCTGTTTCTTTTATAAGGGTGCCTTGGTCATAACCTTCAAAAGTAATAATATCTGTAACCCTTGGCTCGCCAACAGTTATTGTGCCTGTTTTATCCAAAACTATTGTATCTATATTATGAGCTGTTTCCAGCGCCGCAGCGCTCTTTATAAGTATTCCGTTTTTAGCTCCCATTCCGGTTCCAACCATAATTGCCACAGGGGTTGCCAGCCCAAGAGCGCAAGGGCATGAAATTACAAGAATGGATATTCCTATTGAAAGGGCAAAGGATACGCCATATCCAAGAATAAGCCATACTGCCGTTGCAATCACCGCCAAAGTTATAACGACGGGAACAAACACTCCGCTTACCTTGTCGGCAATTTTAGCAATAGGCGCCTTACTGTCCGCTGCTTCATTTACCAGCTTTATTATTTGAGAAAGAGTTGTGTCTTCGCCAACCTTATCTGCACGAAACTCAAAGTAACCGTCTTTATTAATTGTAGCACCGATTACCTTGTCACAGACAGTCTTGCTCACAGGCATACTCTCACCGGTAATTGCCGCTTCATCAATAGAAGCACTGCCGGAAACTATTTCGCCGTCACAAGGAATTGCCCCTCCGGGTCTTACAACAATTATATCTCCTATTTTAATTTCTTCCACTGGAACAGTTCTTTCTTCACCGTCAACCTTTATCACTGCAGTCTTTGGGGATAAATCCATAAGGCTTTGAATTGCTTCCTTAGTCTTTCCCTTGCTTCTTGCTTCCAAAAACTTACCCATAGTAATAAGTGTAAGTATCATTGATGCAGATTCAAAGTATAAATCCATTGCATGCTCCATTGCCATATGCATGTCACCCATTGCCATAGAACCGCCAATACGGTACATTACCACAACCCCGTATATAAATGCCGAAGACGAACCAACCGCTATCAGGGAATCCATATTAGGTGAACCTCTTAGCAGGCTCTTAAAACCAACCTCAAAATAATTTCTGTTAATATACATTACAGGAAGAGTTAGCAGCATCTGTGTAAAAGCAAAGACAAACGGATCATGGAATATCTTCGGCACAGGAAGCCCAACCATATGCCCCATTGACACATACATGTGAGGTATCAGGAACAGGAAAGAAATAATCATTCTCCATTTCATTCCGTCAGCTTCATCATCTTTTTTAACAGGAGCAGCTTCCTTTCCCTTAACAGAAGCGCCATAACCTTGGTTTTCTACTGTCTTAATAATACTGCCGTCATTTAATTTACTCTCGTCATACTCCACAGTCATAGAATTTGACATAAGGCTGACAGCGGCATTATTAACTCCTTCCATTTTGTTTACTGCCTTTTCAATATGTGCGCTGCATGACGAACAAGTCATGCCCGTTATATCAAAAGTTTCTTTTTTCATTTTAAACCTCCATCACCCCACCCCTATGGGGTAAGATTATTTTATAGTTAAAATATATGCTTATATATTAGTTTATGTTAAAATTTTACATATATTCTACACCATTTTTATAACCCCACCCCCATGGGGTGTATTTATATTTTAATAATATATCCTTTATTGTAATTTGTCAAGAGTTTTTTATCACATTTAAATGTCAATAGTAAATTGAGGTATTTTTAAAAAAAAGTAATTTGTATACCCCCACCCCGTTTATGCTCTTGAAACTCCATTTTAAACTACAATATTCCTTAAAAAAATATATAAACTTGCAAAATATAACTTTCAATGATATAAAAATAATGGAATTTATATAAGATTTGAAATTGGGGTAAATTTTTATGAAAGACATAATCACTAACCGCAAACACAAGCATTTAAACGAAATTGAACGCGGGCAAATATCTATATTAAAGGCACAGGGAATGTCTGCATATAGAATAGCTAAAATTATGGGAAGAGCTGAAAACACTATAAGAAACGAATTAAAAAGGGGAACTGATACTGTCATTGTACGAGGATATATCAAAAAAAATCTTTATATCCCACAAAGAGGACAGGCTATCTATGAAAGAAACCGAAAGCGGGTTTGCTCAAAGCTAAAAATTGAAAAATCACAATATAAAGAATTTATTAATTATGTAGAAGAAAGGTTTTTTACTACAAAACACAGTATTGAAGCAATATATCATACCGCTCTTAAAAATAAACTTTTTAAAAAAGAAAATATGGTCTGTATAAACTCTCTTTACAGTTATATTGATAAAGGCTACATGAAAATCAAAAACATTGATTTGCCTTGTAAGGTGTCAAGAAAGCCTGTTAAACATATGCCGCCGAGAAAACATAAACGCCTATACGGCAACAGTATTGAAAAACGACAGAAATACATTAATTCCAGAAAACAATTCGGGCATTGGGAGATAGACACCGTTATAGGAAAAAACACAAAAAATCAAAGCTCCTTATTGGTTCTCACCGAGCGGAAGTCCCGTATGGAAATTATAAGAAAACTTAGCGGCAAAACTAGCAGTGCAGTAATGAAAGAAATGCATAACCTTATAACAGAATACGGCAATGACTTTAATAAAATATTTCTTTCCATAACCTCAGATAACGGTACTGAATTTAGTCAATTACATACCTTAGAAAATATAACAGGCACTAAAGTTTACTATGCTCATCCCTACTCCGCTTTTGAGCGTGGCTCTAATGAACGCAACAACCGTATAATAAGATACTTTATTAAAAAGGGAACATCCATAAATAATATTTCTAATGAAAAGATACAAAATATCGAGAAGTGGATTAATACTTTACCTAGAAAAATTCTTAATTTTAACACTGCCTACGATATTTTTAATAAAGAATTAAAAAGAAAAAAAGCAGCGTTTAAGACTGCTATATCCTAAACGCTGCTTTAATTAATTATGCCTTTTTCTTTTTATATATAAAATACAAAAAACAAAAGACAAACTCATTATACCTACATATGCTAAAGTATTTGTATTATCCCCTGTGGGTATGAAAGTATCAGGCGGTACTGATTCATTAACTATATCGCCACAGTTATATGTAACTACCGCCGTGTTATTATCAGAAACCACAAGCTCACATTCATATTCTTCTTCACTAAGAATATATCCTTTAGCTGTTTTATGCTCCTTTACATAATATTTACCAAGGTAAAGCTCTTTTGTTTTAAAACAGCCGTTTTTATCTGTCACCACTGTGTCTGCAAGCTCACCTTTAGCGGCTCTTACCGTGCCGTCAAGAGTTAATATATCCTCTCTTGCATACACGCCGAACTCTACGCCTTTAAGTGGCTTTTTAGTATCGCTGCCTATTTTGCGACCCTCAATTATTCCCTTTATTGACTGGTTAAATATATTAACCGTATCTATCTCTATTAAAGGAATGTTGTTATCTTCTGCCTTTAATTCAAAGTCATATTCCTCCTCACTCATAAGGTAACC
>CAJUEF010000018.1:19254-33064 GCA_910585035.1 uncultured Christensenellaceae bacterium | reverse complement strand
CTCCACCTTTCTTTTCTTAAAGAAAGGTGGAAAAAAGAAAAGTGAAAAAGAAAAATACATAATATCTTTCTGTTCCACCATTAAAATTTTATTTTATCACATAAAACAGTATGCAAAAATACTGGAAAAGACTACCCATAAACACAAACACATGCCATATTGAATGCATATATCTGTTTCTGAGTTTAAAGAAAATAACGCCTATTGTATACATAAGTCCACCTATTACCAAAAGCATTATGCCGTTTAAAGGCATTGCATCTATAAGGGGCTTCATAGCAAATACAACGCACCATCCGCTGGCAAGATAACATATAAGTGAAAACTTTGCAAACTTATCAACGCTTATTGCGTTCAAAACAACGCCCGTAACAGCACTTGCCCAAATAACGCCAAATAACACCCATCCAACCACTCCCCTAAGAGTAACAAGCGTAAAAGGCGTATACGAACCTGCTATGAGTATAAATATAGAGGCATGGTCAAACACCCGAAAAACTGACTTGGTTTTTCCAATAGGAAACGAGTGATAAAGAGTAGACATGGTATAAAGCAGTATAAGACTAAAACCGTAAACACTTGCACTGACAATTTTCCAAGGATCTCTTGAAATTCCCGCAAACACAATTAAAACAACTGCAGCAGCTATTGCCAGCGCCGTCGCTATACCATGAGTAACTGCATTTGCTATTTCTTCACCAAGGGAATAATACCTTGGATATTTTTTTGTATTTTCCATAAACCTTTTTACAACTCCTTATTTTTATAAAAGCTTATGCTCACACGGCAAAGTCAACTTTAATTTAGCTGCAAGACAGACAAAGTCCTCAGGAGGCTTTACAGTAAAGACCATCTGTTCTCCTGAAAATGGGTGCTTAAACTCCAGCCTGTATCCATGAAGGGCCTGACCGCTAAAATTTATTTTACCTTTCTTGCCATATACCTCGTCTCCAACAATAGGATGTCCAACATGTGAAAGATGCACCCTTATTTGATGAGTTCTCCCGGTAAAAAGACAGCATTCCAAAAGCGAATAGCCTTCTGACTGACTAAGCACACGAAAAGCAGTTTTCGCATATCTGCCTTCTCCTTCATGGCAGACACACATTTTCTTTCTGTCTTTTTTGCTTCTGCCAATGGGCTTTTCCACCTCAAAGAATTCATCTTTAAAATTCCCTTTACAAATGGCTAAATACCTGCGATTCATGCTCTTATTTTCTAATTGAGCGCTTAAACCCTCATGAGCTTCATCGTTTTTTGCTATTACCAAAAGCCCGCTGGTATCTTTATCCAGCCTGTGAACAATACCCGGTCTTTGCACTCCTCCAATTCCCGATAAATCCTTTATATGATACATTATTGCATTTACCAAAGTCCCTGAATAATGTCCCGGGGCCGGATGAACAACCATTCCTTTGGCCTTGTTTATAACTGCTAAATCCCTATCCTGATATATTATGTCAATAGGTATATCCTCCGCCACAGCATCGTAGCTTTCCACCTCAGGAATTTCGCAGGAAATTACGTCTTTATTTCCCACTTTATAATTGCATTTTCTTTCTCTGCCTCCCACCAGCACCCTGCCTTCTTCTATGAGTTTTTGTGCCTTTGAGCGGGACATTTCACCAAGAAGTGCAAGTGCAGCGTCCAGACGCATTCCCTCTGCTGTTTCACCATTATATTCCTTTAAATTCACTTTTCAATCTGTTCTTTCTCTTTTAACTTGTCATGAAGAAAAATTATGTAATAAGCAAGAAGAGCCACTCCTATACATATGCATGCGTCTGCAAAATTGAAAACATAAAAATTTATAAGGCGAAAATCAAACATATCAACAACAAAGCCTCTTAAAATCCTGTCAATAAAATTGCCTATTGCACCTGCAAGCACAAGCATTAAAGAAAGCCTGAGCAGCCACCTTCTATTGTCTGTTTTCTTTACAAAGTAGTATAATATAACTCCTATTTCAACCGCAGTAAGCAGCGCAAGAAATCCGGTGCTGTTTTGAAATATGCCAAAAGCTGCCCCCCTATTTTCCACATATGTCAAATGAAATACTTCGTTTACAATCGGTATAGAGCCTAAAGAGCTCAGTCTAGAAACCGTCAGTTGCTTAATAAGCTGGTCTGCCCCTATTAGCAAACCGCATAGCAAAAACCACATATTGCCTCCGAAAATTTTATTCTTTTATTGGTTAAGAATAGCACAAACAAACGCTTATTGCAATAAATTACAATTTTAAAAACATATTCTGCCATATAATAATTTTTGACCTTATTAAATATTTATTTGATATAAATATCAAAGATATAAAATAAATAATAATAAGTATTATTATTGTCTTGAAAATGGTATAAAACAATGTTATAATTTTAAAACAAAACATAAAAGCAATTTTGGATTAACTTAAAATATTTTAGAAAGAAGATTGAACATTTGGAATTAGAAAAAAACAATTTAGAATGGCAAAATATAAATGCCGACAACTTGGAGTGGCAAGATGAATATAATGTAGGTGTAGAAATAATTGATAAAGCTCATAAAAAGCTTTTTTCTGTAGTCCGCCGGCTTAATAATTTTGTTAATGCTGAAGACAATGAAAAAAACAAATGGATTTGCACTGAAGGAATTAAATTTTTAAAAGAATATGCCCTTCAGCATTTTGCACAGGAAGAAGCATATATGCGCTCAATTAACTTTGTTGGATACGGCGAGCATAAAAGGCAGCATACAGAATTAAAAGAAATAGCTCTTCCAGCCATTGAAAAAGAGATGGAAGAAAATAATTATTCATTTACTTCAGTTCAAAAATTCCTTGGTATATGTATTGGATGGCTCACAGGTCACATTATGATTTATGACAGAGGCATTACAAAAACTATAGCCCCAAATATTGATTTATACCGTATGGCAGAATACAATGTGGATTTTGGTAAAGCCGTTGCCAAAATTATGAACGATGTATTCACCATTAAAGCACAAATTGCAAGCGAACATTTTGGCGGAAAGGATATTGGAGAAGCTCTTAATTATGAACTAAGCTATTGCAATCACTTTAATCAAAAAATGAAAGCATTAATAATTCTTGAAGACCGCCTTGTTCTTCACGCCGTTGGTCAAATGGCCGATACTGAATTTAAAAAAGTCGACGGAGTTGTTATTTCTGCAACAGAGGAACTTATTAAAATGTTCTTTAAACAGGTTAATCTTTTAATCCATGACCCGGCAGATATTCACACATATAAAGATTTAAAAAGAATTGAGAATGATGAAACAAAAGAAATGATAAAAAATATTGACTTTCATAGAAAACTGCTTTTTAATACTGAACTTGGTTATTTTGTTATATGCACCTCTAATCCTGAAAAGCAGATTTAAACCAAAATGAAAATGAACTTAAAGCAGCCCCCTTTGGGAGCTGCTTTATTTAACCAAGAGCATTTAATAAATTTTTCAAATACTCATTTATTGCAGGTACATTTACCATACCCGTTTCTATTACAACATATATTATTACCGCTCCAAGAAGGCTAAAGCCCACAGCATATCCAACTCCCCTTGCAAGCCCCACTAAAAAATTAGTAAAAAGCAGCTTGTTTGTATTTTCCAAATATTCTATGTAATCCGTTAAATTTATTCTTTCCAGCACATATATAAGCTTGTCCGTAAGCTCTGTAAGTCTGCTGCTTTTTCTTCTTAACATAACCCTGCCCTCCATTTTTTATTTTAACCTGCATAAACAACAAAAATACATGCTTTCTTTTTCATAACAACTGTTGTATAGTGAAAATAAAGTTTATTTCACAAAAAGAAAGAATGTGACAATGTGATATCAGTTTGTATGATTGTTAAAAACGAAGAAAAACATATTGAAAAGTGCCTTAAAGCTTTGCAAAGCTTTTCCAATGATATTGTCGTGGTAGATACAGGCTCAACTGATAAAACCAGAGCGCTGGCACTTAAACACACAGAAAGCGTTTACGATTATCAGTGGAAGAAAGACTTTGCAGACGCAAGAAACTTCTCTGTTTCCAAAGCCAAAAATGACTTTATTATGGTAGTGGATGCTGATGAATTTTTAATTCCCCTTTCAAAAGAGCAAAAGGAAAAGATTATAACCGGGCTTAAAAATAACCCCGACAGAGTTGGCAAACTCCTACAGCGCAACAAGCTTACAAGAAACGACACTGTAACGGAAAACCACCTTTGGATTAATCGAATTTTTAACCGTAAACACTTCCATTATGAGGGCAAAATTCACGAGCAGGTAGTTACCCTTGATGGCAGACGTGATTTTAAAACCTACAGAACTGATGTTCAAGTTCTTCATGTTGGATATGATATGCCCCTTGAAGAGCGCAAGAAAAAGGCGCAGCGCAACATAGAGCTGCTGTCAAAGGAACTGGAAACTGCTGATAAAGACTATATCCCTTATATACTGTATCAGCTTGGCAAAAGCTACTATATGTCTCAGAACTTTGAAGCTGCCTGCGAATATTTCTCTAAGGGACTTGAATACACTTTAAACCCTCAGCTTGAATACGTATTTGACATGGTAGAAACCTATGGATACGCCCTTTTAAACAGCAAACAGGCTCAAGCGGCTCTTGCTTTTGAAAATATCTATGATGAATTTGGATACAGCGCAGACTTTCAATTTTTAATGGGACTTATATACATGAACAACGCCATGTTTGACAAAGCCATTGAAGAATTTCAAAAGGCCACAAAAAATAAAAATTGCAGAACCCTAGGGTCCAATTCTTTTTTTGCAAATTACAACACGGGAGTTATTTACGAATGCCTTGGAGATGCGGAAAAAGCAAAGGATTTTTACTTAAAATGTGGTGAATACGAGCCGGCAAAAAAACGGCTGGAGGTTTTAAAAAGCAAATAAAATCTATATTGCCACAATAATAAATTCTTTCCTTTTTGTGTAAATTGGTGTATAGTGTAAAAGTAAATAAGTTTGATTTTTGGAGGATGCAATCTTGAGAAAAATTGGAATCTTAACAGGCGGCGGAGACGCACCGGGGTTAAACGCAGTTATTCGTGGTGTTGTTGAAGTATGTGCAAAAAATGATATACAGGTGTTCGGGCTTAAGGCAGGCTGGCGGGGCGCCATTCGCGGAGAAGGCAGATGGCTCACCCTCGATGATGTTGACGGCATTCAAATGGTTGGCGGAACCATTTTAAATTCCAGCAGAACCAATGTTATGAAGGAAGAAAACGGCCCTGAAAATGTCAGAGCGTCCATGGAAAAGCTTGGCCTTGAAGGTATCGTTGCAATAGGCGGAGACGATACCCTTGGCGTTGCAGACAAGCTTACAAAAATGGGCATGCCTATGGTTGGCGTTCCAAAAACAATAGATAACGACCTTAGCTGCACAGATTTCACCTTTGGTTTTGACACAGCGTCAAACATAACGATGGATTGCCTTGAAAGGCTGCATACCACTGCAAAATCCCATATGAGAATTATGGTTGTGGAAATCATGGGCAGACACACGGGATGGATAGCATATCAGGCAGGTCTTGCAGGAAACGCTCACATGGTGCTTGTTCCTGAATTCCCTAAAACCGTTGATGAAATAGTTTCAGTTATAGACAGGCGTACCAAAGCCGGCAAAGAATACACAGTTATTGCCGTTGCCGAAGGCTTTACCCTTGAAGGCATGAATGACAGTGATTTGCCAAGAGATTCCTTTGGCAATGTGGATATGACCAAAAAAGCCATTGGCGAAACTCTTGCCCGTGTCCTTGAGGAAAGAACAGGTCAGGAATCCCGTCATGTTGTTCTCGGCCACGTACAAAGAGGCGGCGCTCCTTCTGCTTTCGACCGTGTTTTGGGGCTGCGTCTTGGCATAAAGGCAGGACAGCTTGTAGTGGAGAAAGACTATGGCAATATGGTGGCTTTAAAAGGCACGGATATTGTTAAAGCAGATTTATCCAAGGCAGTATCCGAGCGCAAAGAGGTAGCAAAAGACCTTTACGAAGCAATAGAATTGCTGTGCAATAAATAAAAAAGACCCGCATAAGCGGGTCTTCTTTTTTAGAAAAAATTAAGAACGATTATGTTATGTTTCACTTTATTGCATTAAAATTCATATTGTTGTAAAATAATTCCCGGAGGTTAATTATGAAAATATTAAAAAACAAATGGTTTATAGAAATTACGTTAATAATTATTCTGCTCTTTGGAGCAGGCATTATAGTGGGAGATTATTTTGTGAATTATGCTTTGTCCCCTTCCAGCAATTCAGACGAGAGACAGATAGATGAAAATGATATTATCGGCATATCAGACGAAAGTAAAAAAATTATATCCGAAAATAGAAGAAAGGAAAATGGAAGGGGAGAAGAATTTTTAAGCAAAACAGTTTCTGCAAGAATCACAAGCAATGATGGAATTACCCTTAGAGGCAACTACATAAAAAGCAACGACAGGCATTTATGGACGATTATAGTCCACGGCTATAAGTCTTACAACGTAAATATGATGGCCTTTGGCGCAGAATATTATGAAAGAGGATATAACGTATTGCTGCCTGATAACCGGGCTCACGGCGGAAGCGAAGGCGACTATATAGGAATGGGCTGGCTGGACAAAGACGATATTGCATGCTGGATTAACTGGGTGATAGCTAAAGACCCTCAGGCAAAAATTATACTTCACGGCGTATCAATGGGCGGTGCAGCCGTCATGATGTTGTCAGGCGAAAACAACGAACACGTAATAGGCTATATTGAGGACTGCGGTTACACAAGCGTATGGGATATTTTTGCAAGCGAACTGGATAAACGCTTTTCCCTGCCAACCTTCCCTGTTCTTGATATTTCCAATCTTGTAGCAAAAGCTAAAGCAGGATACGACTTTAAAAAAGCCTCCGCCATTGAGCAGGTAAAAAAATGCCAAAAACCAATGCTGTTTATCCACGGCGGTATGGACGACTTTGTGCCAACAAATATGGTTTATCAGCTTTATGACGCCGCCACATGTGAAAAAGATATTTATATTGTAGAGCAGGCAGGACACGGAGAAGCAAAGAATTATAATCCTCAGGCCTACTGGAATTCAGTTTTTACCTTTATTAATGAAAAAATATTAAATGCATAGTAACTATTCCAAAGCCTTTGTTATATGATACAATTATTATTATGAAAGTACAAAAAATACTAACCCCTATAGAAAAAACGGAGCATGACGGAATAAGCTTCACCCTTATCCGTAAAAATGTAAAAAACATAAATTTACGCATAACCCATAACGGCGATGTGCATATATCTGCGCCTTATAAAACAGATATAAATATAATTTATGATTTTGTATCAAGAAAAAAACAATGGATTTTACTTAACAGCAATAAGCTAAGCGCAGAAAAGGGTTTTTTTATGTATCTGGGCAAGGAGCTGCCAAAGGATATTTTAAAGGGTGAAAGCATTGAGCGGTTTTATAAACAAAAGGCACAGGAAATTCTAAATCAAAGATATAATAAAATGTGTGACGCTCTGTCTGTTTTTCCAAAACCTGCACTGAATATAAAGCCAATGAAGGGCAAATACGGATATTATACTAAAACAGAAAATACGGTTTACTTGAACTCACGGCTTATCCTTGTGCCTATAGAGTGTATCGACTATGTTATAGTCCATGAGCTTATGCATACCATATATTTTAACCACGGCAAGGAATTTCACAAAGCGCTCAAAGCTGCCGTGCCAAAGGAAAAAGAACTTAGAAATATTCTTGCCAAATACGTTTTGTGGTAATGGAATTTAAAAATAATTAAGGAGAAAAATTTATGATAAGACACATTGTTGCATGGAATTTAAAAGACGGGTTTTCAGAAACTGAGAATACAGAAAACGCAAAACGGATAAAAACAGTGCTGGAAGAACTGCCAAAATTTATAAAAGAAATAGTTTCAATCAGCGTTTCAATATCTCCCGCTTCCACAAGCGACAGACAGATAATTTTAAACAGCCTTTTTAAGTCACCTGAGGATTTGGAAAGCTATAAAATACATCCCGCACACGTTGAAGCAGGAAAATTTATACGCTCAGTAGTAAAAGACAGAGTCTGCCTTGATTTTGAAGAATAATATGGTTTTTTAAAATATTTTTGTTTAAAAAATAAAAACCACATACAATACAAAAATCTTTTGTATTGTATGTGGTTTATTTGTTATCTGTTTTCCGGCATGTGCATAACCGCCATTATACCAAGAATATACGAATAATCTCCAAATCCGGCTATCACTCCGCAGCATCCTGACCCAATAACGGATTTATGGCGATACTCCTCCCTGGAATGCACGTTGGACATATGCACCTCCACAACAGGAATATCAATGCATTTTATAGCATCGGCAATTGCTATGCTGTAATGCGTGTATGCGCCCGCATTTATAACAATCCCATCATAAATGTTTATAGCGCCGTGAATAGCGTCTATTATTGCTCCCTCGCTATTGTTTTGAAAAAAGTCTGCATCTATGCCATGACCTATACAAAACTGAGTTATTTCCTCATTTATTTCATCTAAAGTTTTAGTTCCGTAGATAGACTTTTCCCTAACTCCAAGCATGTTTAAATTAGGACCGTTTATAACAAGTATACGCATATTTTCCACATCCTGATAAAAATTTTAAATACATGTGGATTATACCACAAAAACTATCTTGCGTAAAACAAATGTCTGCCTATTTTAACGCGAAATTCCAGCTTGCCCCAATTAGCGCTGCTGCTTACGCTTTTAAAATATAGCACATCATCTGCAAAAACCCTTTCTCCGTTTATCACCTTGCGAACGCTCTCTTTCACCTGAGCGCTTGGTGAAATCGAATTAAAACTGCCACTTGCCGCCGGTGTAAACTGTCCGCTTTGGAACACAACCCCCTCTATACTGTTTGGAAAATCGCTGCTTTTAACTCTGTTTAAAATTACGTTTGCCACAGCCATTTGGCCCTTTTCCCCTTCTCCCCTGCTTTCAGCATGACATATTTTATATAAAATATCTATATCCTTTTGAGAAAACTTCCCTGCCGCAGCCTTTGCCACGGCAACAGTGGCGTTATTGCCGTTATTTTTGCTTTCACTGTCTGAAGTTTTTTTACTTGATTTTTGTACTTCTGTCTTTTGTGTTTTAGTTTTTTCAGACGTTTCCTTTTCTAAAGCCGCCTTTTCTTCCTCAGCCTTTTTTCTGGCCTCTTCCTCTTCCTTGGCCTTTTTTATTCGTTCATCATATTTTTGCTGCTCAAAATTTAAATATTCCTCATCCATCATGGCAACGTGCATAGTCGCCTTGGATTTACTTGTGAAAATACAAAGAAAAGCTATTACGCATACAAAACAAATTGTAATTTTTCTCATAATCTTTCTCCTTTGATTGTTTTTCTAAGTTTTTCCCATTGCTAATACTTTTATTCAAAAGCGCATATACATTAAAAAATTACAATTATAGGTGACAGAAATGAAACGCAAAATTTTAGCTATAATTCTCACAGCTTTAATGGTTTTATGGATTGCCGTTCCAAGACATATAGAAAACGGTTTTATTGTGGAATCAATTATAGATGACAACATGGGAATAAATGTTCATTACCCAAAAACCGGCAATGAAAAACTTGATAAAGATATATATTTTTATGTTAGCAAAATCATAAGAGAACACCAGGAAAGCGGAAAAAAGGATACTATACTGCACATGACCTTTGAATGCTACTCATCCTTTTTTACCGTTATCCGTTTCACCATAGCATATGAAAAGGAAAACACTCCCCGCTTTGAATATGTAACAAAAATAAGCCATAAAAACTTTTTTACCTTTACCAGAGCTAAAAATGCTTCCTCTGCCGTTATAGCAGACGCAGGAGCCGATAATGACAGTCCTACCCCTCCACAGCCTTTAAACGGTAAAAAGCTAATAGCCTTAACCTTTGACGACGGCCCCAGTGAACACACCATTAAAATAATAAATATACTGGACAATTACGGCGCAAAAGGAACCTTTTGTGTACTTGGCACCAAAGTTCCCACTTACAGGCAAACTATAGAAATAATGCATTCAGGAGGTCATGAAATAGCAAATCACACCTTTAACCATAAAAAACTTACCTCCCTTGCAGACGATGACATGCTTGATGAAATACAAAAAACCCAGGACGCCGTATTTGAAATTACCGGCGAATACCCAAGGTTTACCCGCCCGACTTACGGCGCGTTTAACTCCAGAGTGCGTGAAGGGTTAAAAATGCCACTGCTTATGTGGAATAAGGATACGATGGACTGGAACAGCAAAAACGCAGACTACATATTTAAACAGGCAACAAAGAATCTTAAGGACGGAGATATAATTCTTTTTCACGACGTATATCCGACTACAGTTCAGGCAATAGAAAAAATAGTTCCCTATCTTATTGAAAATGACTTTTATCCCGTCACTGTCAGTGAGCTTATGGCAATAAAAGGCACAAATGTAGAAAACGGAAAAGCATATTTTTCCGCAGGCAGCAGCAGCTAAAATTTGCATAATTCCTTTATTTATACTAAAATAAATAAAAGGAGTGATGGTTTTTGATTAAGGAAATAGCCTGTGTAATGATGGTAACAGCATCTCTTATGTCGTCAAAATTTGCAGCAAGAGATATGAATACAGATATATATGCCCTTCAAAGCCGCCTTGCCTCACTTGGTTATTTTAATATTAAAATTACAGGCATGTATGGCACACTTACGGAAACCGCCTTCAAAAAGTTTCAAAACGCCAACGGTTTTGAGGTTACAGGTATTGTTACAGATGAACAGCTAAGCTATCTTTATTCTTTAAAAGCAAAGCCTAATTTAGACTCCCGCAGAAATATTTCTGCAAACCAGCCTTTAAGCAGCGATTCTTTTTCTGATATTGACAAAAAAGTAACTCAGAGCTTTGATATTAATTTAGTCACCATTAATAAAACTGCTTCTTTTAAAGTAAACCGTTCCCAGGGCTATTTAACCGGTGAACTTCAAAATATAAAAGCAGATGACTTAAACGCTCACCTTCGTTACCCTGTAATTGCAACTATTCAGGGTGTAAACTATCCTGCCAGCATGGATATTTCGGGCAATCAGGCAAACCTGCATTTTAAAGACAGCATTAGTTTCCTTGGCGTGCCGGATAGTGAACATCAGTTTAATATAAACAGGCTATTGGGATTTTGATACAAAAAGGCTCATAAAGCAAAAGGACATACACATGCCCGCAAAGGCAATATATATTATCTTAAATTTCCCCATAAAACTCGAAGTAGCTAAAAGCAGCAGAGAGGTTAAAAGATATTTGCTCCATCTTTCCTTTGCAAATGACGTTCTTTTACGTTTGTTTCTTATCTCGCTTATTTCCTTTACCTCGGTTTCTATCTCTTTGTTTATAAGCTCATTGTCTATATCCATATCGGCATTTTGCAGCAAAAATTTTTTGTCTCTTAATTCTATTCCCATGCGTTTGCAAAGCAGATAGCAATCGTCATCAAAGGTGCAGGAAGCTATTATTTCCTCATGTTCCCCCGTGATATGTTCCAGTAATTCTTTTGGAGAAAGCACGCTTTCAGGATACATAGTAAGCAGCATTGCTCTTTGACCTTCTGCATTTATATATTCCCCTTGCCCGATACGCTTATAATTTTTTATAGCTATATCTCTGCCTTTACTGAAGACTATTCTTTCCAGTATCAGCTTATCCCTGATTCTGGCATCAAGTGACTTTTTAAACCTTTTTATCTGTATACCCTGCATCTTGCTCATTAATAATATAACAATAATATCTACGTTTACAGTAATTATAAGTGAATGCAAGAAATTCCCCAGCCTTAAAACCGTAAACCCAAAAGTTATTACAGTTACAAGCAAAAGTATAAAAAGGCTGTCTGCAAACCTTGCCACCAAAGTCCTTTTATTGTTCATTAGCTTTTTATAGTACTTTTCCATAATAACACCTCTTATGGTAGTATTGACCAAAAAAATAAACCTGAAACCATTTATTTTATTCTCTTTATGGTATATAATATTTACATGAAGAAAATTGGTATTTTGGGAGGCACCTTTGACCCTATTCATAACGGTCATATTTATTTGGCTAAAACAGCCATGGAAAAATGCAGCCTTAGCAAAGTTGTGTTTTTGCCTCTTGGTATCCCTCCTCATAAAAACGCTCCCATTGCAGATGCGCACACTCGTTATGAGCTTATAAAAAAATGTATAAAAGACATACCTGATTTTTGTCTATGTGATATTGAAATAAAAAAGCAAAACATAACTTATACGGTGGATACCCTGCGGGATATAAAATTGCTTTATCCGGATTGGGACATATACTACATTATAGGAACGGATTCTCTTTTTGATTTAGAAAAGTGGAAAAATATCAATGAAATATTTAAAATGTGTAGTTTTATATGCATGTCCCGCCCGGGTGAAGATTTTAAATATCAGGAAAGTTTTGCAAAAGAACTTGAAAACAAGTACAAAGGAAATATTATTGTAATTCCAACAATGGGCAAAAATATATCCTCAACCACTATAAGAAGTTCACCTTCAAATGAGCTTGACCATCTCGTTCCTGTTCAAATAACAGAGCAGGTAAGAAAAATATATGCAAAGGAAGAAAACATTATAAACAGACAAGAACTATTGGAAAGGCTAAAACCCCTTATATCAGAAGAACGATTTAAACACACTTTAAGCACAGAAAAAACAGCAGTTGAACTGGCACAGATACACGGCTGTGACAAAGACAAAGCTTCCCTTGCCGCTCTGCTACATGATTGTGCAAAAAGAATATCCAAAAACCCCGAAGAATTTTGCAAGGAGCATAACTTGTCTTCATATCTCCATGATTATGACGATTATCCACTGCCTGTGCTCCATGCGCCTATGGGTGCCCACCTGGCAAAGGAAGAATTTGGTGTAACAGACCCCGAGGTGCTTAGCGCGATAACATGGCACACCAGCGGAAAACCTAACATGTCTCTGATGGATAAAATTATATATTTAGCAGATTACACAGAGCCGGGAAGATATTCAACGCCACAGCTTGAGGAAGTGCGCTCTCTTTCCAAAACCAATTTGGATAAAGCAATGGTTAAAGCCCTTGAGTATTCCATTGAACGTATAAAATCCAAAGGCAACCCCGTGCATTATACAACTTTAAATGCTTATAAATACATGAAAGAACAAACAAAGGAGTAGAAATGGAAAATAACAATGTAAAACGTATATGCGAAATACTCGGTAAGAAAAAAGCAGATAACATATGTATTATAGACATTAGCAGCCAATCAGTAATTGCAGATTATTTTGTTATTTGTGACGCCGCCTCCACAACCCAGACCAAAACCCTTTGTGAAGCAGTTGAAGAAGAAATGGAAAAAGACGGCATTATGGCAACACGTAAAGAAGGCATAAAAGATGGCCGTTGGATAGTTTTAGATTACACTGATACCATTGTGCATATATTCCTAAGAGAAGAACGTGAATTCTACAACATTGAAAAATTATGGACAAACGGCATAAATATGACTGTATATGAAGACTAGGCTTTATTTTACTTTTACCTTTCTTTTTTAAAAGAAAGATAAAACAAAAGAAAACTTTAACATAAAAAATCCCATTCTAAAGAATGGGATTTTTTTAACCAATCAATTTTTTATATCATTACCTGCTCTTAGAACTTGATATATTAGATGTATTTGATTTCTTTGACGAAGACGATGAACTGCTTTTTGGGGAGGCGGTTGATGACTTGGTCGTCGTTTTTGCTGTAGACGCCGAA
>CAJUEF010000018.1:10938-19244 GCA_910585035.1 uncultured Christensenellaceae bacterium | reverse complement strand
TTTAGATTTGGATGTTGTCTCAGCGGTAGTCGTCTCCTGCGTTGCTGCACCATTATCATTTTCAAAGCTTTGAGAATTTCCTGCCTTTACCTTATCCTTCATTTCCATTCCCAGGCTCACCGCTTGTTCTAAAAATGACTGACTTCCATAACCGTTTCTTTTATTGATAAGAGCTGTATTAATAAGAGGGGGAGTGCTTCTGTCCTCAACGTATTTTGTTGCATAAGCCTTTGCAGTATAAATTAAATTATTATCAGCATAATATTCTATATTGCCTATATAATCCCCATCCTTAATAGGATACTGAACATTTAGCAAAGGATTAAATTTTGCATACACATAACTGTTTTCCAGCTTCTGTACAATAGCATTGTCAATACTTACCTGCTCCTTTGCATTTACCTGCACCATTGTATCCACATTGCCGTATTCATAATTAGGAATATTAAAAGATGTAACATCCACATATAAATCCGTATCCTTTATGTGTTCATAAACATTTACAGATGAAAAGTTATTAAATGCATATTCAAATACAGTCTTTGCCTCTGTAAACCGCTCTTCCGACGTTTCATAACCAAATCCAACCCATATCAGCCCCGTATTACCGTTTGTCGCTGTTCCTACCAGACAGTTTTTCGCCGCATTGGTAAAGCCTGTTTTAAGCCCCGTTGCCTTTTCATAAACATAAGATCTGTATTCATCCTTAGTGCTTATAAGCCTGTTGGAATTATACATTGTATAAGCTTCTTTTTTATTGGTTGCTGCCATGGCATATTCACTGGTGTTTCCAATTTTTTTAAGCTCTTCATATTTCATATATTCTCTTGTAAGAATTGCAAAATCTGCTGCTGTGGTATAGTGGTCAGGGTTATGAAATCCATGGGAATTTACAAAATGTGTGGAATTCATGCCAAACTGTTTTGCTTTATTGTTCATTTCCTGCACAAATCCCGACATGCTGCCACTGTGGTCATAAGCCATTACTATTGCGGCATCATTGCCTGAAACCAACATAAGTCCGTGTAAAAGCTGCTCTCTTGTCACCGTTTCGTCTTTTTCAATATTCATAACCGAGCTGCCTGAAGGAAGCTCGTTAAGCTCTTCTCCAACTGTAACGCTGCCGTTTAATCTGTCCTTAAACTTTTCGTAATAAACAATAGCCGTCATAAGCTTTGTTGTGCTGGCCGGATATGCTTTTTCATAAGCATTTTTGCTATACATAACATTTCCGGAAGTTTGGTCTATTAATATAGCATTCTGTGCCTGTGAAGAAATCGCAGCATTTGAAACAATCCCTCCACAGCATATAGACAACATAAGCGCAAAGCAAATCAAACTTTTTAAAATTCTTTTCAAAATTACACACTCCGATTAAATTTATGTCTTAATTTTTATTATAACAAATCCAGACATATAAAAAAAGTATCAAAAACCCTTAATTTTTTAATAAAAATGATTTAATATAATAGGTAATACTAAGATCAATACATTGTGGGGTAATTTTAATGAACTGGTTTGAAAAAATTATAAAAAACAACTGGCGTAAAATAATTGCCGGTGTTATTTTATGCTGCGTGGCTCTTGCCCTTGTGCTAAACCATGAAAGCAAAAAGAATTCGGATATCACTTTTTCCACCAAAAAGAACACTATAACTCTCACCATAAACGGTGAAGTTATGTCTCCCGGAACATATGAAGTTCCCTTTGGCTCTACCCTTATGGATAACACACACCGTTTTGGAGGATTTACCATGTATGCCAACCTTGTTAAAACAGACCCTTATACGCCGCTTACCAAAGATACGGTAATATCCATAAAAACAAAATCCAAAACCGATGACAGAAATTATGACCAGCTTTATGTAATGCCGGAATAAATTATTAAATATCTCCGGCATCACTTTAAATAAGTTCATCCATTTTGCGACACATGACTGCTTTAAATTACTATTCCATTTTTATGGTAAATGAGGTATAATTAATGAGAATATGCAACAAAACATGGAGAAATGATTTATGGCAAAAACAATTTTGATTGTTGATGATGAACCAATTATATTAAAAGGCTTAAAATTCAGCCTTGAACAAGAGGGTTATAATATTTTTGAAGCTCTGGACGGAGAGCAGGCTCTTGCAATTTTTGAAAAAGAAAAAATTGATATGATTCTTCTGGACGTTATGCTTCCAAACATAAGCGGCACTGAAGTGTGTCAGCGTATCAGAGAAAACTCTGATGTGCCTATTATTATGCTCACAGCCAAAGGCGAGGATATGGACAAAATTTTAGGTCTGGAATATGGTGCAGATGATTATATGACAAAGCCTTTTAACATTCTTGAAGTAAAGGCTCGTATAAAATCCATCTTTAGAAGAACTGATTCTCATAACAAACAAAATGCCAGCGTTATTGAAGCGGATGGCCTTAAAGTCAACCTGCTTAACAGAAATGTTTATTTAAACGGCAAACAACTTGGTCTTACATCCAAAGAGTTTGATTTGCTTCATCTTTTCATAACCAACATAGGTAAAGTTTACAGTAGAGACGATTTACTTAAAATTATCTGGAAATCTGATTACAGCGGCGATTTGCGCACAGTTGATGTTCATATCCGCCGCCTTAGAGAAAAAATTGAAGAATTTCCTGCAAAACCTAAATTCATTTTAACAAAATGGGGTGTTGGTTATTATTTTAAAGACAATTAGCGGCAAAATAGCCGACGCCTTTTCCACCGTTCGGTGGAAAACCATTATAATATATTTTTCTATCTTTATTTTTGTATTTGGTTTTATAGCCGTTACCGTTGGAAATATAGTAAGCGATTTTTTAACCGGTGAACGCACTGCCCAGCAGGGAGAAATTAACCAGCTTTTTTCAGTTACCATAACTCCTCATATTATAAGCGGCAACAGCAAATCCCTCTATGAAGCCTGCCAATTTGCAGGTAATCAGTATACAGGGCGTTTTTTGGTAACGGACCAAAACAAAATAGTAATTGCTGACAGCTTCAGTGAGCTTAACGGCACTCTGCTTACAGGTGAAGAAGTTAATAATGTAGTCGAAAAAGGCGCTGATAAAGCCCATGAATTTTACAAATCCTCCGTAGGTGACAAAACTATATATTCTGTAAATTATGCCTGCGGTATATATGAAGACGGCAATCTTATCGGCGTATGCGTATATGTTGCGTCTTTCCAGGATATTCGTGAAAAAATTTCCGAAATATATGTCAGCATATGGACTATAGCGATAGTGGCTTCTATTGCAGTGTTTATTCTTTGTCTTGCATCATCTCATTATATAACAAAACCTCTTAGTGAATTTTCCACAGCTATTTACAATATGTCTAACGGTAATTTTGATACTCAAATTGCAGTACGTGGCAAAAGCGAGCTGGATAATCTTGGCCGCACCTTTAATATGATGAGTAAAAAGCTTTCAAATCTTGACAGGCTTCGTAATGAATTTGTAAGTAATGCGTCTCACGAGCTTAGAACTCCTCTCTCTTCAATTAAAATACTCATACAAAGCATGATGTATGATGAAGAAATGTCAAAAGAAGTGCGCACCGAATTCTTAAAGGATATTGACGATGAAATCGACAGACTAAACAACATTATTGAAGATTTACTTAATCTTGTTCAAACCAACAACACAAAAAATCCTCTGCGCCTTTCCAAAACAAATATGCAGGAGCTGCTTAATTCCATTATTGAAAAGCTCCGTCCTATTGCTGAAAAGAAAAATATTGAAATACAGCTTGAAGTTAAAGATGATTTAATAATAAACTGTGATAAAATAAAATTGCAAATATGCTTTAGCAATCTTATAGATAACGCTATAAAATATGGGAATGACAACGGTCATGTATTTGTAAACTGCTATAAGGAAACCGGCAATTTAGTCGTAATAGTAAAAGACGACGGTATAGGCATACCTGCCCATGATTTGCCAAATATATTCGACCGTTTTTACAGAGTAGATAAAACCCGCAGCAGAAACACTGGAGGAACCGGTCTTGGGCTTTCCATTACCCAAAGGGTAATTCATCTTCACGGGGGAACTATTTCTACCACCAGTAAGCTGGGTGAAGGCACTGAGTTTACCATTACCATACCTATTATAGATTAACAAAGGAGTGTATATTTTGAAAAAAAGAGCTTTGTCGCTTATTTTTGCCCTATGCGCTATATTTGTTTTAACAGGGTGCAAAAACATAAAAACATCGGAAAATGCAATACAGCCAATAAACAGAAATATTAAAACTCCAACTTTAGGTATTCCCCTTTATTTTGGTTACAAAAATCAACCATACCTTTGCGCCGAGCTGCGGGAAATCCAGCAAAGCTATGATGCTTCAATTGAACAGCTGGTAATAAACGAGCTGATAAAAGGTCCTGCTAATGTATCTGATTTATATCCACTGATTCCAACCGGAACCACCGCTACGGTTTCAGGTGTAAGCGACACCCTGTTTGTAACTCTTAGCAGCGAGTTTTTAAGCGTTATGCCGGGCGAAAACAAAAATTATTCTTCCAATGAAACTGACCTTGCTGCCGTTCTTGGCAGAAGAAAACTCGCCGTTTATTCCATTGTTAATACCATAACTGAAATAGGCAACTATTCAAGAGTGCAGATTCTTATTTCAAGCAATCAATCCTCCGAAGGATACCGCCCAAAAATGTATGACGTTGGCTTTGCCAGCATTGACGACGGCAAGTTTTTAGACACTCTTCCAAGATCTCCCGAAATTATTTTAATACCTCAAAATGCCGTTACGGGAATACTTTCTTTAATTCAGGAAAAACAATGGGATAATATTTATAAATGCCTTTATCAAGGTGAATCCTCATCCCAAGCATCAGTATCAGCCTATGAATTTGAATCCTATGCAAATAAATCCGGCATAGTAATAGAGGACTTTTCCATAAATAATAACGTCACTTATAATGATAACAGCACAGCGATAGTAAATATAAACTTTACAATTCGCAGCAACAGCGGTTCAACTGAATATACCCAGGTGCCAATTAAGCTGGTGCTGTCAAATAACATATGGAAAATCGAGTATAATTCCGTAATAAAGATACTTGAGAAAGGCAATTAACAAATGAAAAAAGCTTTTATTATGCTGCTTTGTTTATGCCTTTGCGGATGTTCTGCCAAAAGCAGCTCCTCCAAGCCCCATTTGGAAACACAGCCTTACATAACCCAGCAGCAAACAAATTCTGTACAAAATATTACCATATATGTATATAACGAAACCACAAACAGATTAGAGAGCAAAATAATTCCCGTTACCATCTACCCTGACCAAACAAGAGCGGAAGCCGCCCTTGGCTATCTTCTTTCCACACCGGAGTTTGAGTTTTCCCTTAATTCTTATGGCGTGCCAGACTATTCTTTAACTGTTGCCGGCGGTATTGCCACTGTTAAAATAACCAATAAAATTATTCATGATAAAAGCAAACACTTTAAATGTTTTGCCCTGCATTTCAGTATAGTCAACACCCTTTGCTCCATAGAAGGAATTAACTACGTCAGCGTATATGCAGGTGATGGAGAACTGGCAGGGGATATTTATGTTGGTCCAAGTAAATTTTTAGAAACAAGTATCAGTGACCACTACGTACGCTATTACGGCGCCGGAAATCAAAACTCCCATAATGAACCTTCACAAAAATCCATGATGCTTTACTATGGTGAAAAAAGTCAGGAGCACATAGTTCCCGAACAGCATCAAATATATACGAATATAGACAGCCATTCCAGAACAGTTAACTCCCTGCTTGCTCAAATGGCAAAATCTCCTACAAATTCATCTGATCTTATTGCCCCTGTAAGCTCTGCCTTAGGCGTTAACAAGCTTGATGTAAAAAACAACACTATGTCAATTGATTTTAATATGAAACCATCTTCGCCGCTTATAACCAACGAAGCAATAACTTACAGCGCTATTTATAACAGTATTATATGCGTTTATCCTAAAATTACCAGCATTGAATTTACCATTAACGGTTCTCCAATTACCATAAACGGCACCCCTGTGAATGAAAAAGGCATTATAGATAAAAACACTTTTAAAGGAACCATTGGCAGCGCCGTATGTCTTTATATGGCTGATAGCTCAATGACTACCCTTTACCCTTTAAACAGATATTTAAGCGCATCTTCCGGCACAAGTGTAATGCAAATTATAGATGCTCTTATGAGCGGTCCGGCAGCTTATGATAATAATGCCCTAATATCGCCTATTTTTGGTGACCTTAAAATTGATAACCTTATAAGCGCTAAAGTGGTAAACGACATTGCTATACTAAATTTTGATACAGATTTTTATGATGCAGTAAAAACTCTCTCTGAAAGTGAAGAAACTATAATGATATATGCAATAGTAAATACCTTAACTGCCAGAGAACAAATAAATAAAGTACAATTCCTTATTAATAACCAAAGTTTTGACACAATTAACGGTCATATTTACTATTCAAGTCCTCTTCTTGGTAATCCCGGTCTTATTATGAGATAAAATAATTTATTTCTTGACTTTTTTAAATATATAATGATATAATAATTTTTAAAAAATGGCGGAACTAATACGCCATTTTTTTATAAAATTATATTATATAAATATTAACACATTTTAGGAGGCTTCTTATGAATTACAAAACCCTTACAAAAGCAGGTCTGTTCTGCGCGCTTATTACCATTGCAACAATGTTAATAAAACTTCCAATACCTCAAACTCAAGGATACGTAAACTTTGGCGACGGATTTATCTTTCTTGGAGCCATGTTTCTTATAAATCCTTACTGTGCCCTTGCAGCAGCAGTCGGCAGCGCCCTTGCCGATATGTTTCTTGGCGCAGGAATATATATAATTCCAACTTTTATTATAAAAGGCTTAATGGGATATATTGCCGCAAAAGCAATTTACGGCAATGGTAATTCCAATAAAAAAATAGCCATAGGAGTTATCCTTGCGGAAATAATTATGGTCCTTGGCTACTTTTTATTTGAAATATTTGCATATGGTTTTTCTGCCGCAGCAGCTTCCGTTCCTTTCAACGCCATGCAAGCAGCAGCAGGAATAATAGTTGGCTTTGTTCTAATTAAATTTGCAGATAAATTAAAACTTCAGGAAAAATTTTAAAACATAAGCTGTTCAATCATGTCTTCATCCGCATCAGGATGAAGACTTAAATTTATTCCTTTGGCAATAACAGTTGACACTCCGCCAATCATATCGTCTATTTCTTTTGGAGTTACTACCATATCCACGTCCTCATGCTCTACTATAGCACGGATAGATTGTTCCTCCATCTTACCTTTATCTATGAGCTTTTCCACAATATCATGAACAATAGTTGAACTGTATACAACCATTGGAACGCCAAGGGCGATCACCTTGCAGTCAAGAGTTTCGCTGTTAAGCGCCGTTCTGGTATTGCCCACACCGGAGCCCGGTGAAATACCCGTATCTGTTATCTGGAATGTACAGCCTATTTTATCAATTCCCCGTGATGCCAGAGAATCAATTACAATAATTACATCAGGCTTTATCTGGGCAGCCACGCTTTTTACTATCTGCGCCGATTCTATGCCTGTAACTCCAAGCACAGACGGCGTAATTGCACAAACGCTGCCAAGAGCGTTGCATATTTCATCAGGAAGCACCCCTTTTAAATGGCGGGTTATAAGCAGCTTTTCAACAGTCTTGCTGCCAAGAGCATCTGCTGTTATCCCCCTATTTCCAAGACCAACAACTAACGTCATATTTTCTTTGCCCTTAGGCAAATATTGTTTTAATTCATCACTAAGCACATGCCCTAAATATTTAAAAAAATCAGGACCTGCATTCTTAATCCTTTTTGCTTCAATAGTAGTATAATTGCCAACAGGTTTTCCCATGGTTCGGCTTCCCACCGCATCTACAATCTCCACATGAGTAACCACAATTCCTTCTTCCATTTCCTTTTCGCCGGAAACCACGCCGTCTATCTCGCCTTTGCTTATATAATCGCGCATTTCCATTGCAAGGTCAGTTCTGATTGACATTAAATCACCTCATATTTATTTTGACATATAAGGCTCAATTTATGTAATAATTTTTTATCTTTTCAACTTTCTTTTTAAAAAACGAAAGTTGAAAATGAAATACTTAAATAATAAAGAGAATTTATACAAAAATAAATATTTAACCAAAGATACTTAATTACAAATACAAGATATTTAATCATAAATACATTAGGTTTTCTCTTGCTACTTCTCTTTTTTCCAAAAGAGAATTTATACAAAAATAAATA
>CAJUEF010000018.1:0-10838 GCA_910585035.1 uncultured Christensenellaceae bacterium | reverse complement strand
TACAAAAATAAATATTTAATCAAAGATACTTAATTACAAATACAAGATATTTAATTATAAATACATTAGGTTTTCTCTTGCTACTTCTCTTTTTTCCAAAAGAGAAGTAGAAAAAACAGAATTTTTCTTGCAAATAATATGCAAAGGTGCTAAAATATATATGTTATAAATACTGGGAGGTGAATTCATGCCAAATATCAAATCAGCAAAGAAGCGCGTTAAAGTAACTGAAACAAAAAATCTTCGTAACAGAATGATTAAATCACAAGTTAAAACCGCTTTCAAGAAGTTTGAATTAGCTGCAGCAGCAGGGGATAAACAGGCTGCCGGGGCAGCTTACTCTCAGGCTGTTAGCGCTGTTGATAAAGCCGCTTCTAAGGGCGTTATCCATAAGAATGCAGCTAGCAGATACAAATCACGTATGGCTGTTAGACTTAACAACGCATAACCTAAGTTAAGATTATTAAAGAACTGTATTAATTACAGTTCTTTTTTATTTCATCTTTTTGTAATTGTTCCCATAAGACAAACAGTTTTATAAATATTTAAAATATCAGACAAACAAATATATAAATTTGAAATTATCCTTTACTTGATAAAAATTCCACGATGCTTTCACTAATTCTATCATACTCATAATCATGAACGTAATGAGGGCAATCAAGTTCTATGTATTTACCGCCATTAATTTTAGAAATATAGTCTATCTGTATTTTACGCCACGTTTCTTCGTCAAATCCCGTTCCGCCTTGTCCATTTGAAATAAACAGCAGCATCGGAAGCTGCGGCGCTCCCATATTATCTACCTTTTTTGCATTTTCTTTCACTGCTTCGCCTTCCTTTATCATTGTTACAGTTGCAGTACGACTGTAGAAAACAGCTTTATAGATTTCTTTTTCTTTGTCTGACAACGTGCCGTGTTTTATAGCTTCACTGTCTGAGGCCCCTGGAATTAAACGAGTAACGCCTATATTTGCCGCCCTGCCCATAACTTTCATCATTGATATATTAATGGGCATGCTGTCATAGTACCTAGGAACAGCCATATCAAGTCCGATAATTCCTGATACCTCATCAGGATATTTCTGCGCAAAGTACAATGCTTCAAGTCCTGACATAGAATGTGGACAAAGAACATAAGGCGCATTTAATCCTGCGGCTTTAAGCGCCGCCCTTGTATCTTCAAGAACGGAATCAATATCTCTGCTTTTACTTACAATATCGCTAAAACCATACCCAAACTTTTCAATTACAACAATTTTATATTTATCGCTTAAACGGGAATATAGAGATTTAAAATCCAGTATTGGAGAACAGGTGCCTGCTCCCGACATAAAAACAAGTGTTGTATCGCCTGTTCCATAGGCATAAACGCTCATATTATGTCCATCAACTTTAACCATTTGTCCAAGAGGCAAAAGTAATTTTTCTTCCTTTTTTAAGCGAATTCGGTGATTTATGTATATTGCAAGAAGTAATACAATAAGCAAGGTGGTGATAATAAAAATTATTTTCATAACTTTCTTTCCTTTCATAACATATCTTCTCCTTAAAATTTGTATCAGGCTAATTGTTCATTGTTTAAATTATGTCACATTGTAGTTTTAAATGTCATAATATTTGCAATGACTTTTAACGTCAAAAAACAGAATAATGTTTTTAGTTAGTTTCGGAAAGAAACGCAGAAGCAACTGCATATTCCACCGCAGCTCCTTCACTTAAAAGACCGTTTTTCACCGCATAATCCGCATATTCAAGAGCGTCTATTCCTCTTTTTATCTGCTCCATGGAAAGACTTTCGCATTCATTAACCGCCCTCTTTGCACCGTATCCTCCGCCCATAGCTTCAACTGCCTTTGCTTTATTCATTCCGGAATTTAAAAACACCTTTGCCTGATAATAGCCACGCAGCTTGGAAGCAACTGCACCAAGTATCATAAAACCGCTGTCTCCCCTTTTTAAAAGACGGTATAGCTCTCCCATACCTTTTTCGCTGTCCCGTCGCAAAAAACAGTTTATCATTTCAAACACATCAAAAGAAATGTTAGAACCGCTCAGCACCTTTAAATCCTGCTTTTCTACTTTATTCCTCTCACCCATAGCTGCGCGGATTTTTCCTACTTCATTATTTAAGTCCATCACTGAAGTGCCAATTGCCGCCACTATTTCCTCCGCAACGGGTAATTCTATTTCTTTGCCGTTTCTCTTAAAGTAGGAGCCAACCCACCTTGCAGCTTCAAAATCACTGAGAGAATTAAATTCAACAATATTGCTTTCTTCTTTAAGCACCTTATAATATTTTCGCCTTTTATCGGGAGCGCCTTTTATAAATATCAAAAGACACACGGCGTCATGAAGGGTAACAAGCATTTCTTTAAGCATATTTAAATCCCCTTCTCCCATTTCTTTTGTAAAAACCTTGGGGTTATTCCAAATAACAAGACGCATCCCACCCATAAACGGCAGCGTGCTCACAGCTTCATACACAGCGGACAGCTCGGCGTCCTCTCCTATAATCTGTAAATTAAAATCCTCATTTGCGCCATTTAGCACTTGTCCTTTAAGCTCATGCATTGCTTTTTCTTTAACAAATTCTTCAGAACCTAAAAAAACATAGCTTCTAAGCACTCGCCCTTTTATATCCTTAAAAAATGTCAGATGGTCCATCTTTATTTCCTCTCTTTACAAAACCATTAGTCCCCATAATCCCATAAACACCATAACAGCACCAAGGGACGTATAAATAAATTTTCTATCGTTAAATGTAAAACCACACATAAAAAATATAAGCCCATAGTAAAGTGCAACAATAATAACCGGAACAGCTCCTATGGATACTGCGCTAAAAGAAATCCTTCCTATTGCACCTGCGATATATTCAATTATCTCCATAAATGAAGCGGAAAAGCTAAATGGATAATAGGAAAGACCTAAAGGATATAACGCCAGCCCAATCATACCGCTTACAAGAGCAAAACTAACTATAGGCACGGCAAATAAATTGCCAAGCAAGCCTAAAACAGATATTTCTTTAAACACACAAATGATTATAGGTAAAGAAGTTATTTGACAAGCTGTATACATGGATATACTTCCTCCAATGTATTTTCCAAATCCCTTTAACCTGTAATATATGTAAGGATAAAATAGAGCTATTCCAAGAGTTGCGCTAAAGGATAGTAAAAAACCTACATCAAAAAGCGTATAAGGTACTGCTAAAAGTATAATCGTACCTGCAAGACAAAGTGAATTTAAAAGATTATAACGATATCCAAAGGTATCTGCAAATAAAAATATCGCCATCATAAGCCCCGCACGCAGCACCGACGGACTAAAACCGCTTAAAATCACCAGCATAATTAAAAATATGTATAATATAGGCAAGCGTATTTTTCGTTTTACTTTTTTAAAAACAAAACATAAAGCGCCCATAATAATTCCCGCATGTAAACCGGATACAGCAAGTATATGGCTTATTCCTGCCTTTCTAAAAGCAATTGTAATATCTCCATCAAGGTTTGACTTATCTCCAAACATAACTCCCGCAACATAAGCGCCTCTTTCGCCAATTACCTTAGCGGGAATCCCTCTTATAAAATCCAGCTCACTTTGAAATAAAAACTCATATTCAGTAACAG
Source organism: uncultured Christensenellaceae bacterium (assembly GCA_910585035.1). Lineage (GTDB taxonomy): Bacteria > Bacillota > Clostridia > Christensenellales > MGBC116941 > MGBC116941. The sequence goes on along the minus strand of CAJUEF010000018.1, from coordinate 7,200 downwards.
ATTGTTCCTTTACAGGTATTCCAAAATTCCTTGCGTCTTTAATCTGTCCTTTAGATGCCTCAAAATAATAAGCCCTTGAAAATGATAAAAACAAAAATAACAGTACCAAAGCTGTTTTCTTCCGCTTAAGAACCAAACCGATAAGGAATCCGCCAATGCTCACAGCAGCCCCTGTAACAAAATCAATATAGAAGGATGCAAAAATTCCTATAACCGTTGCAGCAAAAATAAATAAAATTATATTTTGCTTAAATCGTATAGCTTTTGATCTTTGTTCTCCTTGTATAATATCGCCTTTTTCCCAATACATGCCACAACCTCAGCTTCTGTTTGCCTTGCTATTTCCTCCGCAACGTCTCTAACGTCGTCATCGCAATTTTGCAAAATGCTTATTTTAATAAGTTCTCGCTTTTTAAGCGCCTGTGCAATTTGCGTTACCATGTTATCCCCTACAGAAGCTTTGCCCACCTGGAAAATACTTTCTATTCCGTTGGCCTTGCTTTTTAAATAGGCCCTTTGCTTACTTGTCAACACAAGTTCACTCCTTTGTTGTTTAATAAATATATAGTATATAAAAATACATTAGTCTATAAAATCAAATTCAACTCCGCCCATACGTACTAAACTGCCGTCTACAGCGCCTTTGCTACGAAGTTCTTCAATTATTCCCGTTTTAATAAGCAGCTTTTGGAAATAGCGCATACTATCCGGATCCTTTGGATACACCCTTGAAAATATATCCTCAACCATAGTGCCCTCAATAATAAACACATCGCCTTTGCGCTCTACCCTATATTCCTTTTTAGAGCTGTCAATAAGTACTTCCTCTTCCTCATAAACAGTCACCGGCGGCAGCTTGCTAAGGAGACTGTTAATCTCTTTCATAAGCTCGTCCAGTCCTTGTCTAGTCACTGCGCTTATGGGAATAACCATTTTATCTTTTAGTGAATCTTTTATACGCTCATAATTATCCTTTGCCTGCGGCACATCCATTTTATTACACACCACAATAGTAGGACGGCTGCTTAAAACACTGTTAAACTCCTCCAGCTCTTTCGAGATTATATTATAATCCTCAAGAGGATCTCTTCCCTCACAGCCCGATGCGTCCAGCACATGCACCAGCATACGGGTACGTTCAATATGCCTTAAAAAATCATGACCAAGACCAACTCCATCTTTTGCCCCCTCAATTAAACCGGGTATATCCGCAACGGCATAAGATTTATCAAATATAGACAATATTCCTATATTTGGTGAAAGAGTTGTAAAGTGATAGTTCGCAATTTTAGGCTTAGCCCTTGTAATAACCGATAAAAGCGTAGACTTACCCACATTTGGAAAACCTACAAGACCAATATCAGCAATAGTTTTCAGCTCTAAAATAACAGCGTGCTCCTCAGTTTTAACCCCGGGTGTAGCAAATTTAGGCGCTTGCCTGGTAGGCGTTGCAAAACGGGCGTTTCCCTTGCCTCCCCTTCCTCCTGAAAGCACTGTCTTTTCCATTCCTGCTCTGTGCATATCAGCAATTACACCGCCTGTTTCAGCGTCTTTTACAACTGTGCCTACGGGCACCTCTATAATCAGATTTTCTCCGTTTTTTCCCCTACAGTTTTTGGGCAGACCTTGAGTGCCGTTTGCCGCCCTAAAATGCTTTTTATACCGAAAATCCAGCAGCGTATACATATTATCCTTTGCCACAAAAACAATGCTTCCGCCGTTTCCACCATCTCCGCCGTCAGGACCGCCGCATGCCACATATTTTTCTCTGTGAAAAGATACGTGTCCATCCCCGCCGCTTCCTGCCTTAATAAATATTTTAACCTTGTCTACAAACATGCCATTTATCCTTTTATAATTTTCTCTTTTACTTTTTCTTTTATCTGCTTCTCTTTTAGAAAAAAGAGAAGTAGCAAGAGAAAACCTTTATTATTTTAATACTGTAATGTACTACTTAACAATTAAGTTTTGTTTTGCTTACTTTTCTTTTTTAAAAGAAAAGTAAGCAAAAATCAACTGTTTGCCTTATAGTATTTGCAAAGTCCGCTGAGATTACACTCTTCACATTTTGGTTTTCTTGAACTGCAAACCTGCCTTCCATGCCATATAAGGGCGTGGTGCATATCGCTCCACAGCTCCTTTGGAATTGCCTTTTGCAGCTGTATTTCCGTTTTTTCCACGTTATTCGCATTTGCCAGACCCAGCCTGTTTGATACACGAAATACATGAGTATCAACTGCAATTGCGGGAATGCCAAAGGCATTTGAAAGGCATACGTTTGCCGTTTTACGCCCCACACCGTCAAGGCTTGTCAGCTCTTCCATAGTATGGGGTACTTCACCGCCAAACTTTTCACAAATGGCAATGCTTGTCCCCACTATGTTTTTAGCCTTATTTTTATAAAAACCGCAGCTGCGTATAAGCTCTTCAACGTCGCTTACCTCCGCTTTGCTCATAGCCATAGCATCAGGATATTTTTCAAAGAGCGCAGGTGTAACAATGTTCACCCGTACGTCAGTACACTGAGCGGAAAGTATAGTTGCAATTAACAATTCAAAAGGGGTGCTAAAATCCAGACCGCACTTAGCACCCCCGTAAGTATCCATAAGTATTTTTATTATCTCTTGCTTTTTCGTCATAAATTCTTATCCTAATGTAAATAATTATGTTTAAAATAGCTTTTTAAGTATTATATCGCTTTTCATAATATGTTTCAATACTAATTATTTTTAAGCATGGACACTATTGAATTTAACTTGCTTCTTTTTTCACCATCAAGCATCGGCGCTATTTTTTTCGCCATCTGGTCTATGGCGTCATCGGTTAGAGAGCCGTCCTCTTTTCCCTGCCTTGTCATTTCAAAAAGCTTTTGCTTTAATTCGCTTTCGTCCTTGCCGGCGTATTCGTTATAAAGCTTTTTAACATCCTTCACCTTTTCCTGGTCAAGGTTTTTATAAACCTCATCAGCTGTTTCCTTGTCCTTAAATACATTTGAACGCAAATTTTTTTTCAAAGTCACATACCTCCTGCATTTTAAATATATATATAAATATGACACAAAAAATAATTATGCCACAAGGAGAAACTAATGAGTAAATATAATAAGCTTCCCGGGCTAAACGAAGAAGAGCCTATAATTAAGGAAGCGCCCAAAATACCAATATCAAAGCTATGCTGTCTGCCTATATTAATGGAAGGCTCAAAAGGCTATAAGCAGCAGCTAAGCAACTTTATGACCCTGGAAGAGCTTATGCCCGCCACCCAGCGTATGCAGATATATCAAATGATGTATATGGATAAGCTTCTTGAAGAGCTAAGAGAATACAGACCAAATATTGAACCTGAGGAACAACCAAAAAATCCAATGGAAGTTATAAGCAAAATGGATAAAAGCGGCTCAGTGTCCAAAATGACAAATACACTTACAAAGGTTATGAAATATAAAGAAACAGGCGATATGTCCGTTCTTATGGAACTTCTTGCACCTAATAACCCTATGTTATCCATGCTTATGCCTATGCTGTCTATGCAAAGCAAAGGCAATTCAAAAGGCAGCGGCGGCGGAATGAACATGATGCAGTCCCTTTTACCTATGATGATGGGGCAAAATCCTGATATGCTATCTTCCCTTTTGGGAGGAATTATGTAGTTTTCAACACCTCCTAAATGTGATACAATTATTTCATATCACCTTTTAGGAGGTTTTTTATATGTCGGCTACAGTAAGAGAATATAAACCTGATGACCTTGAAGATATGATAAAAATTTGGAATGAAGTTGTTAAAAGCGCTGATGCTTTTCCACAAACAGATTTCCTTTCTATTAAAAGCGCAGAGGATTTTTTTAAAAATCAAAGCTTTACCGGCGTAGCACAAATTGATAACGAAATTGCCGGCCTTTATATACTGCATCCAAATAATATTGGCAGATGTTCTCACATTGCCAACGCCAGCTATGCAGTTAAATCAAATGCAAGGGGAAAAGGAATAGGAGATACACTGGTGCGTCATTCACTTAAAAAAGCTAAAGAGCTTGACTTTAAAATACTTCAGTTTAACGCTGTGGTTAAAACAAACCGAGCTGCAATAAAACTGTATAAAAAACTTGGCTTTATTTCCCTTGGCACTATACCAGAAGGCTTTCAAAAGGCTGACGGAAAATATGAGGATATAATTCTTTTTTATCACACTCTTTAACTTAAATTTTCCAAAATAAAAAATGAATTCGAGGTAATGCAAATGGAAACAAGACCATATGTCTCTTGGCAGCTTATAGGCAGCTTTATGGAAGCTGCCTTTACATCGGCAGGAGTGCCAAAAGAGGATGCGGCAATATGCTCTGATGTGCTGATGGAAAGCGACCGCCGCGGAATTGAAAGCCACGGTGTAAACCGTTTTAAACCAATATACATAGACAGAATAAACAGCGGTATACAAAAACCGATTACAAACTTTGAAATTTTAAAGGAAACCCCAACGACCCTTGTTGCAGACGCCCACGATGGCATGGGAATGGTTGCTTCCCACAAAGCCATGAAAATAATTATTGATAAAGCAAAGACTTATGGAATGGCAATGGCAGCTATAAGAAACTCCACCCATTACGGCATAGCAGGGTATTGGGCAACTATGGCGTCAAAAAAAGGGCTTATTGGTATTACAGGTACAAACGCAAGACCGTCCATAGCTCCTACTTTTGGTGTAGAAAATATGCTTGGAACAAATCCACTCACTGTTGCTTTTCCAACAAATGATGATTTTCCTTTTGTCCTTGACTGTGCAACATCCATAACCCAGAGAGGGAAAATAGAATATTTTGCCCACGAAGGAAAAGACACGCCCTTAGGAATGGTTATAGGAAGAGAAGGACAGGCTTTAACAGACAGTGATGACATTTTAATAAAGCTCACAAAGGGAGAAGCAGCCCTTTCTCCTCTTGGCGGTATTGGTGAAGATCTTGGCGGATATAAAGGTTATGGATATGCCACAATAGTTGAAATCCTTTCCGCCGCCCTTTGTTCCGGCAGTTATTTAAAAATGCTTACGGGCTTTGACGAAAAAGGAAACAGACAGCCGTATCATCTGGGACATTTCTTTATTATAATAGATCCCGAAGCCTTTATGGGGCTTGAATCTTTTAAACAAATCTGCACGGATATTTTAAAGCAGCTTAGAAATTCTGCAAAAGCAAAAGGACAAAACCGAATTTATACTGCCGGTGAAAAGGAATATCTTGTTTGGCAACAGCGAAAAGACCTTGGCGTGCCTGTGGGAACAGATGTGCAAAAGGAGCTTATTGAAGTCCGCAATATGTACAACTTGCCTTTTACATTTCCTTTTGAAAACTAATTCAGTGTAAATAAGGAAAACACCACAAATGCATTAATGAGGCTTATATGGAACTTATAAAAATAACAAATGAAAACATTGAAAACGAACACATTTGCTGCGCTATTTCAAATAATAAAGATTGCCAGGTCGTTTCCAAAAAATCTTGGCTAAAGGAAAGATTGGACGAGGGATTGGTTTTTTTAAAATGCAATGTCCGTGGGAAATGTTTTATAGAGTATATTCCCGCTGAATATGCCTGGGCTCCCATAGAAGCTAATGAATATATGTATATTAACTGTTTGTGGGTATCCGGCAAATTTAAAGGACAGGGATATTCCAATTTGCTTTTAAATGAATGTATAAGGGATTCTAAAGAAAAAGGAAAAAAGGGACTTGTTATATTATCTTCAAAAAAGAAAATGGGATTTTTATCAGACCCTAAATATTTAAAATATAAAGGCTTTGAAGTCGCTGATACAGCATCGCCTTATTTTGAACTTATGTATCTGCCATTTTGCGAGAATGCCCATAAGCCATGCTTTAAACCACACATAAAAGAAGAACATCAAACTAACTTACAAAATGGCTTTACTCTGTATTATACAAATCAATGTCCTTTTAACGCAAAATATATACCTTTACTTGAAGAAATAGCATCACAAAGAAATGTAGATTTTAAAGCTATACACATTACTGCAAAAGAACAGGCTCAACATGCCCCTTGTCCATTTACAACATTTAGTCTATTTTATGGCAGTGAGCTAATAACTCATGAAATGCTTTCAGAAAAAAAGTTTGAAAAAATTCTAACAGAAAAGGGACTGTAATTAATTTTATATTGTTTTAAAGATTACTAATATAATTTGTCTTTACTCATTTAGCATAAATGCTAAATATTTAATTTTAATATATTAATATTTGGCAAACAAAATATATAAAATAACCGGCGTTATTTCACAAAGAAAATAACACCGGTTATCTTTAATTATATTATGCATCTTTAAAATCAAAAAAGCCTAAAAATTATTTTATTTAAAATGAACGCACAACAACATATTATTGATTTATTGTGAAACTTCCGCCGTCTCACCGCTGGCCTCTGCCGCTTCCACATCTGCTTTAGCAGCTCCCCCTGTTCCTGAGCCTTCAAGAGCCCTGAGTTTTTCCTGCATATCATCTTCTTCATCCTCAAGCAGAGAATCGTATTCTTCAGGGTCTTTATTCTTCTTAATCATAGCAGCCATTTTTGCCGATTCATATATTTCTTTGCTGTATTCCATTAAAGCCTTCTCGTCTGACGCAGGCACCCTATCGCCATTTGCAATCCTTCTGGCAATCTCCATCATTTTTCCAACATTTTCATAAGCGTCTTTTTCATTCTCCATGCTTTCAAGCTGTCTGTAAAGCATATCTTTAAATTCTTCAGAAAGCTCAAAAGTATCCTCGTTATTTTCATCAATTTCTGTTTCGGCTTCTTTTACAATATTATTTGGTATTTCCCGTGAATTAATTTGTTTATTATTTACAAAAGACACACCTGGCTTTACTTCATATTCCACTGTATTGGAAATCCTCACATCAATGCCCCCTCAATCATTTTTTGCTAGAAATAAATTCTTATATATTTTAAATCGAAACTAATTTAAAATAATTTACTTTAAAGTGAAATTTTTATTTTACTAGCGCTTGTATTTAAAAGAATTAGGCATTTATAATAACAAGAAAATTTTTTTGGATATTTCATAATACAAACGGATTGATAAGTCTTTTTGCTACCCTAAAGGTCTACAACAACTGTTGTTGTATCACCTTTTTGAGCTGCAGCTAAAACAGCAGAATAAAGCTTTCTGGCTTCTTCACTTGAGTTTTC
>CAJUEF010000017.1:26879-33735 GCA_910585035.1 uncultured Christensenellaceae bacterium | reverse complement strand
ATTAAGTCAGCAAATACCATTGATTTTAATAATGAGTTTTGCTTTGTCGGAAAAACCGACGAAGAAATTTCTCTGGTATGTATTACCGATTGTATTCCTGATAATGTTATTTTAAGAAGTGACGGATGGAAGGCTTTTAAAGTAGAAGGAAGCTTAGACTTTTCATTAATAGGAATACTGGCAAAAATTTATTCAATTTTAGCTGAAAATAATATCCCCGTTTTCGTCGTATCCACATATAATACAGATTATGTTTTAACAAAATCTGAAAACTATATAAAAGCCTTGGATGCACTTGAAAAAGCGGGATATGAAATAGAATGACAGCTATTTAACAAAAGAAAATGCTTTTCTGACTATGGCAAAGCTGCCGCAAAACACAATAACGTCCAGCTGTTTGTTCAAAGCTTCATAATATGCTTCTTTTGGGTTTTTAATACACAAATCTCCTTTTAGCTCCTCAGGGTTTCTGGAAACATCATCTGCCTTTGTTGAAATTATTAAATCAAAGTTTTTTCTTAAAAGCTCCATCATCCTTTCGTAATCTTTGGTTTTGGGTATTGATACAACAGCGCATTTATTTCCTTTTAGTGCAGAAACATATTTACACAGCTCTTTTATGCCATCAGGATTGTGGGATACATCCGCTATAATAATTGGATTCTTTTTAAGCTCCGTAATCCTTCCAGGAACTTTCGTTCTCTCAACTGCTTCTTTTGCCGCTTTCCAGCTAAATTCACTACCCAACATGTCCTTTGCACACAAAAGAGCGCAGACACAGTTATACCCTTGAAAATCCCCTTCCATGGATAAACGTATGTTTTTCCATTCAAACTCTTTTGCGTTAAAGGAAAATTCTCCTTTATTAAAAGTAAATTCTCCTTTTGATAAATCCATAAAATATGCCGACTTATCTTCACATACTTTTTTTATAATGTAATTAGTTAAATTAGGATAAGCATATACATTCATTCCCCGCTTTATTATGCCTGATTTTTCAGTGGTAATCTTTTCTATGGTATTTCCTAAATACTCTGTGTGGTCCAAACCAATTTGCGTAATTATCCCATATTTATGATTTATTAAAGTTGCGCTGTCCATGCTGCCGCCAAGTCCGGTTTCAAAAACAGCAAAATCCACCTCTTGCTCGTTAAAATATTCAACAGCGGCAAAAAACATCAAGTCACTTTTACACATACCCTTTTGTTGTTTGTCCAAACAGGTTACCAGTTCTTCAAACCGCCTTATGGAAATATTCTGTCCATTTACCGATATCCTTTCGCATATGTCAACTACATGAGGAGAAATATACATTCCAACTTTTTTCCCATGAGCCTGAAGCACAGACGACAAAAAGGCACAGGTGGAGCCTTTTCCGTTAGTGCCTGCCACCTGTACCGATATAGCCTTGCAAGGTATAATATTTTTTAAGCTTTCCACCCTTATTAAAGGTGCTTTATCTATTATATCCAATTTACATTTCCTTTAATGCTGCAATCTGTTCTTTAACCTTTAAGTACATATCCCTGTATCCTTCAAGCTTTGCCTTTTCTTCCTCCACAAGCTCTTTTGGCGCTTTGGACAAAAAGCCTTGGTTGGAAAGCTTGCCCTCACCTCTTTTAATTTCACTTTCCAGGCGCTTTTCCTCTTTTTCAAGACGCTGTTTCTCCGCTTCTTTATCTATAAGGTCAAACAGAGGTAAATAAACCTCGCATGCAGAGCAAACCGCGGAAACTGCATTCTTTGGAAGTCCGTCCTTATTATTGGCATAAACGACCCTTTCTCCGTTTCCAAGGCGCATTAAATAACCTTCCGTAGCCTTTAAACTGTCTAATTTTCCTTCCCCTGCAATAATATATATTGCACATTTTTTTGAAGGAGCCACATTCATATCAGAGCGGATATTTCTAATTGCTCTTATGACTTCCATAATTTGCTCCATCTGTGCCGCTTCCTCATTAAAATCACCGGCAAAAGGCTGTGGCCAGCTTTGCAGCATCAGACTTTTCTCTCCTCCCGGCAGATTCTTATATATTTCTTCTGTTACAAAAGGCATAAAAGGATGCAGCAGCTTTAAAATTACCTTTAATCCATACAAAAGCATTGCGCTAACCTGTTCTTTTTCAGCAGCATCGTCGCTGTAAAGACGGGATTTACAAAGCTCTATATACCAGTCGCAGTATTCTTTCCATGCAAGGTCATAAACTTTTTCACTTGCAAGCCCCAGCTCAAAATCTTCAAAGTTCTGAGTAACTTCTCTTGTAACCGTATTAAGACGGTTTATTAGCCATTTATCGGCATAGTCCATTTTGCTTTCGTCTACAGTATATTCCCTATCCTCTGCGGACATAAGAACAAACCTGCTGGCATTCCATATTTTATTTGCAAAATTGCGCCCATGCTCCACTCTTTCATCGTAATAACGCATGTCATTACCCGGGCTTATTCCCCTTGCAAGAGAAAACCGCAGGGCATCGGCGCCGTATTCTTCTATTACCTCAAGGGGGTCAATGCCGTTACCAAGACTTTTGGACATTTTTCTTCCCTTGGAATCCCTAACTATACCGTGAATAATCGCATTTGCAAAAGGTGCCTTACCGGTCATTTCTTTACCGAAAACAATCATTCTGGCAATCCAGAAAAAGATAATATCATATCCGGTAACAAGTATACTGGTTGGATAATACTTTTGAAGCTCAGGGGTATTCTCCGGCCATCCCATAGTTGAAAAAGGCCACAGTCCTGAGCTGAACCAGGTATCAAGCACGTCCTCATCCTGATGACAGTGTCCCTTACATTTAGGGCAGACTTCAACATCTGTGCGGGAAACGGTTATTTCCCCGCATTCCTCACAGTAGTAAGCAGGAATACGGTGTCCCCACCAAAGCTGACGGGATATGCACCAGTCCTTAATATTGTTCATCCAGTTAAAATATATTTTGTCAAAACGCTTTGGAACAAAGGTAACCTCTCCTTCCTCCACGCATTTAACCGCTGCCTTTGCAATTTCGCTCATATTAACGAACCATTGCTTGGAAATAATAGGCTCAACAGTTGTATGGCAGCGGTAGCATTCACCAACATTATGTTCATGCTCCTCAATGCTTACTAAGCTTCCGCAAGCCTCCAAATCATTTACAATCTGCTTTCTTGCCTCATATCTGTCAAGGCCCTTATATTTTCCGCCGTTTTCATTTATTATTCCCCCATCATCCATTATGCGGATAACAGGGAGATTATGGCGCACTCCAACCTCAAAGTCGTTAGGGTCGTGAGCCGGCGTTATTTTAACAGCGCCGCTTCCAAATTCCATATCCACATATTCATCGCCAACAATAGGTATTGCTTTTCCAACCAGTGGAAGTATTACCTTTTTACCTATCATGTCCTTATATCTTTCGTCATTTGGATGCACTGCAACGGCAGTGTCACCGAGCATGGTTTCGGGACGGGTGGTCGCAACAGTAACGCTTCCGCTTCCGTCTTCAAAGTCATATCTTATATGCCAAAAGTGACCGTCTTTTTGTTCATATTCTACCTCTGCATCTGACAGAGCTGTTTTACAGCAAGGGCACCAGTTTATAATCCTGTCTCCCTTATATATGTATCCTTTTTCATAAAGCCTGCAAAATGCCTCACGCACGGCTTTTGAACATCCCTCATCCATAGTAAAGCGTTCTCTGGACCAATCGCAGCTACTTCCAAGCTTTTTAAGCTGGGATACAATGGTTCCGCCATATTCCTTTTTCCAGTCCCACGCCTTTTTTAAAAATTCTTCTCTGCCTATATCTTGCTTTGTCAATCCTTCGCTTTTAAGCTTGTCAACTATTTTTACCTCTGTTGCAATGCTGGCGTGATCAGTTCCCGGCACCCACAGCACAGAATAACCCTGCATACGCTTAAAGCGCACAAAGGCATCCTGCATCATATTGTCAAGAGCATGTCCCATGTGCAGTCTTCCTGTTATATTTGGAGGCGGCATGACGACAGAAAAGGATTGTTTTTCATTATCCAGGTCAGCAGTAAAGCTGCCTTTCTCCAGCCATTCATTATAAATCCTCTGTTCAATCTCTTTTGCGTTATAAACCTTATCCATTTTATTTAACCTCCAAGTGTTTAGTTACTAAAATATAATGCGTAATACCCCATTGCAAACAAAGCGCAGCAAAATGCTCCGGATAAAAAGCCAGCCGCCAAATGAGGCATGCCTATCATTCCGCTTCCGATGCCAATGGTAAAAAACACACTGGTCGCTTTGCCGTATTTCCTGCTGAAAACAACAGTGCCTTTATTAAGATAATAAAGGCTTCCTACTATCATAATAAGCTCTTTTGCTGCAAGAATAAATATATAAACAGAATTTACAGTTCCCGTGTAAACAAGACATCCAATGCCAATTATCAGCATAAGCTTATCGGCAACAGGGTCCATGAGTTTGCCTGCTTCACTTACCATATTAAATCGCCTTGCAATAAACCCATCCGCCACATCGCTTACGCAGGCAAAAACAAATATAAAAAATGCAAGAAAAATATTTCCCCTGCAAAATTCAATTCCAAACCAAATGCTTAAAACCATCCTTAATGCTGTCAGCATATTAGGTAAAGTCATAACAACTATCTCCAAAACCAATTTAAAGATAGGTTATGTGTTTTTTGTTTTCTTATTCAGTTTTTATTCTTTGGTTTAAAATACACAAATCTTTAAACCTGATAGTATTTATCCTTAATTATATATAAAAGCCTGTGCTTGTCAATAAAATAGCTATTTAAAAATTACATAAAATATAATATAATAGTAAAATATAACTAAAATAGGAGTGAATTTTTATGGATTTTAATGGACACTTAAGTCCAATAAATAAAACCCCGGAAATTTCCAAGCAAACAAACAATGAAATAACAAGAAAAGGAAAAACGGTGCTTTCCCATTCTTTTAAAAAAATAAACTGGAATACGGTGCTTTTCTATTCACTGGCATTTTTTATACCCATAATAATAATGCTGATTGTTTATATATGTATAGGCATCTATCCCTTTGGCGGTAAAACCTTGCTGACGATTGACCTTTATCACCAGTATATAGATTTCTTTTCATATTACAGGCAAAGCCTGTCTTCCCTTTCTATGGGAAATTTCTTTTACAGCTTTTCAAAGGCCCTGGGCGGAAACATGATAGGGTTATACGCATATTATCTTGCCAGTCCATTAAATTTCATATTCCTTTTTTTCACAACAAAAACTCTTGGTGAAGCAGTTTTAGTTCTTACCCTGCTTAAAATAGGAATATGCGGTGTAACCTTTGCCATTATGTGCAAACGTATGTTTAAAGGAAGCGATATATTTGTAATTATCTTTTCCACCTGCTATGCTTTAATGGCATATAATATTGTATTCCAGCAAAACATAATGTGGTTGGACGGTGTAATATGGCTTCCAATGATAATTCTTGGAATATATAATTTAATAAATAAAAACAGTTTTGCTCTATACACCGTTTCACTGTGTATAGCCCTGCTTTCAAACTATTATATAGGATATATGCTGTGCATATTTTCAATACTTTTTTTCATATATCAAATGGTTATCAGTTCAGATGAAATACCGGGAATTAAAGAAAAGTTTCAAAAAATCGGTTTATTTGCCGCTTCTTCAATTCTTGCAGGAGGTATTGCAGCAGGGCTGCTTATACCAACCTTTCTTTCTCTTCAAGGAGGAAAAGCAACTTTTGACACGGCGCGTTTCTCCCTTTCATCAAATTTTGAATTTGCCCAGCTTCTCCAAAAGCTGTTTATAGGTGAAATGGATATTGATTTGCTGCATCAGGGACTACGAACAACATTGCCTGATATATTCTGCGGCACAGCTATAACCGCTCTTTGCTTTCTTTATTTCTTTAACAAAAAAATATCCGTAAAAGAAAAAGCTGCGTCAACTGTTATGCTGTTTTTCCTTATAATGAGCTTTCATATTAAAGCCATAGACCTTATATGGCACGGAATGAGCACCCCTGTAGGATTTTTGTATAGAAATGCTTTTATTTTCAGCTTCTTTGCTATTTACCTTGGGTATAAAACTTTTATAAATCTAAGTGGCATTACCAAAGGTAATTTGCTTTGTGCTCTTGGAATTTTTATCGCTGTTGGAATTTTTGTAAATAACTTTTCTCTGGAATCCTTAACAGCTTTTGAAATTTATATGACAATTATTTTCTTTATGCTGTATGCTCTTATCATAGGTATTATAGCCTCCGGCAAAAAAAATATTTATGCTTTTATAGCCTTTATGATGATAGTTGCCGTAGAATTTGAAATAAGCGGTTGCCTGTCTCTTGAAGATTTAAGTCATGTAAGCCGTGATACCTATGTTAATGCAGTGTCTTCTATGGAAAAAGCAAACGCTCGTATCAAGGCTTTAGACAGCGGAATATACCGAATTGACAAAACCTATATGCGCAGCCGTAACGATGGCATGATGCACTCTTACTACACCATAACCCATTCCAGCTCAACAGCAGATTTTGGAATGGTTAAGTTTTTGAATAAGCTGGGCTTTAGAAACGAATCCAACATAGGCAACAGTTATGATTACGGTTCCACTCTGCCTGCCACTTCACTGCTTTCAATTAAATATATTTTGGATAATAAAAACATAAATTTTAAATATTTTGAAGAAAGCGGCTATAGCGATGCCAACAAAATATATAAAAATCAATATGCCCTTCCTCTTATGTTTAAAGGCAATAAACAGGTTTTAAACGTTAAAGACAGCTATGATGTTTTTCAGATACAAAATGATTTGTTTTCATATCTTTCCGGATCAGGCGATGTTTTAAATGAAATAACAGACGTAACTGT
>CAJUEF010000017.1:25336-26869 GCA_910585035.1 uncultured Christensenellaceae bacterium | reverse complement strand
AAAACCTTACTAAAACAATCTCTTCCGGTAATGGAAATTTTACAAAAAACAACGAGGATGAAGAAGCGTATATTGAGTTTACATTTACGGCAATTAATGATGAAGAAATTTATGGTCACTTCCCTACAGAGCCTATAAGCGACTCAACAGTTGACGTATATGTAAACGGTAAGAAACTGCGCCAGCATTTTGACAGTAATCACCTTACTTATTATGATATTTTAAATTTTGGAAGCTTTAATGCAGGTGAGGAAGTAAGTATTAAATTTGTGTTGGAAGAAAATGAAACAAATTATGAAGCATATTATTTTTATGCTTTAAATATGGAAAACTTCCATGAAGCATATAACACTCTCTCAAGCGATCCTATGAATATTGAAATAGTCAATGAAAACCATATTAAGGCCAGTGTAAACAATCTTAATGCAAACCAGCTTGTCTTTACCTCAATTCCATATGATAAAGGCTGGAAAGCATATGTGGACGGGCAGCAAGTTCAGCCCCAAAAAGTTATGGATTCTTTAATGGCAATAGAAATGAATGCGGGAAATCACCATATAGAATTAAAGTATACGCCTCCCGGATTTGCCTTAGGTATGGTAATATCTGTTATCAGCGTTGTTGCATTTATTCTTTTATATAATATAAAATTTCGCAGCATAAAAAAAAATAAATGACATGTTTTTGTATTTTTGCGAATAATTTATATTGCTTTTTTGATATATTCGTATTATAATCAAAACAAAGTTTTATTATGAAGACAAGAGCGAAAAAGGGGATGTAAAAAAACATGAAACTCAGTAAAACTCAAACAGGAATGAACAGGCTTTTAGGCTTTACCTCTATAGGTATTGGAGTTCTAATGATTATTACTATCATTTTATCTTCAGTATTCGTTTCAAAAGTTAAAAAAGCGAACCAAAACCGTGTCCAGTCACTTAGTGCGGCATATCAAATGAGAGTTGCATCTGATTATTTAACCAATCGAGCAAGGCTTTACAGCAGAAACGGCGATATGACCTACTACAATGAATACTGGACTGAAGTAAACACAACAAAAACAAGAGAAAAAGCAGTTGAAACCATTTCTGCAAACAATGCTACTGCAGCAGAAATGAAACTAATAAACGATGCTCTTGCTGCTTCCAACAATCTTGTACCTATTGAAGAACAGGCTATGGATTTGGCTAAAAAAGGAAAATATACTGAAGCGATGAATGTTTCTCTTAGCCCTGAATACCACGCCATAAAAGATCAGGTTGATGACAATGCTAATGAACTGCTTGCATCTGTTAATATAAGAACTCAGGCGGATGTATCAAGATATGAATTACTGCTTACTATTTCAATAGTATTTATTATTTTATTTGCATTGATACTCATTTTAATTCAACTGTCTTATATTAAGTTTGTTGCAAGAAAAATTATTGAACCGATTATTAAAATTCGTGACAATGTTGTTTATATGTCTCAGGGCAACATGGCTGCTCCAGTTGAAGTCACTCGTGATGAATCAGAAATTGGTGTACTTGC
>CAJUEF010000017.1:0-25326 GCA_910585035.1 uncultured Christensenellaceae bacterium | reverse complement strand
CTTATAGATGCTAAGGCTACCCTTAATGATTATGTGGGAATTACAATCGGCACACTTAATAATCTTGCAAGCGGCAATTTTGATTTAACAATAGATATGGAATTCCTTGGTGATTTTGTGCCTATTAAAGCAGCCCTTAATCAGATTATAGATTCATTAAACGAAGCTATGAGCAATATTAAAGAAGCAGCATCTCAGGTTAACTCCGGTTCAGAGCAAGTTTCCAGCGGTGCGCAGACTCTTTCCCAAGGCGCCACAGAGCAGGCAAGTGCAGTTCAGCAGCTTTCTGCTTCCATTAATCAGATTGCTGAACAGGTTAAAGCTAATGCTCAAAATTCACAGCATGCTAACGAAATCTCAAGCTCCGCTTCTGCTAAGATGATGGAAGGCAACGAGCAAATGAAAGACATGCTTGAAGCAATGAATGAAATTAACAACAAAGCTTCTGAAATCAATAAAATTATCAAAACAATTGATGACATTGCATTCCAAACAAATATTCTTGCCCTTAATGCTTCTGTTGAGGCTGCTAGAGCAGGCGCTGCAGGTAAAGGCTTTGCAGTTGTTGCTGACGAAGTTAGAAACCTTGCTGCAAAAAGTGCAGATGCTGCCAGCCAGACAACCTTGCTTATCGAATCTGCAATTGAGGCCGTTGAAAACGGAACCAAGATTGCCGATGCAACTGCTGAAACATTGCTGTCTGTTGTAGAAAGCGCTAAAGAATCTACAAGTCTTGTTGAGGAAATATCTGTTGCTTCTGCTGAACAGAGTACAGCTATTGAACAAATCAACATTGGTGTTGAACAAATTTCAAGCGTTGTTGAAACAAACACAGCAACAGCAGAAGAAAGTGCTGCTGCATCTGAAGAATTGTTTAGTCAAGCACAGGTTCTTGATAGTGAAGTTTCAAAATATAAGCTTAGAGGTCAATCAAACGATGTAGTTTCTGCTCCTGCAAATGTTGAGTCATATTCCCTTGACGTTACAGATAAATATTAATATTAATTAATAAAATAAAAAAGAATCCGTTCATACGGGTTCTTTTTTATTTTTCGTTATTTAGTTTATAGCAATAAGATTAAACTTCCCTGCTTCAATGAAACCAATAGTGTTTTGTAACCCCCCACCAATCTCAGCAAGCTTACTTTGTCACAATTTACATTAACTATAAAGTGATATACTGACAAATCGCCTTTTATACTTTAGTTTAACGTGGCAACACCTTTTTATATCCCATAGTTTATGTTGAAACATCAAATATTTTTACAACAAAAAACACAGTCTACAGTACTAAAATAACTTAACAGCATATTTTATGATTTAGAACTTCTCATATATCTTTATTATTGTTTACTTTTATTATACAAAAAAGCGAAAGCAATAAACCGCTTTCGCTCTTAACTTTTTTATAATTTACTCTACCAAATAGCAGTTATTTTCTCGCTGTTGCATCCTGCCCTTTTACAGCAAGTTTAACTGTAATTAACGCAAATACTGTTCCTATTACAGCTCCCATAATAATATCTGATCCAAGAATGGCAATAGCTCCTGGTGAGCCGTTTATTGCTGAAAACAGCAAGTAAGTTATTATAATAAATACCACTCCACCTACAAGCCCCAAATATAATTTTCCACTTTTTTTAACGCTATAATAAGAAGCTAAAAGTATTCCTGCTATTTTTATCACCTGATTAAAATATGGTATACTGCTATCTGACATGCTAAAGCTTTTAAGCACCACCGCATATATTAAAATAGCCAGTATACACATTACCAGCGAACTTATAATTCCCTTAATAACGTCAATATACGAACTGTTGACTGACTTTGTTCTAGCCTTGGCCAAACCAAATCCCTCCCACTTTGATTTATTATAATACATTATATTTATTTTGTTTATTCATTATTACCTTCGATTTATTAAAACTAAAATGGTTTTTTTAAATATGTTATTCTTTAAATAGTCATTGCTTTTCATTTTATATATTCATTTAAACGTAAAACAAAAGCGGCAATGTTATATTGCCGCTTTTGCCATCTGCAAATATTAATTTATAAGAATATCATCAGCATTCATATTTTAATGCCATTTATAAATTGATTTTAAGTAAAACACATAAATATATTTAAAAACATCCCCCGAATAATTTTAAACATTTATTTTTTACGCGTCTTCTTTTTTACAATTAAAAATGCAAGTATTCCTACTAATGATAATCCCATACATACAATCAAAATCGTAATGCTTGATATATCTCCTGTCCGTGGAAAATAGCTGCCCCAAGTGAAAACATCCTCATTTTTGTTTGTACCTAACACACCCGGATTTAAAGGATTTCTAGGTTCTTCTTGATTTATCGTTGGGTTAGTTGGTTCCCAAGGATTTTCATTTGGTTTTGTCGGGTCCGTTGGAACTATTGGTTTCTCGCTCGGATTAGTTGGCTCAATAGGCTTTTCCGTTGGATCTACAGGCTCATTTGGTTTTTCTGTAGGCATTGTGGTTGGTCCTACCGGCTTATCTACCTTGTTTATTGCAAGCACAGCAGGCTCAATAATCGCTGTTGCCGGTGTTTTCATACCTTGGGTGTAAGTTACTACACATCTGTACTGAGCGCCGTGGTCTGCCATTGTAAGACCCGTCAAATTAATTGAAACATTAGTCTGTCCGGGCACATTTTCCCACGTTTTTCCATTAAACCTTTGCCACTGATAAGTAAGCGTACCTCTTATCGGACTGGGCTCGCTAAGTTTTACAGTTAAGGTTGTTTGGTTATTCGAAATATTTTCACTTAACGTAATATTTCTATTACCTTCAATCACTCCGGCAGGAGTTTTTGATTCATTAGGTATATACGCTTTAATTAATATATCACCGATTACATTGTTAATTCTTATTCTGCCGGTTGCAGGGTCATAAGCTGCTTGTGTAACAGGTCCATAATTCATTGTGATTTCGACAACAGCTTCATCTAAATAGTATCCAAGGCTGTTGTCAGCGCTTAGAATTGCTTCATAAACATCTCCAAAGTTTACCTTTGAAGCCATATTATCAGATGTAACGTTGCTAAGGTCATATCTAACCTCATATTCGCTTCTGTTCCAGATAGCATATAATGTAACAACATCTCCGTCATTTTTTATAAGACCGTCTGCCACTGCTCCGTCTGCCTTTATTACATCACCGTTCGGGTACATTGACCAACCCACAAACTGGTAATCTGTATTTGTAAAGCTGTTTGTAGTAAGAGTTTTTGTGGTATTCCACTCAACATCAGTCATATCCGCCATAGGTACGTTAGCTTCACCGCCGTTAGCATCAAACCTTATGGTTCCCTTATATGGCATCCAGCTTCCCGTAAAGGTTATTTCCACATCATCTAAATCCACAAATTCAGAAGTATTAACCGTTCCTCCCGCAATATTAATAACGTAATTCTTTCCGCCATTTGCAAAGCTGTAATTCCCGTTTGCGTCCACTGTACCCGGAATATTCACACCATTAACACTTAAACTTGGAGTCCATCCGTTAAACTTGTGGTATCCTGAATCCGAGGTTATTTGCACCAATATATATCTGCCGCCAACTTGCACTTCCTGCTCCGCAGGTATATCCGCGCCTGCTCCTGTGTCTCCTATTACAGGAGCGCCATTAGGTACATTACCCGTATATGCATATTTAAACTTAATCTTTGGCATTGTAGCATCGTCTATACTCCATCTGCCCACCGCCGTAACATTATTTGCAGGCATGGTAATTCCTGTTTGCACAGCGCCGTCTACAAACCAACCCTCAAATATATATCCTCTTGGCGGTGTCGGCGTTGCTGCAAGAGTAACGATATCTCCCTCTTTATACTCTTCATTAGCCGGAAGCATAACTCCTGCGGGAACATTACCTTCATATCTGTAGTTTAATATAAACTTTTCATCCCCAGGATCAGGTGTTGGATTTGTAACGTCCACCCACCATAAACGGTTAGTCTTTGAAGTGTCTGAACTTCCCAGTGATGTCGCATAAGCTGTGTTATCCCAGTAATAATAATCTCCGCTCTTCTTTGTAACGCCGTCTGTTTTAGACACGGTACATTTAAAGGTAACCCTTATCTGGCTGCTTGCATACATGCTGTCAAATCTGCCTCGCAGATAGTTTACGCCGTTTACATTTACAACATGGGGCGTTTCTATTACCCGTCCTCCCACATATCCGCTTGCGGTTCCAGGAACCGGTTCAGCACGGTGTACAACTATTGAACTTTCATCAATAGTTATATCGCTGCTAATGGGATCGTTTAATTCTATAACTCCGCTTGATGCTCCGTTATCGCCAACGTATTTAACGATAACTGTGTATTCAACATCCGCTTTATCTGCCGGATTTAGCGCAACCATTTCTTCCTTAACCTGCAGATTATCATTGTTATTCCAGTGGTCAGGATAATTGGTTACAGCTCTTGCTCCCTGGCTTGCAGCTCTGTTTTCAACTATTTTAGCAAGGTTGTTTATTCTGTTCTCGTTATTCTGCCTTTGTTCCTCCTTTTCCATCTGTTCTTTACTGTCTTTGCTATCGGCTTCCTTATGCAAAGACTTATTCTCATCACTGTTAGCATTTGCGCCTATGGATGCTTTTATCTGCCTGGCAGCCGTCGTTAATTTACTCTCCGGGGGCTCAGGGTCTTCATCCTCTGATGTTTGTTCCTTTTCCCCGTCCATACTGGCAGCAGCCTTTGCTGCTGTCTTTGGACTTTCTTCAATAGTTTTGGTTATCTCTGTCATTGCCGCTGTAAGCACTGTGGTCTTTGCCTTTTTTACCGCTGTCGTCTTTTCCCTAGCAGTTGTTCTTGCTGCGGCAGAAATTGATCCGCTGCTCTTATCCGTTGTCTTGTTAGTTGCTGCAGTTGTCTTTTGATTTGATGAAGAACTTCCGCTTGCCTTTGGCACATCTGATGATAAAGCACTGCTGCTTGCCTTTGTTGTCACCTTTGTCATAACGTCTTTAAGGGTTTGCACAGCGGTTTTCTTATCGGTGGCTTCCTCTTTTTTATCCGTCTTTTCCTCATAAAGCTGTGCTGCTGACTGGTTATTATCGCTGCTTTCCTGTTTAGCAGTTTCATCCTTTGTTACAGTATTTCCGTTATCTTTATCGTCTTTTTTAGCATCGCCTCCTGTTACCTTTTCAGGAGTTTCCGTTACCTTTGTTTCAGCATCATCCTTTACAGTATTCTCAGTTTTTCCATCCTGTACTGTCGTGCTTTCTGATGAAGTATCCCCCTTCTCGGCGGTTTCTTCCATAGCTTTCTTAGCTGCCTTTTTAATTGCCTTTGTCAGCGGTGATGTTGCTTCATCTGCCTGCGGTTCATCTGCATCCATGACTGAATTAACCGCAATGCCTCCGCTCACGCTACCCCCTGTTACAGTTTTATACTCATTTGCAACCTTTTTAAGAGCTGCCTGAGAATCTGCCGTGTTGGTTATTGTAAGAGCACCTCTTGGGCATCCGGCAAACATATTTGTAATAGTAAAGTTATTTGCATTTGTCTGGCGAATACCTCTCCATGACAGATTTAAATTCTGTAAAGAGTTACAATAAGCAAACATATATGATGTATTTGTAAGGTTTGGCAAATTCCATCCGCTCATATTTATTGATTGAAGTTCAGTACATTTATGGAACATATAAGACATTGATGACAAATTACCAAAAGTAGTTGTTGCCCATTCCCCTCCAAAGGTAATGTTCCTTACTTTTGCTCCGTTAAACATATTTGACATATCATTAACATTGCTAAGCCCTTTCCAGCCGGAAAGATCTATATTGGCTATATTGCTGCCATTAAACAGATTTTTCATTGACATTGAACCATCTTTTAAATCCACAATTCCCGTATTAAGAACACACCCGCTTGAATCGCTTCCCACATTTCCAAAGGCATGTTCAATAATAGAAACTCCGTTTTTACCAAGGTTTCTTATATCAAGCTTTGTTAAATTTTTGCATCCACGAAATATTTGCGCCAATGCTACATTGGCGGCAGGTTGCCAGCTGCTTAAATCCAGCTCTCTTAAGCTGCTGCAATTACCAAACATAAAATTCATGTTTGTAACTTTATTTACATTCCAGCTACCTATATTCAAGTTCTGTAAAGCTGTGCAGCCATTAAACACGCTTTCCATATTGGTTACTTCGCGCACATCCCAGCTGCCTATATCTAAAGTTTTTAAAGCAGCACAACCACTAAACATATTACTTATACTTTTTATTTCGTTTGCATTCCATCTCCAGCTACCTATATCCAAATTCTGTAAAGCTTTGCAGCCATTAAACATATATGACATACTGGTTACATTGCGCACATCCCAGCTGCCTATATCCAAATTCTGTAATGCAAAGCAATTACGGAACATAGCGCCCATATTCTTGACACTGCTTACATTCCAGCCGCTTATACCATCTATACTCTTAAGGCTATAGGCACCTGTATAATACATATCAAACATACCGTTCATATCTGTTACTCTGCTTACGTCAAAACTACTTAAATCTAAAGATTTAAGACCTCCGCAATCAGAAAACATTTTTGACATATTGGTTACATTTCTTGTATCAAAGCTGCTTACATCCAGCT
Organism: uncultured Christensenellaceae bacterium; assembly: GCA_910585035.1. Lineage (GTDB taxonomy): Bacteria > Bacillota > Clostridia > Christensenellales > MGBC116941 > MGBC116941. The sequence continues at coordinate 18,703 of CAJUEF010000017.1, read as the reverse complement.
CAGTTAAATTATTACAGTGACCAAACATATAGCTCATATTTGTTACTTTTGAAGTATTCCAGCCTTTTATATTAAGGCTCTGTAAATGATTATTGACAAAAGCCGAATGAGTCATATGGAATGTTTCACTCATATTTGTTACATTGCTTGTATCCCAACCGCTTAAATCCAGTGATTTTAAGTAATAGCACCACTTAAACATACCTGCAATATTTGTTACATTGCTTACATCCCAACTGTTTATATCAATTTCCTGAATACCACAGTCATAAAACATATGGTTCATATCTGTTACATTGCTTACATCCCAGCCGCCTATGTTGAGTCTCGGTAACCTTCGACATCCATAAAACATTTGGCTGGCATTTGTTATATTGGACATATCTATAGTTTCTGCATCTATTGTTCTTATATTGTTTCCCGCATGACCGTAAAACAGTCCGACAGCTCCGTCGCCCTGAAGATGAAGATTGCCATTCAAATTAATTGTCTGCACACTCTGTAACGGATCTGTAAAGGCGCTTGGGGAAGCAAAAAAATATGAATCCTCAACGGTGATTCCGCCTTCACCTGCAATATATAAAGTAAATTCGTTTCCCTGCTGTATAGCATAAGCTATTACAGTGCTGTCCTCAGCTGCTCCGTCTGCAATTTTTTTACCTATATCCCTTGCATAAACTGCACCGGGAACATTTACTCTTCTTAAATCATTAGCGTCTGCAACTGTGTTATATGTTGGCAGTGAATTTAAAATTGTAATAGTTTTAAGGTTTGCATAACTAACTCCCGGGAAATTACTAAAACTGTTACGTGCCTTGTTTGGAAGCATTGTTGCAGTTCCCGTGCCTTCAATTCTCTTTTCAACTGCCACTGTTCCCCAAATTGGTTTTAGAGTAACCTCTCCATGAGGAAAATTAATAATTGTTCCCTCGTGTAAAACCTTTCCTGCCAGCTCTCCATCTAAAGCTATCCAGCCGCCAAAATCCTTTCCTTCATTGGTGAGGTTGCCCCTGCCTGGAATTACATATCTGGTTCCCGGCATTTGGGTCGCATCTGCAGGCAAATCACCCATAATGTTTGCATTGCCGTCTTTGGTAAATTTTATCTTTCCGTTTTCCCTTGAAACATCCGCAGCATATATATGCCAGTCATTTCCATAAACAGGCTTTTCATCAAATATTCCTGTGTGCATTCCGTTTTGACCGTTTCCCATTGAAACATACTGTTCGTTAAACACTGTTGCTGTTCCAGTTTCATTTGTATTAAGCTTTACAGTAATTGTAATAGACACGTCTATTTGGCGGCACAGTCTTTCAATTTGAACATTTAAGTTTTTGCCATCATCACTTATATCTGTTATAACCCTTGCACCTGCTGTAACTGCGCTGTGATTTACAGCAGTAATTCTCTCCGCAATAGGCACATTATTTAAATTAAAATCAAGATTTATTTTATGATAATGTTCATGCACTGCCTGTTCAAGTCTTTCCGCCATTATATGCCTAAGATCAAAATCAGTGTTTGCAGCATAGGCTGCCGGAACTGTGTCATTACTGTGGGCAAATCCTTGTTTACTTACATATTTTTGCAGCAGTTCATTTGGCACATCCCCATACTGAAATGTCATAAATCCTGTATCAACGCCGTTATCCCGTGCTATTGCATCCAGTTTATCTTTTAGCTTTTTCAGCTCTGCTTCTATTGCCCCATTATCTTTATTCCCGAACTCACCTCCAAGAGTCCAAAACACTATTGTTGGATATTGCAGTCTCTCCGCCGGCAGCTCGTCAATAGCTGCCTGAACTGCCTGCAGTGCCTTTACTTCGTCCGGCGTACCATTTCCCGGGTTTAATGTATTTTTTAAAGCACTAATTGCGACTGCTTTACTGCTTATCCACCCGGTATTGGTCATAACATTGTTTTGATATGTTATACCACGCGCAAGTGGCGATGAACCGTAATCAAAAATATAACTAAGTCCGTTATCCTGTAACATTCTTGTAGCAGCAATAAATGACTCTTTGCCGTTTACGGATGTATCGCCCAAATAAAGCAAATTGGCGTTATCCGCCTTAACTCCGTGCTTTTTATATGTTATTTTTGCTTCGCTTCGTTCTGCGTCAGAATAGTCCACTGAAACAGTCAAGTCTGTTTCAACGTTCAAATCTGCCTGAGCAGCCGGCTCTCCCTTCTCCTGACCTTCTGCAGCATATACTATTCCCTGAGGAAACAGGCTTAACAACATTCCAGCCGCCGCTAACAATGAAATTATTCTTTCTTTTATACTTACCATTTTAAACACCTTTACCATTCAATTAAGTATCTGTAATTAAGTTATCCTTCTATATTTTCTTGCTTTTGTATCACAACTCAGACTTTTTGTGACAAATATGATAGAATACAAATGATATTTTTACAACTATTATTTTTTTGTTTAAAATGGGGGGATTATTTTGTTTTAATTTGAAATAACACTATTTTTGTGATGGTAAAAAGTGGAATATTATTGTAACAAAAAGTCTATATTTTGTTATAATTTTTTGTAGATTTTTATCTTTTTTTTATATAAAAACAATATAAAAAAAGACGCCTTTTGGCGTCTTTGGTATATTATTTAAATATAGGTAATATATGCCATTTACATATCTAAATAAAAGTAAAATCTGGTAAATCTATCCTTTTCACTGTCTACAAATATTTGACTTTCATGAAGCTCAAGTATATTTTTTACCAGTGACAGACCAATACCGCTTCCGGATTTCCCTGGAGTTTTCGCCTTATCCACCGTGTAAAACCTGTCAAATATGCTGTCTAAATCCTTTTCATCTATGCCTATACCCGTATCCATAATTTCAATATATGCTTTTGCCTTTACCTGCCTTGTTGTTATTATTATCTTATCTTTTTCTCTTGTATATTTAATTGCATTTTGCAGCAGATTTATAATTACCTGCTCAATTTTCGCCTTATCCGCACATACTTCCAAAACATCGCTTTCATAGTTAATTTCTATTCCAAGAGCCTTTTTTTCTATTTCAAATTCAAATGCCAGTAGTTTTTGGCTAAGCACTTCGTTTATATTAAAATGCTCTTTATTAAGGACGTCATTCCCTGATTCAATTCTAGACAGACTCATAAGGGTTTCGATAAGCTGCTTCATTCTATCTGTCTCACTAAGAATTATATTTAAATATTCTTTGCGCTTATCCTCGTCCAGACTTTCATCCATAAGCGCCTGGCAATATCCGGATATTACAGTAATAGGCGCCTTTAACTCATGAGATGCGTTTTGAACAAAATCGCTTCTAAACTTTTCCATTTTGCTTAAGCGGCTCATCATCTTATTAAAGTTTTCGCCAATGTGAGCAATTTCCGTTTGAGAATTTATATCGTATCTATAATTAAAATTTCCTTTTCCCGCCTCAATAGCCAGTTTATTAAGCTCCTGCAAAGGTCTTGAAATATAGCCGGAAGCAATCACAACAAACAGCGCAGCAATAAAGAAAGCTACAAATGGCAGCATCCACATGCTTTTTGATATGGTCTTGGTAAAATTGGAGAGGTTTGCAACATGTGTATTAACAGCAATTATTGCAGCCACTTCCCCTCCTGATTTTGCAGGCACGCATATGGTGACAATGGGGTCACTTTCATCAGCTCTAAAAAAATCAGCTGTTCTCACCGTATGCCCCTGTAATACAGGATTGAGGTATTTACTTAAAGCAATATCAGGTATCTTTTTCCCGGAAAAGCTTATATCTCCTCCCTGGCTTATAATAATGTTTCCGTCCGTATCCATTATCCAAACCAGCGCATTATATTTCTGGGAAATAAAATCAAGAGACTTAACATATTTTGACTGATAGCTATAGGTTGGGTTTTCCAAATAATCCCCAACCTTTTGCGCAAGGTCATTTGCTTCTTCCTCTATTTCATTTAGCACATTTTGTATATATAAATTGGTGTAATAATAATTTTGTGCAAAAACAATAGACGCAATTACAACAACAACTATCAGCGTAAAGGTTAAAATTACCTTGGAAAAAAATGATTTAAACATTAGTTCACCTTAATTGACTTCAAATTTATAGCCAACTCCCCAAACGGTTTTTATCCCCCATTTATCGTGAACAAATTTTTCCCTCAGCCTTTTTATATGTACGTCCACCGTTCTGCTGTCACCAAAAAAATCAATTCCCCACACGTTGTCAAGAAGCTGCTCTCTTGTGTACACACGGTTAGGATTTTTGGCAAGAAAATAAAACAGCTCCAGCTCCTTTGGAGGAAGCTCGTATTTTTCGCCTTTATAAACAACTGTAAAGCTGTTTATATCAATGCTAAGGTCCTCATATTCCACGGCCTTATCCTTTGTAACAATTCGGCGGAGAATTGCTTTAACCCTTGCTACAACCTCGCTGGCGTCAAAAGGTTTTACAATATAATCGTCTGCACCCAGCTCCAAGCCCAAAATTTTATCCATAGTCTGATCCTTTGCGGATATAAACATAATTGGGGTGTTATCAATTTTACGTATTTCCTTGCAAAGCTCAATCCCATCCATCCCCGGCATCATTATGTCAAGAAGTGCAATGGTGGGCTTTACTTCATTAAACATCTTCAATGCTGTTTCACCGTCATTTGCGGTATAAACCTTGAGACCGTCTTTCTCCAAAAAAATCTTTAATATTTCACATATATTTTTATCATCGTCTACAACAAGCACTTTGTTCATTAATTAAAACCTCCTTATACCAAGATTTTATTACGCTTTAAACCTCTTTCTTAGGTTTACTTAAAATCCCTTTATAAATCTTCGTCACTTATAACTTTTATGCCATTTTTAATAAGCAAAGCTGCTGTTACTCCGCATCCCCCAGTTAAGCTTCCGCCGTTATACACGTTTTTAACTCCGCAGGACGGGCTTCTTTCTTTTAGTATAACAGTATTTATGCCATTTTCCAAACAAATTTTTAAAGCTTTTTGTGCTCCATTTAAAAATTCGTGGGTATAGTCTGCTGCGTCACTGCCAATTACAGACGTTTTTCCGGCAATCACATCAAATCCATCGCCCCTTTTTATCTCACAGGGAATTCTTGGTATCCCAAGACCTCCAAGTACCTCCGGACATATGGATAAACACATCTTTAAATCATCTATGTTTTTAGAGCATCTTCCGTCATACCTGCATTTTTTGCCAACCAAACAGGCAGATACGGCAGTGCTATTTAAGGGTAACAATTGTAACACCTGAATCCCCCTCGCCATATGCCGCAAGCCTAAAGTCATCCACATATCTGTTTCTTTTTAAATGGCTGTGAATTCCTTTTCTCAGCGCACCTGTGCCTTTACCGTGCACAAGTCTTAACTCCTTTATATTACAGAGTAAGGCGTCGTCTATACACTTGTCTATTTCAAGACATGCATCGTCTATATTTTTACCTAAAAGCATTATTTCCTGTTTTACATCTGACTTTAATTTAATATTGGCTTTTTTACTGCTTTTCTTTTTTTCACCTGCGCCTGTATATTCATAAAGCTTGTCTTTTTTAACAGTAAATTTCACAGAGCCTCCCATAACCACAACATTTCCTTTGCTGTCCGGCTCTTCAACTATTGTAACCTTACCTACCCCCATAAGGTCGGCGACATCTCCTGCTTTAAGGTTTTTTGCAAGGGCTGCTCCTTTTTCTTCCAATTCGTTTTCAATAACCTTTTCAAGCTGCTTTTTAATACGCTGGCCGCCCTTTTGAATTGTTTGTTCATCCTCTCTTTCCAAATTCACCTTTATCTTTCTTATATCCTTTATGACCTCTTTTGCTTCATCGCTGGCCTGTTCCAAAATTGATTTTGCTTCTTCCTTGGCCTTTTCCACAATTCGTTTATATTCTTTTTGCTGCTTGTCATAAACGTCTTTAAGGCGCTTATTCAGCTTTTCATTATCTGCTTTTAATGCGCTTGCCTTTTCCAAATCCCTGATAGCTTTGGTTTTAAGCTTTTCCGCCGATGAAATCACATTTTCAAACTGCACATCTCGTTTACCCATTCTTTCTCTTGCGTTATTTATTACCTCGTCCTCGAGCCCCAAACGCTTGCTTATAAGAAAGGCGTTGCTCTTTCCTGCAAGGCCCGTGATAAGCTTATAAGTTGGTGACAGTGTGTTAATATCAAACTCCATACCGGCATTCTCAATTCTTGGATTTGCAATAGCAAAGGCTTTTAATTCTGCATAGTGAGTTGTTGCAGCCACCTTTACTCCTCGTCCAATCAGCACGTCAACTATTGCAGTTGCAAGTGCAGCTCCTTCAATAGGGTCTGTTCCTGCTCCAAGCTCGTCTAAAAGACACAAGTCTCCTTGCTGTACCTTGTCAAAAATGTCTACAATCCGCTTAATGTGACCGGAAAACGTACTTAAGCTTTGTTCAATACTTTGAATATCGCCAATATCCACATATATATTAGAGAAAAAACTGATTTTACTGTTTATATCTGCACATATAAACATACCGCTTTTAGCCATAAGAGCAAAAAGACCAATTGTTTTTAAAGTAACCGTCTTTCCACCGGTGTTAGGGCCGGTAATAAGCAGACAGTCAATATCCTTTTTAATTGTAACGTCAACGGGAACAACCTTATCTGCGTCAATAAGTGGATGCCTTGCCTGCTTTAAATCTATTATCCCATCACTGCTTAGCACAGGCCTTGAAGCTTTCATCTCTGCTGCCATCGCCGCCTTTGCAAAAAGCACGTCCAGCGTTACCAAAACTTCAGCATTTGTATTTAGCTCATCTGCAATTTCACCAATACGTGCAGAAAATGCTTCTAAAATTCTTTCTATTTCCGCCCTTTCTTCAATGGTCAGAGCTATAAGCTCATTGTTTATTTCTACAACCGCCATAGGCTCAATAAATACAGTCTGACCGCTGGCGCTCTGGTCATGAAGTACCCCCGGGACATTCCCTCTGCATTCACTTTTAACAGGCAATACAAATTTACCGTTTCGCATTGTAATAATAGGGTCCTGCAAATTTTTAGCAAATGCTGAAGAACTAATCATAGACGAAAGCTTATCTCTTATTCTTCCCTGGCACTTGTGCATTTTTCTGCGTATAATGCGCAGCTGCTCGGAAGCGCTATCACTTACCTCGTTTTCAGAGATAAAGCACTCGGTAATGTCCTTTTGCAGCCTCTCATTAAGAGTTATTGATGAAGCAATAGATGATATTTCCATTGGAATATCATCAGCAATCAAGTGTTTTTTTGCCGTATGTGAGGCAGAAAGCAAATTCCCAACCTTCATTATCTGTCCAATGCCAAGGCTTCCCCCAATACTTGCTCTTTTAACGCTATCGCTTATATCGCTAAACGGTCTTATTGGGCTGCTGCCCAGCTTTATTCTTGTATCAACGGCACACTGGGTTAAATCAAGCTGCTGTTCTGCTTCAAAAAAACTGCCGCAAGGTTTAGTTTTTTTACATCTTTTTTTACCAAGCTCTGTCACTGCAAAGGTAGTTAATATGTTAATTATCTTGTCAAATTCTAATTGTTCCATTATAATCCCCGGGCGATACATAATTTGCACAAAACACAGTATATAAATTACTGTTTTGTGCCAACGTACCGCTTCCTTTCTTTAAAAGCCTTTTACTGTTTTTGTTATATAAATTCCACTTGCCCAAAATCACTTTTATATTTGGAAAGTAAAAAAGAATATGTATTCTTTAGCTTAACACATGTAAATTCTTTTTTCCCGTCTCCCGTAATACTTTCACTTTTACACTTTTCACAGCCAACAGCCGCCTTTTTAGGGCAAGCTGTGAAAACCATTGCGGGAATAAATCCATCTTTTATTTTAAGGGTTCCTTTAACACTTGCCTCAACAGAGCTTATTATTTCTTCACACCCCATATTATATAAGACCTGCGCGCAATAACTGTTGGTGCAATTCATTCCCATTCCCGCCCATATTCTGCACTTTCCTTTAAACCTCTCTATCTGTGCCACATTATTGCACACAAGAATATCATTTGTCCTAACCGCCTTTTCTGTTTCCGCCAAATCTTCATCAAAAGAAACCGGTGGAAGCACAATACCGTCTGCGCTGCCTGCTCCATCCCTTATATTCTTTGGATAAACCAAAAACAAATCGCAGTCCGCCGTACGCCTTTTTTCAAGCATACCAATAGTTACTTTATTATATCCTTTGTCTTTATGTCTTTTTAATTCCAAATACGTTATTTTTTCCCGTTTATTTCCACTTATAAGTTCCTTTTCCAAAAGCGCTACAGCTTTCCTTCTAAGCAAATTCATTTCCTTTACAGGCACAAACACACCGTTGTCAATATCAATTCTTATTTTTGAAGGAACAAAAACAGTATCTCCAAACTTAGTCATACATTTTTTTACATCTTCAAAGGTAGTATTCCTTGTTCTTGCCGCTTCTACAGGCTCTTTGCTTAAAACCTCTGCCGATTTATTCATGCTTTTAAGCTTTAGCCTTATATTTTCATGAATTTCACACTCCACCTCCACGGGAATTTCCAAATCATCATGCAGAATTTTATCTTCAACGGTCTTTATCTGAGCATAATCAGTAGTGCGATAAACTGTATCTCCTTTTTTTATTCCCTTTAACACACAGCTAAAGGACAGATTTCCCTTGCCTTTTTCCACCCGCTTTCCATCCTCATACAAATCCGATATTTCCATTCCTACACTGCCAAAGGAAAGCCCGTCATAAACATTTATTTCCCTGTCTGCCTTGATTTCCAAACGGTTTTTTTTAGCAGCCGTTACAACGCCTACTTTTTCTCCCATATGGTTAGGGCGTTCACTTGCGAAAATATCTTTATTATCAAGGTAATATCCCTTTGTGAATCCTCCGCGATTGTATATCTTTATAAGCTCCTGTTTGTATTTTTGAACAGGCATATCCTTTCCTGCAAGAGCCAAATCAATAGCTTTCCTATATATTCCGGTAACTACCCCTGCATAAGCCGGCCGTTTCATTCTTCCTTCAATTTTAAACGACGTAACCCCTGCTTCAATAAGCCTTGGCAACAGCTCCAAAGCCATTAAATCCTTAGTGCTAAAAGGATGCCCAAATCCCTTATATTCCAGCCTGCAAGGCTGGGCGCATTCTCCCCTGTTTCCGCTTCTTCCCCCCTTTAAATACGAAAACAAACACTGACCGGAAAAGCAAGAGCAAAGAGCGCCGTGCACGAAAGTTTCCAATTCCATATTACTTCTTTTACTTATATACTCTATCTCTTTTAATGGAACTTCCCTTGAAAGTATTGCCCGCTCAAACCCAAGCTTTTCTATGGCATTGCAGCCGTCCAAATTATGTATACCCATTTGAGTGCTGGCATGCATTGGTATCGTGCATTCTTCTCCAATAATTTTTGCCGCTCCCAAATCCTGAAGTATAACAGCGCACGCTCCCATTTCCTGAAGACCGTTTACATATTCAATTATTCCCTCCAGTTCATTCTCAAAAAGCAGAGTATTAAGGGTTACATAAACTTTTTTGCCCCTGAGCCTTGCATATTTAATTGCCTGCCTTATTTCCTCCTCATCAAAATTTTTTGCATTTATTCTTGCGTTATGTCTTTGTCCCCCAAGATAAACAGCATCCGCACCAAAGGATACTGCCGCCTTTAGCCCTTCCATGCTCCCTGCAGGAGCAAGCAATTCTATATCTTTCATATTTCACCTGTTTAAAAATCAAAATAATATTATACAAAAAAAGAAAAAGCAAATATAAAATTTGCTTTAACCTCTTTTCCGTTTTACAACAGTTCCATGATTATTTTTAATATCCTGCCTATTTCCCAGCCTGTTTATTTCCTTTTCCAGTTCTTCAACCCTGTCATAAAGTTTTAAATTCTCATCAGCCAAATTAACGGCTGTAAGCACAGCAATCATAGCGGAATCAAGACTAAAGCACTTTTGTCTTACCTCGTTCATTTTTTTATCTACATAAACAGCGACCTTTTGCATATATTCCGGTTCTTCGTAGCCGGTAATTGTGTATTCAATGCCGCCAATCTTAATTTTTGTACTTTTTTTCTCCATAAAGGCACATCCTTTTTTTCGTTAGTTACAAGTATATATTAAAAAGCCTTTCTTCGCAACATCTTATCTTTGTAATAATAATTTCTTTTTTGGTAATAATATTAACATCAGTAAGCAGGAGGTATAAACCATGATTAAATATGAAATAAATAAGCTTCATAACACAGCGCAAATGGGCAAGGAATACTGCGAGCATATTATGCGCTATGTAACTGACGAACGTTTAATGAATACAATACGTACGCAAAGAGAGGTATATGAAGAACAAATGCACAAAATGGAAAAGGTATATTATGGGCTGGACGACATAGGCGCTATAAAATCCATATATTTTTCCTGGATGATGAAAATGGATCTCTTCCTAAAACACAATACCTATGACCTTATAAAATGCCTGCTTAGAGGCAACCTTATGGGCATTCAAGGCCTGACTAAATTTATTCAATGCCCTTTTAACAGTGAGGATAGCAAGAAATACGCCCGTGAAATGCTTCAGGCTATAAACAAAAATGTTCAGCAGATTATGGATGAATACCTCTATCAAGAAGATAACCTTGTATGCGAATGCCAATCGTAAGCTTTTGTTAATCAATAAATATAAATTAGAATAAAAAGAGAACGGAATTTGCGTTCTCTTTTTATTTGTCCATCTGTTTAACATATTCGTATACTAAAAAATAATTACTCAAATCCTGCTCATCCAGCCCCCGAAATTTAAACAGCTCGTCATACAGTATGCTGCTGCCTTCAATGTGAAAATACCCCGTTTCCATATCTATTCCAATTATTATATCAAGACCTTTAAAAATCTTATCCTGCTTTTTATAAAGCCTTTCTCCATCACCGATATTAAGCACTTTAAAGCTGACTATTCTCGGTGTCTTTCCCTTTTCCAGCTTCTCCATGGAAAAGTCGTTTTCCATCATTTCTTCAGTTACCATATTTTCAAATTTCCTGTCGTCCATTTCTTTTAAGGGATAACTGTTCTTTAAATATTCAACAAGCTCATATGAACTCTTTCTGTTTGGTTTAAGCTTTCCCCTATATTCACTGTATACCCTTTTCCACTTGCTTATCATTTCCTCCGTTGGCATTTCCGTAAGCATATCAGGCGTCTCCTTTACCGATGGTATTCCTGTTTTTATATCTGTTTACAAAATATAATGAAACAAATCCCAAAGCAATAATTCCTATTACAACTGCGGAAACTGCAAACATACTCATATTCCCCTTTTCAGGTCCCATAAGCACCTTTGTGTTTCCATCTGCTGCTATGGATTTTTTATTGGTTATAAAGCTTAAAACAGAGTAAATTCCCACTCCCTCTTTATAAGCAAAGGTATTATAAACTCCTTTTTCATAGGCGTTTAACTGCTTTGGATAACAAAGGGTTATAAACGGCGCTTCTTCACCTATAAGGGTCTGTAACTGCATAAGCGCATCATGACGCTCATATACATCCATAGCTTTGGCATATTTATTGAGTGCATCTCCCAGGGTATTAGATTTATATCTGCTGTAATTTGCATATTCATCATTTAACAGCAAATTTAAGTTAGATTCACAATATTGATAATAGCTGTCTAAATTGACTATAGCCGTTTGATAATCTCCGCTTTTTAACTTCTCCAAAAGCCCGTCTTTATCAGCGCTTACAATTTCTGCATTAATTCCTATACTTAAAAGACCTTCTTTAATAATTTCTGCAATTTTTTGTGGCTGTCCTTCTTTTGTCAAAACGTCAAAAGAAACTATGCTGTGGTTTTTATCTTTTAATATTCCAGCTTCAAAGCCATATCCTGAGTTTAAAAGAAGCTGCTTTGCCTCATCGATATTATTATTGTATTCAAGCTCTTTATTTGCATATCCAAGCTTTTGGTTAAAAAACCCCGGCGAACCCTTATCGGCCTTTCCTCCGTAAACCTCGTTTACTATTTTATCATAATCTATTACTTTAGAAACCGCTTTTCTCAAATTAACATCGCTTAAATACGGATTTTCATTATTCATAAAAAACACATCTGATGTCATACCGTAAATATTTATAACATCATGTATATCCTTATCGTAAAGATTAAAACTGTCAAATCCAAGATTACCAAAAGTTGACCAATATTCTCCCCGCATCACAGCCTTAGCACATTCCTGCTCGCTTCCAAGAATATCTATAACAATTCTTCCTGCATTGACATCTGTGAGATAATAGTCTGTACTGCCAAGCACATAGCTCTTTCCCTCATTGATTTCCAAAATCATATATGCTCCGCTGCCAACACTCACATATTCTCCCTTTTCATAATAGGCCTTTGGAACAATTGGAACATATGTAATTGCTTCTTTCATAAACACCGGGTCTGCATATTTCAGCCTAAATATTATGGTGTTCCCCTCTGCGCTGACACTTTCAATAGCTCTGGCACAGTTTTTATACCAAGCCACATTTTTTGCATTTTCAAATGTAAAAACCACGTCATCTACTGTAATGGTGCTGCCGTCATGCCACTTTAAATTATCTCTTAAAGTAATTCTGTATTCCATATTATCATCACTTATAAAAAGGCTATGACCCATCATTTCTTTTGCCCTGTCATTTTCATCTATGTAATATAAACAGTCAAATACATACCTCATAGCCTCGTATTCCACATCGTCAGCAACGCTATAAGGAGAAAAATCACCAATATCCCTAAAGGTATTCATTTTCACTTCTTCTTTATACGCCGCTCTTAAGTTTTCCTGTGCAGTCACAGGCATTATAAGTATAAAACACAGCACTGCAGATAAAACTATGGAAATTGCCTTTTTCATCATTTGCCTCCAAAAAATAAAATACAAGTCAAAACACAACTTAATTTTCATCAATTATATTGAGTACATTTTAACACAAAAGAAAACAAATAAAAAGGCGTAATGATAAGTTATCATTACGCCGTAAACTGCACAAAGTCTATATAATTATACTCCGTATGCCTTCATTGTTTCAGCAACCTTTAAAAAGCCTGCAATGTTAGCTCCAACCACCAAATCATCCTCAAAACCGTATTCTTTGGCAGCTTTTGCAGCATTCTCAAATATGCTCTTCATAATACCCTGCAGTTTGCCGTCAACTTCTTCAAAGCTCCAGCCGTATCTCATAGAATTCTGTGACATCTCAAGAGCAGATGTTGCAACGCCGCCGGCATTAGCAGCTTTTGCAGGTCCAAAAAGGATCTTGTTTTTTCTAAACACATCTACAGCCTGTGGAGTGCAAGGCATGTTAGCGCCTTCTGCAACAAGCTTACATCCGCCTGCAACCAGCTCATTTGCTGCCTTTTCATCCAGCTCATTTTGAGTTGCGCAAGGAAGGGCAATGTCGCACTTAACGCTCCATATTCCGGAACATCCCTCAACATATTTTGCATTCTTTTTAGTGTTTACATATTCCTTAATTCTCTTTCTCTCAACCTCTTTAATCTGTTTTACAAGGTCAAGATCAATTCCGTCTTCATCCACAATATAGCCGTTTGAATCACTAAGAGCAATAACCTTTCCGCCAAGCTCGGTTGCTTTTTCCGTAGCATAAATTGCAACGTTACCTGAGCCCGAAATTACAACAGTCTTGCCTTTAAAACTATCTCCTTTATCAGCAAGCATTTCATTTGTAAAATAACAAAGCCCATAGCCTGTCGCCTCTTTTCTTGCCAGGCTTCCTCCATAAGTAAGTCCTTTACCTGTAAGCACTCCAACGTATTCATTTGTAATTTTTTTATACTGCCCAAAAAGGTAACCTATTTCCCTTGCTCCCACGCCAATATCACCGGCAGGCACGTCTGTATCAGCGCCTATATGGCGGTAAAGCTCAGTCATAAAACTTTGGCAAAAACGCATTACTTCGTTATCGCTCTTTCCCTTAGGATCAAAGTCGCTTCCGCCCTTGCCGCCGCCTATTGGAAGACCTGTAAGAGAATTTTTAAACACCTGCTCAAAACCAAGGAATTTAATAACGCTCTCGTTAACGGAAGGATGCAGACGAAGACCGCCCTTATAAGGTCCTATAGCTGAGTTAAACTGAATTCTAAAGCCCCTGTTCACATGCACCTTTCCATTATCGTCCATCCAAGGCACACGGAATTTAATAATACGCTCCGGCTCAACAATACAGTCAAACACCCCTGCCTCGATTAAATCAGGCCTTTTATCGGCAACAGGTTCAAGAGATTCCAAAACTTCGGTTACAGCCTGGAGAAACTCCGGCTCTCCGGGATTTCTCTTTTTTACATCTTCCAAAACTCCCTGCAAATAACTATTCTTAATCGCCATAAAATTTTACCACCTTTCATATATATACCATTATAATTAATTTCTAGAAAAGTGCAATGTGTTTTTTCAAATAATTCATTTTTTATATAAATTTTCCGTAGTTTTGTAATTTTTTGCACGTAATATGAATTTTATATTATTCTTTCATTCAATTTAATTCGTTTTAAAAAGTCAAATACTAATAAACAAACAGAATTGTTGACTAGATAATACAATGTTGATATAATTAAATATCGTAGTTTTATAGTATTAATTACATAAAGAAAGGTAAAAATCATGCATATTTCACAAATGTTTTACGAAAATGAGTTTTTGGCGTCTCTTGAAATCTTTCCGCCCAAAAACGATTTGGATATAACTGCGTCCATACCAATACTGGACGAGCTCAGCACCCTTAAACCTGATTTCATCAGCGTTACCTGCGGCGCAGGAGGCACAATACATTCAGATAACACCATTGACCTTTGCAGCTACTTAAAAAGCAAATACGACATTGAACCCGTGGTTCATATGACGTGTCTTACTCTTACTAAAGAACAGGTAAAACAGCGACTGGAACTTTTTAAAACCCGCAATATTTCCAACGTGCTGGCGCTTAGAGGAGACAGACCCCTTGAATCCCAGCCCCTGAATGATTACACCTATGCAAAAGAGCTGATAAGCGAAGTATATTCCGAAGGCTTTTGCGTCAGCGGCGCATGCTATCCCGAAACCCATATTGACTGTAACGATATAGACAAAGAGGTTGAATACTGCAAGCAAAAAATTGACGCCGGAGCTTTTTTCCTCATAAGTCAGCTCAGTTTTGAATCCGGCATTTTTCTAAATTACCTGGAAAAGCTGCGGGCGGCAGGAATAAACGCTCCCGTTTGTGCTGGCGTTATGCCTATTTTAAGCAAAGAACAGGTAGAACGTATGATTTATATGTGTGGCGTTTCCCTCCCAGGTAAAATAATTCGCATCCTTACAAAGTATCAGGACGATAAAGAAAGCCTTCAAAAAGCAGGCATTGAATACGCATGTAAACAGATTGAAGAGCTTAAATCTGCAGGAGTAAACGGCGTTCACCTTTACACCATGAATAAACCTCACATTGCAAAAGAGCTTTTTAAGGCGGTAAAAAGTTGATTAAAATAGATTACATAGATAAAGAGCAGGCTCTTCGCTATATGGGCTATAAAGGACAGGAGATTGACGAGCATCTTGCCCTTATTATTGACGACGCTATAAAGCAGTGTCTCGAAACTGCTCATCCTGCCTACACCTATAAAATATACCCCATTTCCCACACAAGCGGCGGTGTTGAAATCGGCAGTTCAGGGCTTTTTCTAGAAGGGAAGGATATATATAATCACCTAACAGGATGCGACACCTGCGCCCTTATGGGCGTTACAATCGGCGCAATGTTTGACCACCGTTTAAATATGCTGCAAACTGCAGACCAGGCAAAGAGCATAATTTTTAACAGCTGCGGCTCCGCCCTTGTAGAGCAGGTGTGCGACGCTGTTGAAGCGGAAATACTGGAAAAAACAGGCAAAAAGAAACATAACTTCCGCTTCAGTCCCGGCTATGGGGATCTTCCCCTTTCCGCCCAAAAAACCATATTTAAGCTGCTCACCCCTGAAAAGCTGGCGGGAATAACCCTAACTCCAAGCAATCTTCTTGTTCCCGTAAAATCCGTTACGGCAATTCTCGGCCTTTCAGACACTGCAAGAGAGATAATTTCCGACAAATGCAGCGTATGCAGCATTAGAAACACCTGTAAACTTCGCAAAGGAGGCAACACCTGTGACAATACTGGAACACATAAAGAATAGCCATCTTATTTTTGACGGCGCCATGGGCACAATGCTGCAAAAAAGCGGCATGAAGGTAGGCGAAATACCTGATATGCTAAGCCTTAAAAATCCTGAGCTTCTCCAAAGCATACACAAAGCATACGTTGAAGCCGGATGCGACTGTGTTACAACCAACACCTTTGGTGCAAACAGACATAAAATACCCGATACGTCTATTGCAGACCTTATTACCGCCGCAGTTAATAACGCAAAGGCGGCCAACCCGAAATACGTTGCCCTGGACGTTGGCCCAATAGGTCAGCTTCTCTCCCCTCTTGGCACGCTTTCCTTTGAAGATGCCTACGACATTTTTAAAGAACAGGTTGTTGCAGGAGAAAAAGCGGGGGCGAACGTAATTATTTTTGAGACCTTCTCCGATTTAATGGAGCTTAAAATAGGCATTCTTGCAGCAAAGGAAAACACCTCCCTGCCTGTTTTCGCCACTATGTCCTATCAGGAAAACGGCCGTACCTTCGTGGGTACAGACCCTCTTTCCGCCACAATTACCCTAAGCGGTCTTGGCGTTGACGCCCTTGGTGTCAACTGCTCCCTCGGTCCTGACGAGCTTTTGCCAATAGTAAAGACGATTTTAGAATATTCCAAAGCTCCCGTAATGGTTCAGGCAAACGCAGGTCTGCCGGATTTAGACGGTAATTACGGTTACAGCAGCGATGTATACGCTGCCCGCATGAAAGAAATGGCAGGTCTTGGCGTGCGTATTCTTGGGGGCTGCTGCGGCACTACTCCTGGGTTTATCTCCAAAATGCGCGCTTCCCTTGCAGACATGACCCCTGTGGCTATTTCACCAAAGCCCGTAACCGCTATATGCTCAGACAGCAGCACAGTTATTATGGATGGTAAAATCAGCCTTATAGGCGAAAGAATAAATCCCACAGGCAAGCCAAAACTAAAGGAAGCTCTGAAAAAAGAAAACTACGATTATATTCTCGGCGAAGCCATAAGCCAAAAGGAAAACGGTGCGGACATTCTTGACGTCAATGTGGGCCTGCCGGAAATAGACGAGAGCGACGTTCTTAAAAAAGCCGTTATCAGCATTCAGTCCTGTGTGTCTCTGCCCCTTCAAATAGACAGTACCGACAGCGCAGCAGTGGAAAACGCCGTTCGCCATTATAAGGGTAAGCCCCTTATTAACTCTGTAAACGGCGATATGGAAACCATGGATAAGATTTTCCCAATAGCCAGAAAATATGGCGCATGCGTTCTCGGGCTGTGCCTTGATAAAAGCGGCATTCCTTCCACGGCAGAGGGCAGGCTGGAAATCGCCCGCCGCATAATAGAAACCGCCGCAAAATACGGCATCCCAAAAGAAGATATTTTAATAGACTGCCTTGTGCTCACTGCCAGCGCCCAGCAAGAGCAGGTTTTAACCACCCTTGAGGCTATTAAGCTGGTCAAAAAAGAATTTGGCGTTAAATGCGTCCTTGGCGTTAGCAACGTGTCCTTTGGTTTGCCTAGCCGCCCTCTTTTAAACTCGGTATTCCTAGCCGCTGCCTTTGGCGCAGGGCTGGACGCACCTATAGTCAACCCTTGCTCTAGAGAAATTATGGACGTTGTCAACAGCTTTCGCGTGTTTAACTGCCAGGATAAAAGCGGTCAGGCGTTTATTGAAAAATATGCGGCTGTCTCCGCCCCTGTATCCGCTCCCGCAAATGCAGGCGACGACGATTTAAAGTCCGTTATAATTAAAGGGCTTAAAGACGAAGCCGCACCTATGGTTGAAAATATGCTTAAAACCCATGCGCCTATGGATATTATAGATAACTACTTTATCCCCGCTTTGGACGTTGTCGGTAATTATTACGAGACCGGAAAGATATTTCTGCCCCAGCTTATGCTCAGCGCTGAGACCGTTAAAAACGGCTTTGAGGTGCTCAGCAAGCACAACACCGAAGCAGAGGTAAAGCACGATAAAATTATCGTTGCCACCGTTGAAGGCGATATTCACGACATAGGCAAAAACATCGTTAAAATGCTTTTATCCAATTATGGTTACGAGGTTATTGACCTGGGAAAAGACGTGCCTGTTGAAGAGGTTGTTGCCGCTATTAAAAAGCATAAAACCTCTCTTGTAGGCTTAAGCGCCCTTATGACTACCACGGTTAAAAACATGCAGCGCACCATTGATGCCATTCACGAAAACGGGCTGGACTGTAAAACAATGGTTGGCGGCGCTGTTTTAAATGATGAATATGCCAAAATGGTCGGCGCAGATTATTACGCCAAGGACGCTAACGAATCCGTTAAGCTTGCCGGAAAGCATTTTGGTAAGTAGTTTTTCCCTGCTTCTCTTTTCCACCTTTCTTTTAGAAAAAAGAAAGGTGGAGCAGCAGTAGATTGCAGCCAATCGACAAGCGCCTGTGGCTTGCCCTCCCTTGCAATCCTTGCATAGGTGCTGTCTCCAAATCAAAGATTTGGACAGCACCACAAAAGAAAACCATATACCAAATAATATACTTTAGCAGACACAAACA